>NZ_JCALDB010000002.1:0-316984 GCF_059812645.1 Mycobacterium sp. NGS45 | reverse complement strand
CTACCACTTCGACCCGTTCGCCCACATCCCCAAAGACCAGGCCACCGTCGGCGCCCTGCGCAAATCGGCCGAAGGCCACGACGTTTCGATCCAGGCGCTCAGCAACTCGGACCGGTCCAATGGCGATGCCATGGGAGCGCTGATGGCCGCAGCGCGCAACTCCACGGCGCAGTAGCCGGCCACGCAACACCAAAACGGCCACCCGGATTACCGGGTGGCCGTTTCGGTGTACACCTAGCGTGAAATCTGAGCCGACTCCTTGCGTTCGGTGATCGGACGGGCCAGGCCCTGTTCGTCGCAGGCGCGCTGGAGCATCACCAGGGTCTCGTCCAGCCCAGGACCCAGCCGAGGCCCAGGGGTGAAGGTCGCCGGCAGATTGCGCATACCCTGGATGATCCCGATGCTGTCGTAATGCACGGCGCCCTCGGGGATGCACTGGTAATCCGGCATCCGGTCCAGTACCGCGGTGGCCATCGCCTTGAACACCGTGCGGGCCACGTTGGATCCGATGCAGCGATGCACACCCAGTCCGAAACTGAAGTGCCGGTTTCCTTTTCGGTCCAGAACCACCTCGTCGGGTTGGTCGAACACCGCCGGATCGCGGTTGGCCATCGCCCACGACAGCCACAGCCGCTCCCCCTCTCGGAGTGCGATTCCGTCGACCGCGATGTCGTCGGAGATGGTCCGGGCGTCGCCCGGGGCCGGGGTGAAGTAGCGCAGGAACTCCTCGGTCGCCGGGTTCAACAAGGTATCTCGTTCGGCGCTGAGCCGTTGGCGCTGTGCCGGGTTCTCCGACAGCCATTCCAATGCGTGCGCGGTGAGCGCCGTCGTGGTGTCGAAACCACCGCCGATCAACAGATTGAGCATGCCCAGTAACTCGATGTCCGGCGGGGCCTCGCCGTCGATCCGCAGCTTGGCCAGCGCGTCGATGATGCCGGGCCGGGGCTGTTCCCGGATCTCGCCGAGGCTGGTGAACAAGTCCAGGCCCATCGCGAAGTAGAGCTCGCGCACCCGTTGTGCATCAGGGGAATCCGGTGCGGTGTACACCGAGGCGTGCGCGGGTTCGTTGTAGATGGTCCATTTCGCCAACGGGACGCCGAGCATGGCCAACGTCAGCACCGCGGGGACCACGTTGGCCAGATCGTCGACGAAGTCGATGCTGCCGGTTTCGATCCGCTCATCGATACAGGCCCGCACCACCTCGTCGACGAACGGCTCCCAGCGCTTGACCGCGGCCGGGGACAGGTAGGGATTCAATGCGCTGCGGTAGTACCGATGCTCGGGGTCGTCCATTTCGAGCATGCCGCCGCGGATACCCTCGGCTTCCAACATCAGCGGAATGGAAATGCCCTTGTAGCCGCGGCGTTCATTGTGCACGTCGTGGTCATTGGAGACGTGCGGGCAGCGCGCCAGTTCGAAGACCTGGTTGCTGCCGGCCGCCACCCAGTGACCGTCGTAGGTATCCGTCCACGCCAGTGGGCACTTCTGCTGCATCTCGTGGGTGATGTCGGAGAACTGGTTCCGGTAGTCTGGGTGATGCCGGTCGAAATGGTAGGTGGGCACCGTGGCGGCCTTTCCGTGCTGGTCGGTCGGACTCATGCCGTCGCTCCGTGGTGGGCTGCGTCGGAGCCCGCCGGCGCCCGTTCGACCTCGATCAGAATTGCCTGTTCGGGACAAGACCGAGCGGCCTCACGGACCTGATTGCGAAACTCGTCGGGCACCTGCTCGACGACGGCGTGCGCGTGGCCATCGACATCATCGAGTTCGAAGACCTCGGGTGCGATCATGGCGCACAGGGTGTGCCCCTGGCACCGACTGGGTTCGACTCGTACTTTCACCGCAGCTCCTTGACGTGGTATCTCGTTGTCGTGCAGGAATGCGCCCTCACAGCACCGCACCGCCGTTGACTCCGATCACCTGTCCGGTGACATATCCGGCGGCCTCTGAGCACAGGTAAGAGCACAGCCCGGCCACATCCTCGGGTGAGCCGAGGTGGCCGGCCGGGATGGCCTGGTTCAGATACTCCGACGGCGGCAGCTTGCCCTTGGCCTGCTGGTCGCGCAGCATCGGCGTGTCAATCGCAAACGGCGGCACAGTATTTGCGGTGATGCCTTTGCCGGCGTAGTCCAGCGCGACAGCCTTGGTCATCGCGATCACACCGCCCTTGGTCGCCGAGTAGTGGCCCTGGCGTTGGGCGCCCTGCTGGCCGGCGGCCGACGAGATGGTGACGATCCGGCCCCAACCGGCGGCCACCATGTCGGTCAGCGCTGCTTGCAAGCTCAGGAACGTCCCGGTCAGGTTGACCGCCAGGAACCGGTTCCATTCGTCGAGGGTGATCTTGTCGAAGCGGGTGAAGCCGGAGATGGCCGCGCTCGTCACCAGGATCTCGACCGGTCCCAGCCGGCTGCGCACGGTGTCGAACGCGGACTGCACCGAATCCTGGTCGGAGACCTCGACGCCGACGGCGAGTCCGTGCCCGCCGCGGGCTTCGATCTCGGCGGCGACCTTGTCTGCGGCTTCGACATTGACGTCCAACACCGCGACCCGG
This sequence comes from Mycobacterium sp. NGS45, assembly GCF_059812645.1. Classification (NCBI taxonomy): domain Bacteria; kingdom Bacillati; phylum Actinomycetota; class Actinomycetes; order Mycobacteriales; family Mycobacteriaceae; genus Mycobacterium; species Mycobacterium sp. NGS45. The sequence goes on along the minus strand of NZ_JCALDB010000002.1, from coordinate 314,436 downwards.
TGGCCGTCGTCGGCCAACTGAGTGCAAATCGACTGACCCAGACCGGATCCGCCGCCGGTGACCACTGCTACCCGGTTCACGGGCACTCTCCTCGCTTCATGCTGTACGACTGTACAGTGTATCCGATAAGGTCGTGAGATCAATCACCTCAGGAGGCCCGATGAGCGAGTTGTACTACGACCCGTGGGACGTGGACATCGACCTCGACCCGTACCCGACGTATCGGCGGCTCCGCGACGAATGCCCGGTCTACTACAACGAACGGCACGACTTCTACGGCTTGAGCCGCTACGCCGACGTGGATGCAGCACTGCGGGATCCGCAGCGACTCAGCTCGGCCAAGGGCGACATCCTCGAGGTGGTCAAGACCGACCCGGTGATGCCGGCCGGGGTGTTCATCAACGAGGATCCGCCGCTGCACACCATCCACCGCGCCCTGGTGGCGCGGATGTTCACGCCGAAGAAGATCCGCGAGATCGAGGACAAGGTGCGTAGCTTCTGCGCGTCCTGCCTCGACCCGCTGATCGGAGCGGACCGCTTCGACTTCGTCGCCGATCTCGGTGCCGAACTGCCGATGCGCACCATTGGCATGCTGGTCGGTATCCCGGACGCGGACCAGCCGTCGGTGCGCGCGCATGCGCACGCCGTGCTGCGCAACAAGCCGGGTGAACCGCTGCCGGTGGACAAGGATCACTACTTCGACGGCGACATGTTCACCGACTACGTCGCGTGGCGCAAGAAGAACCCGTCCGACGATCTGATCACCGAGTTGCTCGCGGTCGAATTCGAGGACGAAACCGGTACCACCCGCAAACTGCGCACCGGCGAACTGCTGATCTTCCTGGCCGTGATCGCTGGAGCCGGCGTGGAAACCACCGGCCGATTGTTCGGCTGGATGGGCAAGGTGTTGGCCGAGCACCCCGACCAGCGTCAGGAACTCGTCGAAGATCCCGGCCTGATACCCGTCGCGATCGAGGAGTTACTGCGCTTCGAACCGCCCGGGCCGCACGTGGCCCGGTTCGTGGCCACCTCGGATGTCCGATTCCATGACCAGACCATCCCTGACGGCAGTGCGCTGCTGTTGATGCTGGCCTCGTCCAACCGCGATGAGCGGCATTTCGATGACCCGGACACTTTCGACATCCACCGCAAGCCCGGTGGTCATCTGACCTTCGGCCGGGGCGCGCATTTCTGCCTGGGCGCACCGCTGGCCCGACTGGAGGGCAGGGTGGCACTCGAAGAGGTGCTCAAGCGGTTCCCGAAGTGGGACGTCGACCTGGAGAATGCCCGGCGCTCGCGGACCTCTACCGTGCGCGGCTGGGACCGGATGCCCGCGATCCTGACCTGAACCTCGACACTGCTGCCGGTACCGAACCGACCGAGACGGAGAACCATGCCTCAGGAATATCCCCATGTTGCCGTGATCACCGGCGTTGCCCGCGGACAGGGCCGTAGCCATGCCGTCGCGCTGGCCGCCGAGGGTGTCGACATCATCGGCATCGACCGCTGTGCCGACATCGATTCGATCCCCTACCCGCTGGCCTCCGAGCAGGACCTGGCTGAGACCGTGCAGATGGTCCGGGACGCCGGCGGCCGGATGCATCCGGTGGTGGCCGATGTGCGCGACCTGACCGCGCTGCAGGCCGGGGTGGCGGCCGGGATCGCGCAGTTCGGCGAGGTGGACGCGGTGATCGCCAACGCCGGTGTGGTGGGCCTGGGTCTGCCCGATCCCGCCGATCAGCAGGTCTACGACGACATCGTCGACACCAACCTGCGCGGCGCCTGGAACACCTTGGTGGCCACCACCGAATCGATGATTCGACGCGGCACCGGCGGGTCGATCGTGCTGACCAGCTCGATGCAGGGACTGACCGGCCGGGGCGGCGACGGCAGCGCCGCCACCTTCGCGTATGCGGCCTCCAAGCACGGGCTGGTCGGGTTGATGCGATCGGCGGCAAATGCGTACGCCAAGCACAACATCCGGGTCAACACGGTGCATCCGACCGGCGTCGCGACCCCGATGATCTTCAACGAGCACATGGCGGCGCGGTTCGCCGAGAACCCGGACTCCAATGCCATGAGCGGCAACCTGATCGACGTGCCGTTCGTCGAGCCGCTGGATGTCACCAACGCGGTGCTGTGGCTGCTCAGCGATAAGGCCCGCTACATCACCGGGGTGGCGCTACCGGTCGATGCCGGCTTCGCGGTGATGTGATGAGCATGCAGCTGACATTCGGCTCCGAAATCGAGGAATTCCGAAACGAGTTCATCGAGTTCCTGCAAACCCACCTGCCCGCCGAACACAGCACCGCAGAGCGGATCACATCCAGTGCCCGGCTACCGGAGTGGGCGCGCCGTTGGCAGGCCACCATGTTCGACCACGGCTGGCTGCAGCCCGGCAACGCACCGGAGTTCGGTGGCCGCAACGCCGGGATCGTCGAGCAGTACGTGTATTTCGAGGAACTCGGCCGCCGACGGATCGCCCAGACATTCAACCCGCAGGGCGTCGGGATCATCGCGGCATCGCTGATCAGCTTCGGCACTGCCGAGCAGCAGCGCAGATGGGCGGTACCGATCCTGCGCGCCGAGATCACCGCCGCGCTCGGCATGAGCGAACCCAACGCCGGCTCCGATCTGGCGTCCTTGCGCACCCGTGCGGTCGCCGACGGCGATGACTTCGTGGTGAATGGGCAAAAGGTCTGGACATCGGGTGCGCACGACGCCGACGTCATGTTCGTATTGGTGCGCACCGATCCGAATGCGCGCAAGCACGAGGGAATCAGCGCACTGATGATCCCGACCGACGCCCCTGGCCTGACGTGTCGACCATTCCCGTCGGTCTGCGGACCGAACGATGTCGACTTCAACGAGGTGTTCTTCGTCGACGTGCGGGTCCCGAAGGATCATCTGGTGGGTCCGTTGCACGGCGGGTGGCGGGTGGCCACCGGGTCGCTGGGACATGAGCGGACACTGCTGTGGCTCAGCTACGCCGAACGCCTGCAGGAAATGATCGACGATTGGCACCCACATGGTGAGTTGGCTCGCGATCACTATGCGCGGCTACTGATGGACAACCAGGCCCTGCGACTGCTGGGGTCGCAGGCGTTGGCGGCGGCCGCCCGCGGTGAGACCGACGACGGTGCGGTCTCGGTGCTCAAACTTCTCGGCTCGGAGGCCGCGCAGGCCGCCAACCAGGCCGCGCTGGACCTCGCGGGAGCGTCCGGCCTGGCAGACCCTGCGTTCACCGAATACCAGCCCTGGCACCAGGATCACTACATAGGCAGCTGGTTCGATCGCTACCTGCGTAGCTTCGCCGGCACCATCGCCGGCGGGACGTCCGAGATCCAGCGCAACGTGATCGCTACCCGCGTTCTCGGTCTACCCCGCGGTTGAGACGGGCGCTCATTCGCCGTCGCGGATGAAGTCGGCGGCCCGCCACGCCATCGCCATGATCGGGCCGTTGAGGTTGCCGGCCACCATGGTGGGCAGTATCGAGCAGTCCACCACCCGCAGACCGTCCACCCCACGCACCCGCAACCGGTCATCGACCACGTCGTCGTCGGACGGGCCCATCGCACAGCTGCCCACCGCGTGGTAGCCGCAGTAGCCACCGTCCAAGCCGGCGTCGACCAGATCCGCGTCGGACTGCACGTCGGTGCCCGGATAGGTTTCGTGGCTGATCCGATCGGCGATCGGCGACTGCTCGAACAACTCCCGCATCCGCCGGTACAGATTCGCCGTGACTTCCCGGTCATATTCGCTACCAAGGTAATTGGGATCGATGCGCAGCGGTGCGTCCGGATCGGCCGCGGTGATCTCGCAGCTGCCCAACGAGGTGGGACGCAGTGCCATCCCCAGCGCCGATACTCCGGCCTGGCGCTGGATCACCACCGCTTCGCCGGTGTTGTAGGCCGGAATGGTCCACGGGCCGAGCAGCAGCTGACCGTCCACTCGCTCGGCGTCCGGGGTCGACTTGACGAAGGCCGCCAGATCGAACGACGGGGTGGCCAGTGGCCCCTTTCGGGTGGCCAGGTAACGCGCCCCGGTGCGGGCCTGGGCCAGGTTGCCGGACAGCTGGCGGTTGTAGCCGAGATCCTCGGCGAGTTCGAGTCGCAACACCACGCAGCGGTGCTCGCGCATCCGCCGTCCGACGTTCTCCCGAGCCAACCGCACCGGAACCGACGCTGCGCGCAGCACCTCGGCCGGTCCGATCCCGGACAGCTGCAACAGTTTCGGGGTCTGCAGGCTGCCCAGCGACAGGATCACCTCGCGCCTGGCGCGTACGTCCTCGGCGCCGCGTTTGCCCGCGATCCGCAGGCCGGCGGCCCGATCCCCCTCGAAGAGCACCTGCTGCACCAGGGTGCCCATCCGCACGGTCAGATTGGGCCGGCCCAACACCGGCTTGAGGAACGCCCGAGCGGCGCTGACCCGACGCCCGTTCTTGATGGTCGCGGTGGTGTAGCCGATGCGCGGGGCGTCGGTCGAGTTGATGTCTGCCACCTGTTCCAGACCCACCCGGGTGCCGGCCGCGATCATCTCGTCGCACAGCGGGTCCGGCGTGGCGGGCGTCGAGATGTGCAGCGGCCCACCGACGCCCCGGAAATCCGTGGGCCCGAAGGCGTTGTCCTCGAAGGACTTGAAGATCGGCAGGATGTCGTCCCAGCCCCAGCCCTTGTTGCCGAGCCGCTCGAGCTCGTCGTAGTCGGCCCGGTTGCCCCGGTTGTAGATCATCCCGTTGATCGAACTCGAACCGCCCAATACCTTGCCGCGCATCCAGCGTTCGGTGTGCGGGTTGGGCCCGAACTCGGTGGTGGTGTACTGCCAGGTGTACTTCTCGTTCTCGAACACCAGCCCGGAGCCCTTGGGAATGTGGAACACCGGGCTGCGATCCGAACCGCCCGCTTCGACCAGCAACACCGAAACGTTCGGGTCCGCCGAGAGCCGGTTGGCCAGTACGCAACCGGCTGATCCGGCACCCGCGATGATGTAGTCGAAATCGGTCATTGAGTGTTCTCCCGCCAGCGCCGTCCCCGCGTTCTGCTGTACGATCGTATAGCAGGACCGCGGGTCTGGGTAGCGGGAGTGTCGAAACCGGGCCGATCTCAGTCCTTGGCGCCGCCGCGTGGGCGAGCTCCCCTGCCGTAGGTGATGTCGGCGCGCTCCGGATCCCACCGGTCCCGGAACACCACGTCGGTCAGCGGCCGTCGGCGCACCGGCCCGTGCCGGCCCCGCGGCCAACCCACTACGACGTGACCGGCCAGGAACCACTCATCGGGTATTCCGACGACCTCGCGTAACAATGCCTCGCCGCCGTAGGACGCCCAACTGGTCAGACAGGCCCCCAAGCCCTGGGCGCGGGCGGCCAGGTAGAAGTTCTGCATGGCCGGATAGATCGAACCGCCCTGCAGAAATTCCGAAGAGAATTCGTTCTTGTAGGCAGTGAACAGCACCGAGGTGTACTCGCCGGCCCGATCGTGCAGTTCATAGGTGGCCCGGTTGTTGCGGGCGGACCGGCTCTGGTCATCGTCGGCGGGCCGGGTCATGCCGTAGATCGCCTCGATGCTCTCCAGCGCAATCTGGGCCGCCTTGGCGACGGCAGCGCGCTGCTCGGGCCCGGAGAGCACGATGAAACGCCACAGCTGTGCGTTGGCGCCGTTGGGCGCCCAGGTCGCCGCCTGCAGACAGCGGTCGAGGGTGTCGTCGTCGACCGGGTCGTCGGTGAAACGGCGCACCGAACGCGCGGTGGACAGCACTTCCCAGATGTCATTGGTGGAATCCGGCATGTGACAGGTTTACTCGACTGCCCCGGCTCGTGTCGAGCCTGACACCTGTGGCCATTTCGGTGCGCTAGGGGGTGCTCAGCGCACGCAAACGCACCGAAATCACAACGCCCCGCGATGCTGTACAGTCGTATTGCATTCGTCGTAGGCGGCAAACCATGAGGGAGTGGACACAGTGAACGACAGGTTCTCGATGGAGGGACGGGTTGCCGTCATCACCGGTGGCGGCACCGGAATTGGACGGGCGTCGGCCCTGGTGCTCGCCGAGCACGGCGCGGATATCGTGCTGGCCGGCCGCCGCGAAGAGCCCTTGAAGGCCACCGCGGTCGAGATCGAGGCGCTCGGCCGCAAGGCGATCGCGGTACCGACCGATGTCACCGATTCGGCGCAGTGCCAGGCACTGGTCGATGCGACCCTGGCCGAATTCGGCCGTCTCGACGTACTTTTGAACAACGCCGGTGGCGGACAGACCAAGTCGCTGATGAAGTGGACCGACGAGGAGTGGCACCAGGTGCTCGACCTGAACCTGTCCAGCGCGTGGTACCTGTCGCGGGCGGCGGCCAAGCCGATGATCGCCGCCGGGAAGGGCGCGATCGTCAACATTTCGTCCGGTGCCAGCCTGTTGGCCATGCCGCAGGCGCCGGTGTATGCGGCCGCGAAAGCCGGCCTGAACAACCTCACCGGAACCATGGCAGCGGCCTGGACCCGCAAGGGTGTGCGGGTCAATTGCATTGCCTGCGGCGCCATCCGAACTCCGGGCCTGGAAGCCGACGCGGCCCGGCAGGGCTTCGACATCGATGCGATCGGGGCCACCAACGGCGCCGGTCGGATCGCCGAACCCGACGAGATCGGCTACGGCGTGCTGTTCTTCGCCTCCGATGCGTCGAGCTACTGCTCGGGTCAGACGCTCTACATGCACGGCGCGCCCGGTCCGGCGGGGGTCTGAGATGTCGGTGAGCGTCAGCCATCTCGGCCTGCGGGTCCGCGACCTGGCCAAAGCGCAACGGTTCTACACCGCACTCGGCTTCACCGAGGTCAATCGGCTGACCGTACCGGACAAAATGGCGGCCGGGCTGCTGGGCGTGGAGCCGCCGATCGGTTTCGAGGCGGTCTACCTGGACAATGACGGCTTCATCCTGCAACTGCTCACGTTCTCCGGACATCCGGCCCCGGAGGAGCCGGAACGCGGCCTGGTGCAGGGCGGTTTGACCCACCTGTCGATCGCGGTCGACGACTTCGCGGCCGCGCAGGCCGCGGTCAAGGAGGCCGGTGGCAGCGTGGTTGCCGATCCGGGCGGCGGATACGCCTGCATGGTGCGCGACCCGGAGGGACAATTGCTCGAGCTGATCCACTCCAGCGCCCGCCCGGTGCCCAAACGGTAGCCGGAGCGGCCCGAGTTATTCGGGGGGCGAAATGGCCGGCGAACTCGCAGTTAGCTGCGCAGTTCGTCGGCCATTTCGGCGTAGCGGTCCAGGAACTCCAGCGTGCTGGCGGGGTCCAGGGCGCCGCGGCGCCCGCCGCCCAGCACCACCCGGTTGAACCCCATATCGCGATAGCCGGCCAACCGGCGTAGCGAGGGATCGCCCCAGGCCATGATGGTCAGGTCGAGCTCGGCTGGGTCGCGATCGAGTTCGGCTGCAGTGCCGCGGAATGCGTCCAACGCCGACGGCAGATCGCGGAATGCGGCGTCGCCCGGCAGCCAACCGTCGGCCCACGGCAGACAGCTGCGAATCGCCTTGTCACCGGTGGCGGCTGCCAGTAGCGGCGGGTTCGGTTGCCGCTGCGGCTTCGGCGCCGACCAGACCGGCTCGAAATCGTGGAACTCACCGTGGAATTCCGGCTCGTCGTCCTGCCAGAGTGCGCGCAGTGCGGCCACCGTCTCGGCCAGTGCGCGATAGCGGTCCGACCACCGAATCGGGCCGCTGACTTCCAGCTCCGCCCGGAAGCCCACCCCGATGCCCAGCGACAGCCGCCCCTGGCTCATTTGATCCAGCGTCGCGACTTCCTTTGCAAAGGTGAACAACTCGCGCTCCAGCGGCAGCACCACCGCGGTGCCCAGTCGCAGCGTGCTGGTGGCTCCCGCCGCGGCAGCCAACGACAGGAACGGATCCCACATGCGTTTCTGGGCCGCCAGCAGCCCAGCCGGGAACTGGCCGGCAGCCGCCACCGGGATCTTGGGGTGCTCGCCGACCCACAGTGATTCGAAACCGCGGGCTTCCAGCTCGGCGCCGAGGGTCGCGGGCGCGATGTCCTCCGGCGTGTTCAGCGAGACATATCCCAGATCCATCGACTCCCCTTGGCTCGAGTTCTTCGCAGTTGCCGCTGCCGTGCTGTACGATCGTACAGCAACGGACATGGATTGACCGCCATCAATGCGGTACGGACCTGGGAGCCTCATGCAAGCAACCGAAGAGCTCGGCTACGACCCGTACGACCTCGAAATCGACGCCGACCCCTATCCCGTCTACCGCCGGCTGCGCGACGAACAACCGCTGTACTACAACGAGAAATTCGACTTCTTCGCGCTCAGCCGTTATGACGACGTCGACGCAGCCCTGCGGGATACCGAGCACCTCAGCTCGGCCAAGGGCGACATCCTCGAGGTGGTCAAGGCCGAGCCCAACATGCCGGTCGGGGTGTTCATCAACGAGGACGCGCCGCTGCACACCATGCACCGGCTGCTGGTGTCGCGCGCGTTCACACCGCGCAAGATGGCCGCGATCGAGGACCAGGTGCGGGCCTTCTGTGCGGCCTGCCTGGATCCGCTGTCCACCGGGGACCGGTTCGACTTCACCCACGATCTCGGTGCCGAGATGCCGATGCGGGTGATCGGCATGCTGGTCGGCATCCCGGACTCGCTGCAGCGCAGCGTTCGCAAGATTGCCGGTCAACGGCTGCGCAACAAGCCCGGCGAACCGCTGCCGGTCAGCAAGGACAACTACTTCAACGGCAACATGTTCCGCGACTACGTGGAATGGCGCCAACAGAACCCGTCCGACGACCTGTTGACCGAACTGCTCGGTGCCGAGTTCCGGGGTCTGGACGGCGAGCCGCGCAAGCTGACCAAAGAGGAGCTGCTGGTCTTCCTCGGCGTGGTCGCCAACGCCGGTACCGAGACGGTGGGCCGGTTGTTCGGCTGGCTGGGCAAGCTGTTGGCCGAGCACCCGGATCAGCGCCGGGAACTCGTCGAGGATCCGTCGCTGATCCCGCACGCGGTCGAAGAGGTGCTGCGCTTCGAACCGCCGGTGCAGAACATCGCGCGCTATGTGGCCACCGACGTCGAGTACCACGGCCAGACGGTGCCGGCCGGTGCTGCGCTGCTGCTGATGGCCGGATCGGCCAACCGGGACGAACGCAAGCTCGAGGATCCGGACGTGTTCGACATCCACCGCAGCTTCAATCACCTGTCGTTCGGCCGCGGTGCGCACTTCTGCCTGGGCGCTTCGTTGGCCCGGCTGGAGGGCCGGGTGGCCCTGGAGGAGATCCTGAAGCGTTGGCCCGAGTGGTCCATCGACCTGGACAACGCGGTACGGGCCCGGACCGCCACGGTGCGCGGCTGGGAGAGCGTGCCGGCCATACTGGGCTGAACCACCGGGGAGTCAATGGGCCCGCCGCACGTGAGTGCAGCGGGCCCATTGCGGATCGTGGGATTTCAGCCGGTGGACCGGCCGACGCGCACTGGCACGTTGAGTCGACTGTCCGGACCTTCGACGTCGGCGAATTCCATTGCCCACGCGGGAGTTCCGTGCTGCACCACCCAGGTTGAGCCGGTGGCCTCCAGGGGTTGGCGCAGCGCCGCCAGGACGGCATCGGTGATGGCGTCGGGCTCCATCACCGGTACCCCGATGCTCTCGACCAGTGGCTGTCGGTTGCCCAGCGCCCCGGTTTCGGTGATGCCCGGGCACACCGTGTGCACCGCGATCTGCTCGGCGGTCAGATTGGCCGCGATGGCCCGCATGAAGCCGACCACCGCGTGCTTGCCGAGGGAATACACCGGATCCGGGTGCCAGGGCAGCACGCCGGCCAGCGATGCGGTTGCCAGGATGGCGCGCTGCTCGCCGCTCGGATCCGCCCGCATGGCGCGCACCGCAGCCGCCGCGCCGAACACCACGCCATCGAGGTTCACCCCGAGCGAGCGCCGGTAGTCGGCGAGGTCCAACTCGGCGATGTCACCGGACCAGCGGATGCTGATCCCGGCGTTGAGGAAGGCCAGGTCGGGGGTGCCGAGCTCGCGGGTGCAGGTCGCGAAGGCAGCGTCGACCTGCTCGGCATCGGAGACATCGCAACCAATTCCCAAGCCGCCCAACGGGGCTGCGGCCGCACGGGCGCCCGCCCCGTCGATGTCGACGATGCACACCCGCATGCCCTCGCCGGCCAGCCGGAGCGCGGTGCAGCGCCCGATCCCGGAAGCGCCGCCGGTGATCAGGGCGACCCGGCCGTCGAGGTTCATCGGCTCACCACCGGGTGACCGCGACGTCTTCCGTCAGCGGACGGGCATAGGAGGCGTCGGTGCGATCCCAGGCGCCCTTGATGAAGCCCTTGACCGCACCCTTGTTCAGGATTGACGAATCGCCGCTCATCATCCATTCGATGGTGCAACGACGCAGCGCGATCTTCCAGACCCCGTCGCGGCGCTCCAGCCGGTCCAGGTAGCGGCCACCCATCAGCGAGACGATGTTGCCGCCCTTGGCGCGCATCGCACCCATCACATAGCTCTCGGCGTGCGCCTCGTCGCCGTTGATCTCGCAGGTGTGCGTGGTGATGTTGTGCAGGTGGTCCTCGAACACCGCGGTGTGTGCTGCGTTGGCCCAATCACCGTATTCCGGACCGGTTTTCACCGTAGGTCCGTGTTCATCCACCCCGTCGTCGAAGTACACGCTGCCCATCAGTTCGGCATCGTGCCGGTCATGTCCCCGGGACTGCTTCATCACCAGGTCCAGGATGGCGGTGCGGTCTTCGAGGTATTGGACGCGCTCCTGGAGCTTCTTGAGTTCGTCGGTGTCGGTCATGTGCAGCCCTTCTGTCGGATACGATGTGCTGTACATCTGTATAGCACATCGGGGCGGGCTGCGGTGCGGCGTTCAGCCGGTGTGCATCGCGGCTCTGTTGAGTCGCTCGGCACCATCGAGGAAGGTCTTGGCCAATTCGTGGTCGGCCAACCGGGAACCGATGCTGGCGAACACCAGTGCCCCGACCATCCGACCGGTGTCGATCACCCACGGATCCGGCACCGGCCCCTGATCCGGGTGCGGCCCCGGCCACGGGACCGGGAAGCGGCGCGGCCAGGGTGTGGCGCACCACTCATCGATCAACTCGCTGACGTATCCGTTGGCGGAGTCCCCAGTCAAGCCGGATTCGACGATGATCCGAGCGACCTCGTGCGCGAGTTCGGCCGCCCCGATCAGGAACGACTCACGCGGTGGCAGCGGTTGCGGGTTGAGGCCCGCGCGCTCGAATCTGCTTCGCACACCGTATTGGTTGTGGATGACGTCCCATACCGCCGGATGGATCCTGGCGACGATCGCCAGGGTGGGCGCAACGCTCATGGCACTCTCCCGTCGTCTGCTGACGGCTCGAGTCTTCGCCGTCGCACCCGCCGGGGCATGCGTAGCGCACTACTCGACCGTTTCAGCCGGGCGCGCCGCGGTAGCTGCCGAACGACCACAGATTGCCCTCCGGGTCGCGGACGCTGAATTCGCGTGAGCCGTAGTCGGTGTCCGCCAGTGGCCTGACGACTTCGGCGCGCTTGTCCAGCACCCTCGCATAGAGCGCGTCCGGGTCATCGGTGACCACATAGCCGCCGGAGGTGCCGGGTTCCCGGCACCACTGCGCGCCGGGTTTGTAGCTGCCGAGCATGATCGCGCCCACCCCCTCGGGCCAGCGCAACTCGGCATGCCCGACGGCGTCGCCGTCGTCATACCGCGCGGCGACGACGAAACCGAAGGTGTCGACGAAGTAGTCGATCAGGGCAGCGGCGTCGCGGGCCTGCAGGCACAACCAGACAGTTGGATTCTCAGTACTCATGACTCGACTCTGCGCCGAACGCGTGCCCGCCGTCTTGAATGTTTTGGAACTCCTCGGTCAGCCAGCTGCGCGGCGGAACCCCGGCGAACCGGACGAATTCGCGGGTCAGATGTGCCTGATCGGAGTAACCGGCGTCGGCGGCCACACCGGCCAGATCGAGCCGGTCACCGCGTCGCGCCGACTGCGCAATGCGGCCGGTCGCGTACTCGAAGCGCATCAGCATCGCCACGGTCTTGGGTGAGCGACCCACCTCGCGCTGAAACTGCGTGTTCAGGTGCCGCATGCTCAGCCCCACCTGCTCGGCTGCGGCGCTGATCGGCAGCCGACCGCGGCTACGTTCCAACAGGTGCCAGGCGTATAGCAGTTCGGGCCGGACCGTCGCACCATCGCGCTGTTGCCGGGCACTGATCAGGTACTCGGCGACCAATCTGAAGGCCTGGGACCAATCTCGGGCCTCCGCCGTACGCTGGTGCAACTCGGCCCCGCCGCGGCCCAGCAGCGGGGCGGCATCGAAGTCGGTGACACTGAGTTCGACACTGGGCACACCGAACAGCGCCCGAGCCGCCAGCGGATGCACCGCCAGCTGCACACCGGCCTGGCCGGTCAGTTGTCGTACCTGGCTGGCTTGCACATGCAGCCCGCCGAGCAGTACCGGGGTGGGACGCGCGCCGGGCAGCTTGGCGGCGGTGTCGGCGGCCTGCACACCCTCATCGAGGCTGACGATGAAGGTCAACATCGAGGACGGCATACCGCGGTGCACCGCATCGGGCACGTGCAGGGCGCGATAGCCCACCATGGACGACACGCCGGGCGCACTGCGCGGGGGCGCTACGGCGAAGTCCCAGCTGGGCGGCACTTCATCGGCCATCGCCTTCAACCATAACCACGGTGCGCAGCTATCGCACCGGGGTGGCCGGGCCCCTGCCGCGCGTAACGATCCGTGCCACGTCGTCGACAATCCAATGTGCAACCGTGCTGGGCCCGCGACGAAACGAGCGCACCTTCGGGTCCAGCACAGCTGTTAGCGTGTTTTGCAGACCCTTTCCGTGCGTGGGTGCGCACTCCCCCAGCTGTAGAAGGTGGACCTATGAAGAGCAAGATCCTCGTCGCGACCGGCCTCGCCGCCGCTGGATTTCTGTTCAGCGGCGCCGTCGCATCCGCGCAACCCGATGTGGAAGCGATCGTGAACTCGACGTGTACCTACCCGCAGGTCCTGAGTGCACTGCGGGCAACCTCGCCGGCGGTGGCCGCCGACCTGGAGGGCAACATGCTGGCAGTCGGCTGGATTCAGGGCCTGTTGGCGTCCGGACCCGATGAGCGGCGCGCGCAATTGGAGCAGCTGCAGGCCTACCCGCAACTCAATGAGTACACCTCGGTGATCAACGCGGTGGCCTACAGCTGCTCGAACTACTGAGCGGTGGTCCGACGCGGGTCGTAGATCCGCGTCGCCGGCTCCTACCACGGTAGGAACTCGAGATCAGTCCGCTGCACGATGTGCCAGCTAGGCGCGGGTTTCTACCGTGCAGGTATGACTACGAACAAGGTCCACTCCGATGGCTGACCGGGTCATCGCAGTTGCTTTACCGCACAGTGGTGTTGGCCACCGGATCGCCGAGTTTCTCACCCAGGTCATGACGGTCAGTCGTTCGGCGGTCGATCGTCTCGTCACGCGCATCGGTGCCGAACACGGCTCCTACCCGCCGCTGCGCTCGCACTATCACGAGCAGGCTGCGATGCAACGGGAGATGCACCGGCTCTGAGGCTTCGAGCTCCGCGGGTGCGCCGGTCAGGTCCGGACCGGCGCACCCGGTGCACTACTGCTGGCCGGCCAGGCGCGCTTCGCGCTCCTCATGGATCCGGACCAGCTCGCGGAATCCGATCCGGTGATACTTCGGCACCGGCTGGATACCCCACTCATCCTGAGCGGTGTCCTTGCCTTCGGCGCCCTCGGGCGGGCCGAGCGGTGGATACGGGTACTTGCACTCCAACTCGTCGTCGGAGTACCGCACCTTGAGCAGTTCGCTGCAGATCTCGGTCATGCTCAGCGTCGGGAAGCCGTAGTAGATGGCCATGAACGGCAACGTGAATGCGCCTTCGATCACCAGAGCGACCAAGCACACCAGGGTGGCTCGCTTGATCCACTTGTGCATGCGCGCGTAGTACGGCGTGGTGCCCGGCGGCAGGTTGGGGTCCTGCTCCTCGGTGGAGGCCGATGTGGACATGGTGGAGACTCCTAAATGTGTTCAGTCCGAGAAGATTTCGCGGTTCACCGTGTGTAAGTACGGGATCGCCAGGAACGGCGTGATGTAGAAGATGTCGTAGAGCCACCAGCCGATCACCGGGAAGATCACCCCGGCGTAGCGCACGTCGGCGTACATGGTCATGTTGAACACGTACAGCACCCAGATCAGTACGCCCATCCAGCAGGTGACGATCATCCACTGATGGCCCCAGCGCTTCATCTGCAGGAAGCCGATGGCCGCGGCGCACCGCATGGCGAACACGGTCAGGATCATCCCGACCTCCATCGACTTCTCCCCCGGCCCGGCGGCGCCGCCGATCCAGAGTTCGTTGTAATGCCAGTGGTATCCGGCGTCGAACATCGCACCCCAGCCGACCATCAGCACCCGGTTGATCAGGGTGTGGTTGCCGACCAGGTCCAGCGCCCAGCCCAAGCTGTTGAGCATGCCGTCGATCAACACCAGATAGCCCAGCAGAGTGACGATCATCGGCCGCACACTCAGCCCGGCCTGTAATGCCTGGCGCTGCAGATACACCCCGCGCAGGAAGATCGGTAGGCCGATGACTCCCGGCACCCACATACCCATCAACGCGGTGCCGGCGATCATCCACTTGTCGGCCCGCCACTGGGCCGCCCGGGAGTCCTGATCGTGCTCATCGAGGGCAAGCGAACCACCGCCGGCCACAGTGGAATTCGCGACCGCCGGCGTTCGTCGGCGGAGCAGGTTCACAGACTCCACCACCCGCGGGTGAACGACATGTACAGCTGGATCAAGAACATCACCAGCAGATAGCCGTAGATCACGATCTGGAAGACGATCAGCGCCTTCTTGCGGTTGCGTTCCTTCTGATCGACCATGGGTCCATCCCCTTTCTCGGTGTGTGGTTCCGGTTCGCCGTGCGGTCTCTGCTCAGTTCGACGCCGTGGCGTCGGCCAGGCTGGCCACCGCGATTTCCCGCAGCCCTTCGGCGATCGCACCGTCGGTGCTCAGCGGCGCCAGGATGCAGGCCTCGGCGGCTTCCAATTCGGTTGCGCCGGCAGCGATCAACTGTGCGGCGGTGACCAGCGTCCGGGTGGACGGCGGTTCGAAGTGAAAGGCCTCGTCGGCGGTGCGAACCGCGACCGCGCACTGCACCAGCCGGCGGGCGCAGTCCGCGCTGACCCCGGTCTCGGCCACCACCACCTCGGCTTCGCGGTCCGGCGACAGGTACTGCATGGGCAGCGTGGCGAAGCGCTGCCGGAAAGACGGTTTGAGTTCCTTGAGCGAGCTGCGGTAGGCCGGGTTGTACGAGCACACCACCATGAACTCGTCTGGCGCCGAGACGACTTCACCGGCCCGGTCCAGATACAACGCACGCCGGTGGTCGGTGAGTGAGTGCAGGATGGCCAGCGAGTCGTGCCGGGCTTCCACCACCTCGTCCAGGTAGCAGATCGCCCCGGCCTTGACCGCCCGGGTCAGCGGCCCGTCGGTCCAGACCACGTCGCCGCCGGTGACCATGAACCGGCCCACCAGATCCGAGCTGGTGAGGTCGTCGTGGCAGCTGATGGTGACTACCGGACGGCGCAGCAGCGCCCCCATGTGTTCGACGAATCGGGTCTTGCCGCAGCCGGTGGGTCCGGTGAGCATCACCGGGATGCGGCGGTGGTAGGCCTGTTCGAAGAGTTTGATCTCATTGCCGTTGGCGAAGTAGGTGTCAGTGGTCATGGCGGTGAGCCTCCTTTGGTTCCAGCCGATTACGCGGCGACGAGTTCGCGGTGCACGTGGGCCAGCACCCGGGGTAGGTCCTCGACGCGCTTGATCCGCCGGGACCGGCGCGGGCCGAACACCTCGGGTAACGGGTCGACCCGGGTGGGTCCGACGCCGAGGTAGTAGACCGACACCCCGGCGTCGTTGGCCTCTTCCACGGCATGCGCGACGTCGGCCCACGCGTAGTGCCCTTCGTAGCCCTCGTCGGACATCAAGCCGTCACCGATCACGATCAGCAGCCGCCGCTCCGACGGCTGGTCCAGCAGCCGGCTGGTCAGATGCCGGATCGGCGCGCCCAGCCGGGTATAGCCACCGGTGGTCAACCCGAGCCGGCCCGGCGGCACGAAGCGACGCTCGTCGAAGTCCTTGAGGCAGGTGACTTCCACCCGATGTCGGGTGTTGCCGGTGAACGTGAAGATGCCGTGTCGTTCGCGAGCCACCGTCATCGCCCGGGACAGCGCGTCGGCGCAGGCCAGCTCGAGTCGGAATACCTTGCCGCCGTGCACACTCAGCGACGAGCTGCCGTCGAGCAGCACCGCGGTGGTGACATCGCGGCAGGTGGGCAGCAACTCCCGGAAGATGCGTGGCTCGGTGGCAGCCCCGGTCAACATGTCGAGGTAGTAGCCGACGTAACAGTCGACGTCGAGGTCGGAACCGTCCTCAAGCCGGTTGGTCATGCTGCGGTGGGTGTGCTGCTGGAACCACTTGCGCAATTCGGCGCCCAGCGGCTGGTCGTAGCTGCTGGTCCGCGGTTGCGGGCGTTCCAGCACGGCGACGTGATCGCGCAGGAAGCTCTTGGTCCACTGGTTCCACTCCGGATACGGGATACCGGGTCGGTGTTCGGGCGTGACGTCCAGGTCGTTGTCCTGCGGGCGGCTCGGCGGCGGCAGGTTGGGGTTGCGGATTCCGCCGTCACCACCGACCGGCACCGAATACGGCCTGGGTTGTCGCTTTTGCGTGGTGGTCCACGGCATCCGGCCGAGACTGCGGCGCAGCTTGTCGGTCACGCCGACCGGCCGGGTGTAGGCCAGCGGTAACCGGCCCAGCAGCGGATCCGGTGTCGGGATGGCTCCGGCGGCCGCGAGATCGATGGCCCGGGCGATGATCTGGTCGCCGGCCAGGTCCGGATCGAGTACCTCGAGATCCGGCAACGTGTGTTGGGTCTCGGACAGCAGCCCCGGCCAGCGGGCAGCAATCCAGCCCAGTGCGACGCCGGCCTCCACCCAGCTCAGCGCGCGCAGTTCCGGAGCGGACAGTTCGTTGAGGTGGAAGGTGGTCACTCGATCCTTGGAAGGTGCGCACTGCAGCGCTATTCCGCAGGTGATGGTTCTGCGGGTCCAGGACCGAGGGAACGGATACGGCACGTGCACATGGGTCAGCGGCGCGTTCAGCCCGAAGCTGCGGTGTTCGCCGCTGACCAACCGCACACCCTCGCGGCGGCCCTCGCCGAGCGCGACCGCCGTGACGGCGCAGCTGCGTTCGACCGCCAGCGCACCGGCCTCGGCGGCGGTATTGCCGCCCTCACCCATGGTTGCGCTCCGGACCCCGAGACCGCGTCGGCACTAGAAGGTGCCGATGTTGGAGAAGATCCAGTACCAGAACCAGATCAACAGTCCGGCGCCGCCCCAGGCGCCGACGTAGCGCAGAATCTCCCAGACATAGGCCATGATCTGTCCTTCCAGTGACGATGGTGGATGTCGAGTGGTCCTGCCCGCCCGAGGTCGTCATCGGACCTCCAGTCCTCGAACGGCCGAGGCGACCAGCTGGTCGAGCATGAACTCGCGGCGGGCGGGATCGTCGGTGGTGGTCAGTGCGCCATACACACCGAGCAGGAAGAAGGTGGCGCCGAAGAAGGCGTCGACGTCGGGGTGCACCTCGCCGGCGCCGCGGGCACGTTCGATCTCGTCGACCAACAGCACCACCACCGGATGGTCGGTCCACTCCTCTTCGTGCGGACGGTTCGGCGCGAAGTGCAGGGCCAGGAATTCTTTGAACAGCATTGGCCCCAGCCGGGTTTCGATGTCCAGCACCAGACGGGTGGCCTCGGCAAGTGCGTCCTCCAGGCTGGGTGCCCCGGTCAGGAAGCGGGCCAGTTCGCCGGCAACCCGCTCCTCTTCCCGGCGTTCCACCTCGAGCAGGACATGCTCCTTGGACGGGAAGTGGAAGTAGAAGGTGCCGTGCGCCACCCCGGCGGCCGCCACGATCACACCGACATCGGCTTGGGCCATCCCGGAACGGGTGAACTCCGCGATCGCGGCCCCGAGGATGCGCTGCCGGGTCTGCATGCGCCGCAACTCGCGGCGGTCGCTGCCGACCGATGGCGTCATGAGCATCTTTGTACTCCAATAGATGACTTGAGTCAACGATAATTTATGACTAAACAGCCAGGCCTGCTGATCTGTGCAGGTCAAGCGGTGGTGTGTAGCGGCATCTACGTCATGGCGTGACGGAATGTTGACAGCACTCACTGACTAAACCCAGCCAGTCTGCTGTGGAGAAGTGCCGAATCAGTCCGAGAACATCTCGCGGTTGACGGTGTGCAGATACGGGATGGCCAAAAACGGCGTGATGTAGAAGATGTCGTAGAGCCACCAACCGACCACCGGCAAGACCACCCCGGCGTAGCGCACGTCGGCGTACATGGTCATGTTGAAAACGTAGATGCACCAGATCACCACGCCCATCCAGCAGGTGACGATCATCCACTGATGGCCCCAGCGCTTCATCTGCAGGAAGCCGATGCCGGCCGCGATGCGCATGGTGAACACGGTGACGATCATGCCCACCTCCATCGCCTTCTCTCCCGGCCCGGCCGCGCCGCCGACCCACAACTCGTTGTAGTGCCAGAAGTAGCCGGC
Source organism: Mycobacterium sp. NGS45 (assembly GCF_059812645.1). Classification (NCBI taxonomy): domain Bacteria; kingdom Bacillati; phylum Actinomycetota; class Actinomycetes; order Mycobacteriales; family Mycobacteriaceae; genus Mycobacterium; species Mycobacterium sp. NGS45. The sequence continues at coordinate 295,785 of NZ_JCALDB010000002.1, read as the reverse complement.
GTCGAACATGTTGCCCCAGCCGTTCAACAGAACTCGGGCCAACAGGCTGTGGTTGGCCACCAGGTCCAGGGCCCAGCCCACGGTGTTGATGGCGGCGTCAACGATCACCAGGTAACCGAGCAGGGTGACCAGCATGGGCCGCACCGACAGGCCCTCCCGCTGTGCCTTGCGCAGCAACCAGACCCCGCGCAGGAACAGCGGCAGACCGAAGATGCCGAGCACCGCCGTGCCGATCAACAGGCTGCCCGCGATCAGCCACTTGTCCGCCTGGCGCTGCGCCTGACGGGACAGCTCAGCGTGTTCGTCAAGTGCCAGTCCGGGTCCGCTCGACGTCGACGGCGCGGTGTCCCGGCCGCCCAATCGCGGAAGTTGCATGCGCGCTCCTCACCGATGGCCGCGGCGAGGTGTCGTCCTGCCGCGATGGATCCCGGCGAAGACTACCGCAACAACTGACTCGAGTCATGGACTCGGGTCAGTAATCGGTGGCTCGGCGCAGTCAGCGCACCTGGTCGTAGGTGATGTGCAGCGCGGTCAGCCCACGCAGCAGGAAGGTCGGGTCGTAGGCGTAATGCCGAGCATCGGACGGTCCGTGCGCAGCCGGATCGGCGTCGATGTTGCGCATCCGGTCCAGCATCCGGCGCACCGTGATCTGGCCTTCCACCCGGGCCAGCGGGGCTCCGGCGCAGGTGTGGATTCCGCGGCCGAACGCGATGTGTTCGCGCACGTTCTTGCGCTCCGGCCGGAACTCGTGCGGATCCTCGAACTTGCGTGGATCACGGTTGGCCGCACCAAGACACAACATCACGATGGTGCCGGCCGGCAGGTGCACCCCGCCCAGTTCGGTGGTCTTGCGCACCAGCCGGAAGTCCACCTTGGTCGGCGAATGCATCCGCAACGCTTCCTCGATGAAAGTTCCGATCCGGTCCGGGTGCTCCCGCAAAGTGTCCTGATAACCGGGGTTCTCGATCAGCACCTGGACCGCGGCGCTGAGCAGTTTGGTGACGGTCTCCTGCCCGGCTGCGAACAGGAATGTCGCGGGCTTGACCACCTCAAGCAGCTCGGGCGTGCTGCCGTCCGGATAGCTGGCGGTCGCCATCCCGGACAGCACATCGTCGCGGGGTTTGGCCCGCCGGGCAGCCAGATAACCTTCGAACTTGTCATCGAGGTACTGCAGCGGGTCCAGACCGACCGGTTCGCCATCCAGCGCACCCACCCGGGCGCCGTCCGGCTGTTCGGCGCCCAGCGCCGCAAGGAATTCGGGCCGATCCTCGTCGGGCACACCGAGCAGGTCGATGATCGCCGAGGTGGCAAACGGGCGGGCGTACTCGGAGAGGAATTCGCAGCCACCCTTGTCGATGATCAGGTCGAGCTGGCTGTCCACCAGCCGCCACATGAAGTCTTCGTTCTCCTTGAGCCGGCGCGGCGTCAACAACTTGTTCAGCAGCGAACGGGCCCGCTCGTGCGCCGGCGGGTCCATCACCACCATGTGCTCGTGGATCGGGAACAGATGCCGATGGGCTTCGATCTGCTCGGAGATGTCGTCGCCCTCGGGGGTGAACGGCAGCGGCGGGAACGGGCCGCCGATGGCGTTGACCGCCGAGAAATGGTCATGGTCTTTGAACGCCGCCATCACCTCGGCGTAGCCGGTGACCGCGACGACGTCGTGGAACGGTTCGCGGGTGACCGGGCCCTGCTCACGCAAGTAATCCCAGTAGGCGTACGGGTCCTGAGCGAGGTCGGGATCGGAGAAGTAGTCGAGTGACGCGAAATCGGGCATCGGGACGACAGTCCTTTCGGGTTTCGGGCTGAACTTGATCGGCCGCTGTTCTCCGGCGGCCCGATGGTCAGGGTTCGTCGACGACAATGGCGCCGCGCGGACAGGCGTCGACCGCTGCGGCGACCTCGCTCCACTGCACTGCGCCCGGCTGCGCGACGACGGTGGCCAGGTCGTCATCGCCGAGTTCGAAGATCTCCGGGGCAGTTTGGACGCACAGCGCGTGCCCCTCACACAGCTGCGGGTCGACTCGCACCTTCCGGCTTATTGCCACTTGCACGTCGGGCATCGCGTCCGACCTCCGATCCTGGGCTGGACTGGTCACTCGATCAAACTGTTAGAATGCGCCATGCTTACCATGTGGCGCGACGGACGGTCAAGCAACAGCGCGGCGCGGGGCCGCTGAATGCCGACTCCGCGCACACCCCGCAACAACGACAACGGGGCGCGAGCCCGCCTGATCGAGGCCACCGCGAAGGTGATGCGCGACGAGGGTTACGCCGCGGCCACCTCGCGTCGGATCGCCACCGAGGCCGGCGTCAAACAGGCACTGGTGTACTACTACTTCCCCACCATGGACGACTTGTTCGTCGAGGTGCTGCGCAGCGGTGCCGATGCGGCGCTGGAACGGATGCGCACGGCGCTGACCGAGAATGACCCGTTGAGCGCGCTGTGGGAAATCAACAGTGATGTCCGGCTGACCGGCCTGAACACCGAGTTCATGGCGTTGGCGAACCACCGCAAGGCGATTCGTGCCGAGCTGAAGAACTATGCCGAGCGGGTGCGGGACATCGAGACCGCGGCCGTCACGGTGGCGTTGCGTGCGGCCGGGGTGGACCTGCAGGCCTACCCGCCGGTGGCGATCTCGATGCTGATCGCCCAGATCGCACGCAGTCTGTGCAACGAGGAAGCCGTCGGCGTCACCGAGGGCCACGACGCCATGCGCGGATTGGTCGAGCGGCAACTGGCGGCGCTGGCCCAGCCTCGCCCGACACCCGCTCGCAGCACCGGCAACTGATCGTCGGTTCGCGCCGGACCGGGTCACGACGCACTTTTGACCTTGGTGTCGCCGCCCGTCCGCGGCCGGGTACCGACACTTGACACTCGTGGTGATCGGTGTCACTCTCTGATCGATCGATCAAGACTTGGTGGCGGTCAACCCGGCCGCCACCGGATATCAGACCCGACGACGAAAAAAGGTGGAACACATGGGCGGACGTGTCGAAGGCAAGGTCGCATTCATCACCGGCGCGGCCCGCGGCCAAGGCCGCAGCCACGCCGTGCGGTTGGCCGAAGAAGGTGCGGACATCATCGCGATCGACGTGTGCGCGCCGATCAGCAGCAACACCGAGATCCCGGCAGCCACACCGGATGACCTGGCCCACACCGCCGAACTGGTCAAGGGCCTGAACCGCCGGATCGTCACCGCGCAGGTCGACGTGCGCGACTTCGCGGCCGTCAAGGAAGCCGTGGACAGCGGCGTCGAACAACTCGGCGGACTGGACATCGTGGTGGCCAACGCCGGGATCGGCAACGGCGGCGAGACATTGGACAAGACCTCAGAAGAGGACTGGGACGACATGATCGCGGTCAACCTGTCCGGGGTCTGGAAATCCGTCAAAGCAGCGGTGCCACACCTGCTTTCGGCTGGCAAGGGTGGTTCGATCATCCTGACCAGCTCGGTCGGCGGGCTCAAGCCCTACCCGCACACCGGTCACTACATCGCTGCCAAGCACGGCGTGATCGGTTTGATGCGCACCTTCGCGGTCGAGTTGGGTCAGCATTCGATCCGGGTCAACGCGGTGTGCCCGACCAACGTCAACACCCCGCTGTTCATGAACGAGGGCACCATGAAGTTGTTCCGGCCGGATCTGGAGAACCCGGGCCCCGAGGACCTCAAGGTGGCCGCGCAGTTCATGCACGTGCTGCCGGTCGGCTGGGTGGAACCGGTCGACATCAGCAACGCGGTGCTGTTCTTGGCCTCCGACGAGGCCCGCTTCATCACCGGACTCCCGGTGACCGTCGACGCGGGCAGCATGCTGCACTGAGACAGTCCAGAAAAGCCCATGCCCGCGGATGTCCTACCCGCGGGCATCGGCTTTTCGTCAGCTTCCGCTACCACCCTTGGGCGGGTTGACGAACCAGACCATCTCCTCGCGTAGCCGCCGGCTGCGCCAACCATCCTCGGTGCGGACCACCTCATGGTGGTAATACCCGCCGCACGAACTGATTTCGGACATACCGGGCATCTGCATCGGGTTGTAGAACATGGCCCGCACGGCGGCGACCTCGCCGTCGAATTCCAGCACCTCGATGTTGGTGATGTAGTGCATGGCCATCGGCAGCACCCCGAAGTTGGCGGACAGCCAGTCGGCCACCTGGTCGCGGTTGCCGGCCACCACGGTCGGTCCGTAATCGATGTGCGCGTCCGCAGTGAACACCGAGCGGTACAGCTGCCAGTCCTTTGCGTCGACCGCACGCGCATACCGATACAGCAGCGCCTCGATCGCGAGCCGGTCCTCGGCCCCGAGCTGGCTCACTCGGGCATGCCGATGGTCTTGATGGCCAGGTACTCCAGATACCCCTGGGTGCCGTTGCGGTAGCCCAGCCCACTTTGCTTGGTACCACCGAACGGGCTGTCGATGCCGAAGTGGCTCTTGCCGTTGATCGTGACGTTGCCGGTGCGCATCCGGGTGGCCACCGAGAAGGCCCGGTCCACGTCGGCGCTACTGACTTCACCGGACAGGCCGTAGATGGTGTTGTTGGCGATCGCGACGGCTTCGTCGTCGCCGTCGTACGGCGTCACCGTCAGCACCGGCCCGAAGATCTCCTCCTGGGCCACCTGGGAGTCCGGGTCGACGTCGGCGAGCAGCGTGGCCTGGGTGTAGTAGCCCACCGGCAGGTTCTCCGGGATCCCGCCGCCGGTGATCACCCTTGCGCCCGAGTCGATTCCGGACTTGATCAGACCCAGCACCTTCTGCCGCTGGGTCTCGCTGATCTGTGGGCCCTGCATGTTGCCCGGCGTCCACGGGTCGCCCACCGGGAAGTTGGCCATGCTGGCCGCCAGGACCTCGAGGCCCTCGTCGTAGCGCGAACGCGGCAGCAGGATGCGGCTCGGCAGGATGCAGCTCTGACCACTCATCACGCAGGCCATCATGGCGGCCAGGGGCAGCGCCGAGCTGAAGTCGGCGTCTTCGAGCACGATGTGCGCGGACTTGCCGCCGAGTTCGAGCAGCGTCTTTTTGACCGTCGGCGCACCGGCAGCCAGGATGGCGCGGCCGGTGGCCGTCGACCCGGTGAAGGTGATCATGTCCACTCGCGGGTCGGCGGACAGCGCCGCGCCCACCTCGTTGGCGTTGGAGGTCACCACGTTGAACACACCGGCCGGGATGTCAGTCTCCTCGGCGACGATGCGGCCCAACTCGCTGCCCGACCACGGGGTCAACTGGGCCGGCTTGAGCACCACCGTGTTGCCGGCCATCAGTGCCGGCACGGTCTCGGCGATGTTGAGATAGAACGGCACGTTCCACGGGGTGATGGCACCGACCACGCCGACCGGTTCGTAGTGCAGCTTGCGCCGGGCCGGGCCCAACGGAGTGTCGTGCAGTCCGGTGTCGACCAGGTAGTCGAACTTCTGGCCGTGCTCGACCCAGTGCTTGACCTCCTCGATCGGGCTCTCGATCTGGCTGCCGGAGACCGTCACCGGGCAGCCCACCTCGGTGATCAGGATGCGCCGCAGCCGTTCCTTGTTGCGGTCCAGCGCTTGGTGTAGCTGGGTCAGGCAGTGCACCCGGAATTCCAGGTCACCGGCCCAACGGCCTTCGTCGAACGCGCGCCGGGCCGCGCCGACCGCGCGCTGAAGGTCGGCGACCGTGCCGTCGGTGGCCTGACCGGCGACCTGCTCGGTGGCCGGGTGCACCACGTCGAACAGCGCGCCGCTGGCGGTGCCGGTCAGTTCTCCGTCGATCAGCATGCGTTGCTCGCCGGCCAACACTCCGGTCTCGGTTTGCTCAGTAGTCACGACTAGCCCTTCCACGCCGCGGCGGTTCACGGTTGTTCCACCCGGTTGTCATCATAGGGACGTTGTGTAACGTCAACTGGGCACGCTACTCTACTAAAGTAGAGATTGAAATGGCCTGGCCGGCGTCAATCCGTCAAAGCCGGGACCGCCCCGACACCGCGCACCACGCCGGCGATCATCTGGTCCAACTCCCCCGGCGTCCAACTGCGTTGGTGCCCACTGGCATAGCCGAACATGATGCCGCTGATGAACGTCATCAAAACGTAGGCCTGATCGTCGATCGACGGGCCGGCCCGATCGGCGTCGAGGTCCGGGCCGATCTGGTGCACCGCGGCGCGGATGAGCGCGAAGAACCGCTGCAGGTAGCCGTCCAGGATGGCCTCCAGCCGAGGATCGCGCACGGCCTGCAACGCCAGTTCGATACGGGCCTTGGTGCGGACCAGTCGCGCACCCGAACTGGACTGGACCACCAGGGTGGCCAAACCCGAAGGCACCGTCGGGTCCTCGGCCTGCCGGGTGGCGGCGGTGAGATCTTTGAGGTCGAGCTCGGAAACCCGCTCGGCGACGGCGTGCAGCAGGGCCGCGCGGGTGCGGAAGTAGAACGAGGTGGTGCCGTCGGGAACTCCGGCCCTGCGGTCCACCTTCAGGTGGCTGACACCCTTGACGCCGTCTTCGGCCAGCAGTCGGATCGCCGCGTCACACAGGGCGCGGCGGCGCTGGTCCGGGTTTGGCTTGCGTCGCATGTCGATTCCGCAGTGTAGCTGCAAACCCGGCGCCATCCACTCTATTCTCGTAGAGCCGATTGAAACCCGTCCGCAGACCGTGCTCAGGAGACCGCGTGCAACTCATCTTCAACCTCCCCCACATGATGCGACTCAAGGCCATGATGCAACCGTGGGAGGCCCAGGTCACCGGCGCCGATCAGACCAGGATGGTCAAACGCGCCGATGAACTCGGTTACGACATGGTGGCGGTCCCGGAGCATTTCGCGATTCCCAATGAACATCTGGAACTGTCTGGGCCGCATTACTTCTCGTCGACCACGGCGCAGGCCTACATTGCCGGGGCCACCGAGCGGATCCGGGTCAACTCGTGCATCACGATCCTGCCGCTGCAGCATCCGATCGTGCTGGCCAAGGCGCTGGCCACCGCCGACTGGATGAGCGGCGGACGGATGATGGCGACCTTCGGGGCGGGTTGGCTGCAGGGCGAATTCGAGTTGCTCGGCGTGCCGTTCCGGGAACGCGGCCGGATCGCCGACGAATACCTGGCCGCGCTGGTGGAGTTGTGGACCAGTGATTCACCGCAGTTCGAGGGCAAGTACGTCGCGTTCCGCGACATCGGTTTCGAACCGAAACCCGTTCAGCGCCCGCACTTGCCGATCTGGATCGGCGGCGACGCGGATGCCGCACTGCGCCGGGCCGCGAAGTATGCCTCCGGATGGTGGTCGTTTTTGACCCCACCCGAGCAGATCAAGGCGCGCGTCGAGTTCATCAAGTCGCAGCCGGGCTACGACGGCCGGCCCTTCGACGTGGTGCACGGCATGGCCACCCGGCGGGTCGGCGAAGGACACACCGCGCGCAACGACCCGGATGCCCGTTCGGACATGAGCGCCCAGGAGATCATCGACCGGCTCGGCTGGCTGGCCGACCAGGGCGTCACGGTGAGCGCGGTGCCGCTGCCCAAGGTCTCCGGAGTGGACGAGTACCTGGATTTCGCGCAGTGGGTGATCGAGGAGATCAAACCGCAGCTGGGCTGAGCTCGGCCCGGTCAGCCGAGCGCGTCGATCACCTCGGTGCGGAACTGATCGAGCGCCTCCAGCGCGGCCGTCAGCCCAGATCCCGGGATCTGCACGTTCACCCACGTCACACCGGCCTGGGCGAGCTCTTCGAGTCCGCTCAGATAGGCATCGGCGTTGAAGTCCGCGGCGCCGGGAACTCCGCCCCGGGTCGGGCTGAACGTGACGTCCACCGATGCCGGGTCGCGGCCGGCGTCCTCGAGTCGGCGGTGCAGATCCTCGATGCGGCGTGCCAAGTCAGCCACCGAATCCAGCGCCGCGGTCCCGGCGGTCTTGGCCAGCAGCGCCGGCGCCGGGAACGGACACCAGCCATCGCCGTACTGCGCGACCCGTCGCCGGGCGGTGGAGGTGTTGCCGCCGATCCAGATCGGCGGGTGCGGCACACCGACCGGGCGCGGGTGCGCGGTGATACCGCGAGCGTTGAAATTCTGTCCCTCGATGCTCACGTCATCGGTGGTCCAGATCGTCTTGATGGTGGCCAGGGCCTCTTCGAACAGGGCGGCCCGGGCGTCGAAGTCCACGCCGAGCGCGGCGAACTCGCGCTTGAGGTAACCCACCCCGACAGCCAGTGTGAATCGGCCGTCGGAGAGCAGATCCAGGGTGGCGCCGGCCTTGGCCACCACGAACGGGTTGCGGTAGGGCAGCACCACGATGTTCGGGATCAGCCGCAGCGTGCTGGTGTGCGCGGCAGCGAAACTCATCGCGACGAACGGGTCCAGCGCGTCGTGCCCGCCGGCCTCCAGCCAGCGTTGCGAAGGGGCCGGATGATCGGTGAAACCGAATCCGTGCACGCCGGCCCGTTCGGCGGCGGCTGCCACCGCGGCCACCCCGGCACCGGACACCAGCTCGGGGTGATAGGGATGGCTGTGCATCGGGTGCGTGATGGCGAAGCGCAGCTGCGTGAGGTTCATCGCGACAGACGTTACATCCACGTCGAGAACTGTCAACGGTAAGGTCATTACCGGTCCATCTCACCCAACGGAATGAGGTCTCGTGCCCGTCGAACGACTGCTACCCAGCGAGGAAGCACGCGACCTGATCCAGCTCGCCCGGGACATCTCGGACAAGACGCTGTCCCCCATCGTCGACGAATACGAGCGCGCCGAACGCTATCCCGAAGGCCTGTTCGGGCGGCTCGGCGAGGCCGGGTTGCTGTCCCTGCCCTATCCCGAGGAATGGGGTGGCGGCGGCCAGCCCTACGAGGTGTACCTGCAGGCACTCGAAGAGATCGGCGCGCGCTGGGCCGCAGTGGCGGTGGCGGTCAGCGTGCACAGCCTGTCCTGTCATCCGCTGCTGGCCTTCGGCACCGACGAGCAAAAGCAGCGCTGGCTGCCGGACATGCTGAGCGGATCGACGATCGGTGCCTACAGTCTGTCCGAACCGCAGGCCGGCTCCGATCCGGCCGCGCTGAGCTGCAAGGCCGTCGCCACCGACGACGGCTACCGGGTGACCGGCGCCAAGGCCTGGATCACGCACGGCGGAATTGCCGACTTCTACAACCTGTTCGCCCGTACTGGCGAAGGCTCACAAGGCATTTCGTGCTTCCTGGTGCCTGGCGACGCCGACGGCCTGTCGTTCGGCAAGCCCGAGGAGAAGATGGGTCTGCACGCGGTGCCGACCACCACCGCGCACTACGACGGGACGTTCATCGAGGCCGAACGCCGGATCGGTACCGAAGGGCAAGGCCTGCAAATCGCCTTCAGCGCACTGGATTCCGGCCGGCTGGGCATCGCTGCGGTGGCCGTCGGCCTGGCCCAGGCCGCACTCGACGAAGCCGTGGCCTATGCACAGCAGCGAACCACCTTCGGCCGCAAGATCATCGACCACCAGGGGCTCGGATTCCTGCTGGCCGACATGGCTGCTGCGGTGGACTCGGCGCGCGCGACCTACCTGGACGCTGCCCGCCGCCGGGACGCCGGGCTGCCGTACTCGCGAAACGCCTCGGTGGCCAAGTTGATCGCGACCGACGCCGCGATGAAGGTCACCACCGACGCGGTCCAGGTGCTCGGCGGAGTGGGTTACACCCGGGACTTCCGGGTCGAGCGCTACATGCGCGAAGCCAAGATCATGCAGATCTTCGAGGGCACCAACCAGATTCAGCGGTTGGTGATCAGCCGCGACCTGGCGCGCTGATCACAGATCACACCCCGGTCCAGGCTGCGTCCAGGCGTTCGGCGACGTCGATCACCTGGGCCTGCTTGGATTCCGGCGCGTCGATCTGATCGCTGACGTGCTGCGCGATGAACCTGCGGATCTCGGCGTCCACCCCACCGATGATCCGCACGATCTCACCGCGGATCGACTTCGAGGACACCAGCACGGAGATGTCCGACGGCCGCGGTTTGGCCACGTCCAGGATGAGCAGCAGTGGTTCCGCGGCCCGGGCCGTGGCGCGCAGCGCCACCTCGCCGTCCACCACGAACCGGGGCCGGTCCAGCCGCAGGTCGACCAGCAGGTCGATCTCCAGCGGGATCCGGATGTCGAACGTGATGGTCTCCCCCATCCGCCGGGTGGCCTGCGGTTCGCGGATCTTGACCTTGGCGCTGACCCGCGCGATCTTGCCCGGCCCCTGCGCGATCGGACCCAGTTCGAACTGGTCACCGGCGATGTCGGCGAACGCTGCGGCCACCCGCTGCTCGGTGACCGCGATCTCGAAGAACCTGCGGCCAAACGCCTCATACGTGACGTAGTCGTACGTATCCATAGTCCTGTAACCGTCTCACGTCCGGTTCCGGAACCCGGCCAGTACCCGCCGAACGATGCGTCACGAACCGGTTTCAGCCTTGCTCGTCGAGCCAGTCCGAGATGGCGGCCACCGCGTCGGTGAAGAACAGCCGGTAGGACCGGTCGGTGACGTAGCCGATGTGCGGTGTGGCCACCACATTGTCCAAACCGCGCAGCGGGTGGTTCGGCGGCAGCGGTTCGACGTCGAACACATCCAGTGCGGCGCCGGCGATGCTGCGGGTGCGCAGCGCCGCCAGCAAGGCCTGCTCGTCGACGATCGGTCCGCGAGAGGTGTTGACCAACAACGCCGTCGGCTTCATCGCGGTCAGTTCGGCCGCGCCGACCTGACCGCGGGAGCGGGCACCGAGCCGGACATGGATGCTCAGCACGTCGGCATCGGTGAACAAGGTGTCGCGGTCCACCCAGGTGGCACCGGCCGCCGATGCGGCCTCGGCGGTCAGGTTCGGGCTCCAGGCGATCACCTGCATCCCGAATGCGGTGCCGATCCGCGCCACCGCCGCACCGATGTGGCCAAGGCCCAGTACCCCCAGGGTGCGGCCGGACAGTTCGGTTCCGACCGAGGTCTGCCAGCCGCCGGCCCGCACCGAGGCGACCTCGGTCGGCAGCTTGCGCGCGGCCGCCAGGATCAACGCCCAGGTCAACTCGACCGTCGCGGCCTTGCTGCCGCGGGTACCGGTGACCCGGATGCCGCGCCGGTCGGCGGCGTCGGTGTCGATCGCGGCATTGACCGCACCGGTCGAGGCGATCAACTTGAGACTGGGCAGTCGGTCCAGCACGGCCGCTGGTAGCGGCGTGCGTTCCCGCATCACGAACACCACGTCGAACGGCAACAACCGCGCGACCACGTCATCGGGATCACCGAGATGGTCACCGAACACCGTGATCTCGGCCCGATCGGCAACCGGCGACCAGTCGGCCATTTCCAGCGCCACACCCTGATAGTCGTCGAGGATCGCGACCCGCACCCGAATACTTCCTTCCTGGACCGTGTTTGGTGGACCTTGACTATCGGCGCAATCGGCGCCAGCCGCCGTAGAGCAGTACGGCCACCACCAGATTGACGAAATAGGCGATGTCGGCACCGTGCCAGGCCACCGCCACCGGACCCTGCACCAGCGTGGTGTTCATGAACGGCAGCGCTGCGGCGTAGGACAGCACGAACACCACCACCGCGGCCACCGCGTCCGCGGTCTCGGTGCGCTCCAGTGCCGGATTCAGGCTGCGTCGGCCACCGATCCGCAGCGCCCAGTCGATCGTCACGATGGCCACGAACGCCGGGATCCAATAGCCCACCAGCAGCAGCACATCGGTGAACCGGGTGGCGGTGTCATTGGCATGCAGCCACATGATCAACGCGAAGGCCAACCCGGTCACCACCAAGGCCGAGACCGGCCGGCGTACCCGGACCCCGAGGGTTTGCAGCGCCAGCGAACCGCTGTAGTCGTTCATCGCGCTCGAGCCGACCGAGGCCAACACGATCGCCAGCAGCGCCACCACCGACAGCAGCCCGCCGCCCATCACGGTCTGCACGCCGGCGGCGGTGTGGTCGGAGAGCAGATCCGCACCGGCGATCCCGATGCCCTGGACGAAGACGTACGCCGAGACCAGACCCGCGAAGCTGAACCCGAAGACCCGCCGGGGCGGGGCGTCCGCGGGCAGATAGCGGCTGAAGTCGGCTGCATAACTCGCCCATGAGATGGCCAGGCTGAACGCGATCGTCACCTCGAAGACGAACGCCCCGGCCAACTCGGCGCCGCTCAGCGCGGCCGGCACCAGCACCGGGTGCCCGCCGACGAGTTTGACCGCGAGCAGCACGAAGGTGGACAGCAGCACCACGGTCAGCACGGCCTGCACCCGGTGCAACAGTTCGTAGCCGAAGAAACCGACCACGCCCTGGGCGCCCAGCACCAGCAGCACCGCGACCCAGAACGGGATGTCGACGAGCAGCGCGAGCGCCTCGGCGCCGAACAGTCCGACCAGACCGTCCCAGGCGATCGAAGACAGCCATTGCAATGCCGCGGGCAGTTTCACGCCCGCGCCGAACGCCATTCGGGAATTCGGCAACTGGGCGGTGCCGGTCCGCGGACCCCAGGTGCACAGGTAGGCGACCACCGCCGACCCCAGGACGGTACCGATGGTCATGGCCAGCAGGCCCAGCCAGAAGCCCAGTCCGAGGACGATCGCCAGCGTGCCGGCGAACACGCCGGTCATGGTGACCTGCGGGGCGAACCATACGGTGAACATCCGGGCGGGCCGGCCGTAGCGTTGGTCCTCGGGCACCGGAGCGATGCCGTGGGTCTCGACCGACAGGTCCCCGACACTGCGGGGCCGATGACCGGTGAAAGCGTCGGCGGTCAGTGCGGGCGACGCCGCCAAGTCCTCGGGCATGGCGACAATTCGACCATGCCCGGATCACAACGGCAGTCCCCGGAGCGCGCGGCGAATTGTTAGACGACATAATCGTTTGCGTGACGACGGCCCGCCAGCGAACCTCCACCGGTGTGCTGCTGGCGGTGCTGAGCCTGGCCGCGCTGACCGTCGCCTTGCTGCAGACCGCCGTGGTCCCGGTGCTGACCGTGATCGCCGATCAGCTCGAGGTCTCGACCGTCGCGGTCAGCTGGGCGATCACCGCGAACCTGCTCGCCGCGGCCGCGGCCACCCCGCTGATCGGACGGCTGGCCGATCTGTACAACACCAAACACGTGCTGCTGTGGGTGCTGGTCGTGGTGTTGTTCGGGTCGATCCTGGCGGCGACGACGTCGTCGTTGCCGGTGCTGATCGCCGCCCGGGTGCTGCAGGGCGTGTCGTTCGGGCTGTACCCGATCTGTGTGACGATCCTGCGCGAGGAACTGCCGCCGCGGCAGGTGGTGCGCGCCTTGGCGATCCTGTCCGGCACCCTGGGGTTCGGCGGCGGTGTGGGTCTGGTGGTGACCGGACTGTTGATGAGCGACGGCGCCGGCTATCACCGGGTGTTCTGGTTGAGCGCAGGATTCACCGCGCTGGTGATCCTCGCGGTCGGCGCCAGGGTGCCGTCCCGACCCGGCACCGGCACCGGCGGCATCGACTGGCTGGGCGCGCTCGGTTTGGCGGTCGGGTTGACCGCCGTGCTGCTCGCCATCACGCAGGGCGACAGCTGGGGCTGGCTCGGCTGGCCCACGGTGTGCTGCCTGGCCGGCGGCAGCGCTGTGTTGCTGGGTTGGTGGCGCTGGGAACGCGGCCGTCGTCACCCGCTGGTCTCCACGGCCATGCTGAGCCGACGCGCGATGGTGTCGACCAACCTGGCCACCATCTTCGTCGGGATGGGTCTGTACTTCGGATTCCTGGGTTTGACGCTGTTCGTGCAGATCCCGCGGGATGTCGCCGGATACGGCTTCTCGGCCAGTGTGCTGCAGGCCAGTGTGGCGTTCCTGCTGCCCGGTGCGCTGACCGGTTTCATCACCGCGACAGCCAGCGGGGTGTTCATCGACCGGTTCGGTGCCCGCCCAGTGTTGATCACCGGGGCGGTGGCCGGCATGCTCGGGTTCGCCGGGCTGGCCATCTGGCATTCGGCGCCGTGGCAAGTGATCGTCGCCGGGATGGCCACCAACGCCTACATCAGCCTGGCCTACGGGGCGCTGCCGGCGCTGGTGGTCAGCGAAGCACAACCCGGCGAGACCGGGGTGGCCACCGGCATCAACGCGATCGCCCGGACGGTGGGCAGCTCACTGGCCGCCGCGGTGGTCGCGGTGCTGCTGGGCCAGTCGGTGCCGTCGGAGCGGGCGTTCATCGCCATCTTCGTCGCCGGGGCGGCCACCGCAGCGTTGGCCACCCTGCTGATCGCGGTGTCCGGTGGGCGGGTCCGCAAGTCGGTATCGGTTGATGCCGCAGTCGATTCCAGGGCGATGTCACATGAGTGGGGCTGAGCCGGGCTCAAGCCAGGTGCGGGCGCAGGCCCGGGAAATCGGCCGCCGCGAAGTCGATCTGGGCAGCCGGGTTGGCCACCGCGGTCACCATGCCGGAGCCGAACGGGCCGCGCCGGTCGAACAGCGTCGCGGTCCCCACCGCCACACCGTCGGCGGACCAATGCGCATCCTCCTGCACGCCGAGCCAGTCATCGACCGGTAGCCGCGCCAAACCGACGGTCAGGTCACCGTTGATGTAGCCGACACCGCCGGAGCCCAGATTGGTGGTCAGACTGGTGGATTCGGCGATCACCGCGGCAGCCACGAACGGGCTGTTGGCGGTACCGGCCACCACATCGATCGGACGATCCAGGAACCGGGTGCGCTCGGCGTTCTGGTGATCGGCGATCGACTCGGTCCAACCCCGGGATCCGCTGCCGACGAATGGGCCGGTGTAGTCCGCCGCGCCGGGCAATTCGGTATCCGGATAGTCGAATTCGCGCTGCGGTGACCAGAGTTCACCGGTCGGCGGCACGCTGCGGCGGTAGGCCACCAGCGTGGCCCGGGCAACCGCCGAACCATCTTGCAAGACATCACATTCCACGTTGCGAATCCGACGGCCCGCGCGCACCACGGTGGTCGTCACCGTGGTCGGCAGTTCGCGGGCGGCCCGGAACAGGTCCACCGTCAGCCGGGTGGGCGCGAACCCCTCGCCGCAGAGCTGCTGCACGGCGTGAGCGGCCAGACCCACCACGGCGGGGCCGTTGAGGTGATCGAGGCCCCAGTGGCTGCGGGCATAAGGAGTCGGGTGGTACCCGGCGTCGGTGACGGTGAAGAAGGCACGGCGTGGGCTCACGCTGGGCATGCTGCCATGTCCGGTCCGGGACCCGGCGGGCGCACCGCGGAGCTCAGTGGCCGCGATGATGCAACGGGGCGCGTCCCGGCGGCTGCTGCGGAGGCGGCAGCAGCGGCACCCGGGGCCGGATCGGGGCCCGCACCGGCGCGGCGGTGCTCAGCATCAGGTCGCGACCGGCGTGCCGCACCCGCAGCCTGCCGTCGGGCCCGTCGCGCAAGGTGTAGCTGGCCTCCCGGTGGGTCACGTCGACCGTGACCCGGAAGCCGCGCCAACGCAGCCGGAAGACCAGTCGCGTTATGCCACCGGGCAGTTGCGGGTCGAACGCGAGCAGGTCCTGATCGTCGCGCAGTCCCCCGAAGCCGGCCACCACTGCACTCCACGCCCCCGCCAGCGAAGCCATGTGCAAGCCGTCGCGGGTGTTGTCGTGCAGGTCCATCAAATCGATCAGCGCGGCCTCGGCAGCGTAGGCGTGCGCCAACTCGAGATGCCCCACCTCGGCGCACAGCACGGCCTGCGTGCAGGCCGACAGCGACGAGTCGCGGGTGGTGCGCCGCTCGTAGTAGTCGACGTTGCGGGCCTTCTGTTCGGGGCTGAACACATGGCCCTGCCAGTGCATCGCCAACACCAGGTCGGCCTGTTTGATCACCTGGGCCGGATACAGCCGGACATAGGGCTCGTGCAGCAGCAGCGGATACTTGGTGTTTTCGGTGAAGTTCCATTCCCGCAGCCGGGTGAAACCCTCGCACTGCTGGTGCACGCCCAGTTCGTCGTCGTAGGGCAGATACACCGCCGCGGCGGCGTCCCGCCAGGCCGCCGTCTCTTCGTTGCTGACGCCGAGTTCGTCGGCCAACTCCGGGTGCCGCTCGCAGGCCGCGGCCGCGATCCGCAGGTTCTGCGCGGCCATCAGATTGGTGAACAGGTTGTCGTGCACCACCGCGGTGTATTCATCGGGACCGGTGACGCCGTCCAGATGCCAGACGCCGTGTCGGTCGTGGTGCCCCAATGACAGCCACATCCGGGCGGTCTCGACCAGCACCGCTAGACCGCACTCGGCTTCCAGGCTGCCGTCGCCGGTGACGATGCGGTAGCGCTCGAAGGCCAATGCGATGTCGGCGTTGACGTGCCAGCCGGCCGTGCCGGCCGGCCAGTACGCCGAGCATTCCTCGCCGCGGATGGTGCGCCACGGGAAGGTTGCCCCGGCCAGGTCCAGTTCGGCGGCCCGGGCCCGCGCCCGATCCAGCGTCGAAGCCCGCCAGCGCAACGCATTGGCGGCTGCTTCCGGCGCGGTGTAGGTCAGCAACGGCAGCACGAATCCCTCGGTGTCCCAGAAGGCGTGGCCGTCGTAACCGGTGCCGGTCAGACCCTTGGCGGAAATCGCGCGCCGCTCGGCCCGGGCGCTGTTCTGCAACACCTGGAACAGACCGAACCGGACGCCCTGCTGACACATCGGGTCGCCGTACACCTCGACGTCTGCGCTGTCCCAGAACTCGGCCAGATAGTCCCGTTGCAGCTCCACCAGGCCGGCCCAGCCGGTGTAGGCGGCATTGGCCAGCGCGGCAGCCACCTGGTCGTGCAGCGCCGGGCGGGTGCGCAGGCTGGACCAGCCGTAGGCCACGAACTTGACGATCCGCAACTGCTCGCCGGGCTGCAGCTCGCAGATCACGGTGCTGCGGGCCAGATCGGGCACCGCGGAAGTGTGGATCTCGACCCGGCCCGCAGCCTCGACGAGGTGGTCCATCGCGGCGGCCATCATCAGTCCGCTGTTGCGGGTGGTGTGGATCAGCGTCGCCTGTTGCCCGTGCACGTCGTGCTCGACGGCTTGCAGCGGGTGCTGCAGCACCGCAGCCACCCGCGGATCGTCCGACGGCGTGGGCTGGTCCTCGTTGGCGACCAGTTCGGATTGCACCGTGATCCGCACCGGTTGATCCAACGCGGACACCACGTACTCGAAGGCCGCGATGCTGCGGTGTACCAGCGACACCAGCCGGGTGCTGCGCAGTGCGATCTGTTTACCCGCCGGGGAGGACCAGCGGGCCCGGCGGGTCAGCGTCCCGGCACGCATGTCCAATACCCGTTCGTGTTCCAGCAGTTCGCCGTAACGCACGTCGAACGGCTGGTCATCGACCGAGAGCCGAAAGATCTTGCCGTTGGTCACGTCGATGATCGACTGTCCCTCTTCCGGGTAGCCGAAGCCGGCTTCGGCGTACGGCAGTGGGCGCAACTCGAAGAAGGAGTTCAGGTAGGTGCCCGGCAATCCGTGCGGGTCGCCCTCGTCGAGATTGCCGCGCAGGCCGATGTGGCCGTTGGACAAGGCGAACAGCGATTCCGACTCTGCCAGCACGTCGAGGTTCAGTCGGGTCTCGCGAACCACCCACTCCTCGACCGGGTAGTCGGCCTCGGTCAGCATCCGTCCTCCAGCAACTCGCTCAGATCGTTCACCACCAGATCAGCACCGTTGCGCAACAACGACTCTGGATCACCAACCCGATCCACGCCGATCACGCACCCGAATCCCCCGGCCCGGCCGGCAGCCACACCGGCCAGCGCGTCCTCGAACACCGCGGCCTGCGCCGGCGGCACCGCCAGCATCGCGGCAGCACGCAGGAACGCATCCGGCGCCGGTTTGCCGGGCATGCCTTCGGTACGCAGCGTGACGCCGTCGACCCGGGCGCTGATGTAGCGGTCCAAGCCGGTCAGCGCCAACACCTGCGCGGTGTTGGCGCTTGACGACACCACTGCTGCCGCCAGCCCGGCCTGGGTCACCGCTTCCAGGTAGCGCCGCGAGCCCTCGAAGACGTCGACGCCCTGGCTGGCCAGCGCCTGCTGGAACAGTTCGTTCTTGCGGTTGGCCAAGCCGTGCACGGTCGCCGTCCGGGGGCTATCGTCCGGGTTGCCCTCGGGCAGCTGGATCTGGCGGCTGGCCAGGAAACTGCGGGTGCCGTCGGCGCGCGGCTTGCCGTCGACGTAGCGCCGGTAATCCAGGTCGACATCGAACGGCTGCCAGGCCAGCCCGCCGGCCCGGGCGGCCAGCAGTTCGTCGAACATCGCCTGCCACGCCAGCCTATGCACGCTGGCGGTGTCGGTGAGGACACCGTCCAAATCGAACAGGCAGGCGCGGGTGGTGTCGGGCAGACCCAGCACGGTCATCTCGTCTCCCACGATCGGGTTCCTGCGCGACCCTACTTGGTTTGCTTGCCGAAACGGCTCAGGCGGCCCGCAAGCCACCAGATCTGCAACCGGATTCGGTTGCACGGCACACCGGTGATGAGTGATCGTTGAGCCACGGCATCCCGCGCAGTTGCGCAGACTCGGAGCCGACGCAGTCGAGGAGGGGCGGCCCTGACCAGATCCGGCACCGGCCTGGATACGGCGCCCGCCGAGGGCCGGGCCGCCGAACCAGTGCCGCCGATCATCGAGATCGAACACGTGAGCAAACGTTTCGGTGACTTCGTGGCAGTCGACGACGTCGACCTCACGGTGGGTGCCGCGGAATTCTTCTCGATCCTGGGTCCGTCCGGGTGCGGTAAGACCACCACCTTGCGACTGATCGCCGGGTTCGAGACGCCCAGTTCCGGTGCGATCCGGCTCGACGGCGCCGACGTCTCGCGCACACCACCGCACAAACGCAACGTCAACACCGTGTTCCAGCATTACGCGTTGTTCCCGCACATGAGTGTCCGGGACAACGTCGGGTACGGGCCGCGGAGCCGTCGGCTGGACCGCAAGCTGGGCAAGGGTGAGATCGCGCGCCGGGTCGACGAGATGCTCGAGGTGGTCCGGCTCACCGAGCTGGCCGAGCGTCGGCCGGCCCAACTGTCCGGTGGGCAGCAACAGCGGGTGGCGTTGGCCCGCGCGCTGGTGAACCAACCGTCCGCGCTGCTGCTCGACGAACCGCTGGGCGCCCTGGACCTCAAGCTGCGGCAGGTCATGCAAACCGAACTCAAACGCATCCAACGGGATTTGGGTATCACGTTCGTCTACGTCACCCACGATCAGGACGAGGCGTTGCAGATGAGCGACCGGATAGCGGTGCTCAACGCCGGCCGGGTCGAGCAGGTCGGCACACCCGCCGGGATCTACGACCGACCGGCCACCGTGTTCGTCGCCGGCTTCATCGGCCAGGCCAACCTGTGGCCCGGGCAGCACACCGGCCGGGCCAACCGCGACCTGATCCAGGTCGATGCCCTGGGCAGCACACTGGCCGCCACCCCCGGGCCCACCTTCGTGCCGACCGGCCCGGTCACGGTGATGGTGCGCCCGGAACGGATCCGGATCTCCACCGCGCCGGTGCCCGAACCGGCCACCACGGTCGGCGCCACGGTGACCGACCTGACCTTCCACGGGCCGGTGCTGCGGCTGAGGTTGGCGGGTCCCGGCCAGTCCCAGATCGTCGCTCAGGTCGGCCCCGAGCAGGAGTTGCCGCTGCTGCGACCGGGTGATCGGGTGTATGCCAGTTGGCGCCCGGAGAGCGCGCTGGTGCTGCCGTCCGAGCCCGCCCCGGTCGGCGACCCAACCTCGACGACTCCCGGTGAGCACCCGCGCGACGTCCTAAGTTGATGTGCAAGCGCAGTACTCGCACAGGCAGCCAGCGGAAGGGTGGACCATGACCGGCCGGTATCACGGCGATGCAGACCAGCGATTCGTGCCCGCGACGACCGGTTCGCGGCGCCGTTTCCTGCAGCGCAGCAGCGCGGCGGCGGCCGCGCTGCTGCTCGGGCCGTCGTTCTTGGCCGCATGTGGTTCCGAGAGTGCACCGGCGCTGAGCACCAGCGCGCTGCCCGACGACGGTTCCCCGGCCACCGGCACGGTGCGGATCTCGAACTGGCCGGCCTACCTGGTCGACGGGTTCCTCGACTCGTTCCAGAAGGCCAGCGGACTGACCGTGGACTACCGCGAGGACTTCAACGACAACGAGCAGTGGTTCGCCAAATACAAGGAACTGCTTGCCCGTAAGCAGGACATCGGCGCCGACCTGGTGGTGCCGACCGAGTTCATGGCTGCCCGGCTCAAGAGTCTGGGCTGGCTCAACGAGATTCGTGAGCAGCGGGTGCCCAACCTGGCCAACCTGCGCACCGACCTGCTGGAATCCCCGGTGGATCCGGGTCGGCGGTTCATCGCGCCGTGGATGTCGGGCATGGTGGGCCTGGGCTACAACAAGCGGCTGGCCGGGCGACCCATCACCAAGGTCGAGGACCTGTGGGATCCGGCGTTCAAGGGCCGGGTCAGCATCATGTCCGACATGCAGGACGCCGTCGGGATGATCCTGCTGGCGCAAGGGAACTCGCTGGCCGACCCGACCCAGGACACAGTCGACGCGGCCGTAGACGAATTGGCCCGGCACAAGGACAGTGGGCAGATCCGCCGCTTCTCCGGCAACGACTACCTCGACGATCTGGACCGCGGGAATCTGGTCATCGCGCAGGCCTACTCGGGTGACATCGCCCAGTTGCAGGCCGGCAACCCGGACCTGGACTTCGTGGTGCCCGAGTCGGGGGGAACCTGGTTCATCGACACCATGGTGATCCCCTACACCACCGAGAACCAGAAGGGCGCCGAAGCCTGGATCGACTTCGTCTACGACCGCGCCAACTACGCCAAGCTGATCGCCGCCACCAAGTTCGTGCCGGTGCTCGCTGACATGGGTGACGAGCTGACCAAGATCGATCCGGCGTTGGCCGGCAGTCCGTTGGTCAACCCGCCGGCGCAGACCATGGACCGGATGCATTCCTGGCCGGCCCTGACCGACCAGCAGACCCAGGCCTTCAATGCCGCCTACGCCGCGGTCACCGGGGGCTGAGGTGCCGGCGCGGCGCCGGACGTCCGACGTGCGCACCGGCGGCCGGCGCAGCTTCCGGCTCACGGTTGCGCTGATGATCGGACCGGCGCTGCTGTACCTGGCGGTGTTCTTCGTGGTGCCGTTCTGGTCGCTGTTGCGCACCTCGTTGTCGACCGCGAGCGGTTCGGTGTTCCTGCCGACGCTGACGTTCTCCTGGAATTTCGGCAACTATGCCGACGCCTTCTCGACCTACTCCGATCAGATCCTGCGCTCGCTGGGTTACGCGGCGTGCACCGCGGTGGTGTGCCTGCTGATCGGCTTTCCACTGGCGTACGTCATCGCATTCAAGTCCGGCCGGTACCAGAACTTGCTGCTCGGTCTGGTGGTGCTGCCGTTCTTCGTCACCTTTCTGGTCCGCACGCTGGCCTGGAAGACCATCCTGGCCGACGACGGTGTGGTGGTCGACGTGCTGGGCAGCGTCGGGTTGCTGCCGGCCGAGGGACGGCTGCTGTCCACCGGCTGGGCCGTGGTCGGTGGCCTGGTCTACAACTCGATGACTTTCATGATCCTGCCGCTCTACGTCAGCCTGGCCAAGATCGATCCCCGCGTGCTGGAGGCGGCCCGCGATCTGTACTCATCGGGTGCCCGGGTGTTCGCCAAGGTGGTGCTGCCGTTGTCGTTGCCCGGCGTCATCGCCGGCAGCCTGCTGGTCTTCATCCCCGCGGTCGGAGACTTCATCAACGCCGACTATCTGGGTGGCGCGCAGAACACCATGATCGGCACCGTGATCCAGAAGCAGTTCCTGGTGGTCAAGGACTACCCGGCGGCTGCTGCGCTGAGCTTCGTGTTGATGGCGCTGATCCTGGCCGGGGTGCTGGGCTACACCCGGGCGTTGGGCACCGAGGATCTGGCATGAGCACGCTGCTGACCAAGGCGCAGCTCGGTGCCGGCCGGCGGGTCGGCCGGGTCGGTGGTAGCAGCCGGTTGGGCGATTGGCTGCTGCGGATCATCGCCGCGCTGGTGCTGCTGTACCTGTTCTTGCCGATCTTCGTGATCGTGGCGTTCTCGTTCAACGAGCCGAAGGGGCGGTTCAACTACACCTGGCACGGCTTCACGTTGCAGAACTGGGCCGACCCGTTCAAGTATCCGGGCTTGACCAAGGCCCTGCAGGTCAGTCTGCTGGTTGCCGGGATCTCCACCGCGATCGCGGTGGTGCTCGGCACACTTGTGGCAATTGCCTTGGTGCGCTACCGCTTTCATGGGAACCGGGCGCTGGAGACGTTCTTGGTACTGCCCTTGACCGCACCCGAGGTGGTGATGGGGGCAGCCCTGTTGATGTTGTTCACCGATCTGGGCTGGGCCGGTGGAGTCGGCACGATCGTGTTGGCGCACGTGACGTTTCAGGTCAGCTTCATCGCGATGACGGTGCGCGCCCGGGTGCGCGGCGTGGACTGGACGCTCGAGGACGCGGCACTGGATCTGGGCGCCGGTCCCCTCCGCACGTTTCGGACCGTGACGCTGCCGATGGTGCTGCCGGGTATCGTGGCGGCCGCGCTGCTGTCGTTCGCGCTGTCACTGGACGACTTCGTGATCACCTACTTCGTCAGTGGCACCACGGTCAGTTATCCGCTGTACGTCAACGCGGCCGCCAAATCTGCTGTGCCGCCGCAGATTCACGTACTGGCCACCGCGATCCTGGTGATCAGCCTGCTGTTGCTGACTGCCGGCACATTGTTTCGGCGCAACCACCCCGACGGCTGAATGGGATTGCGCTCAGCCGGCGAAGTAACGCAACCGGCGCACCGCGGTGCCCGCACCGAACTCGGCGATCAGGGCCGCGCGGTGCGCACCGCGCGCCGAGATCGCCACCGAGTTCCCGGCCCGGATCTCCTTGGCCCAGCGGGTGCCGTGCAGCCGGGCCATGAGTTCGTCGGCGTCGACGTCGAGCTGGGCGCCCGGCGCCAGCGCGCGGCGCACCCCGAGCTCGTCGCCGTCGGACAGGGCGCGGGTCAACGCATGTACGGCGGCCCGCTGGTGTCGGCCCACGCGGCGCCAGCCGGACAAGAACCCGGCCGTACCGCCGATCCCTTGATTGGCCAGCAGGCTGCCGAACAGTTTGGCGCCCACCGGGACGGCTGCGCTGCCTGCGGCGGCGAACTGGCGCACCATCGCCGGTAGTTCCCAATACGCGTGCAGCCCGGCGATTCCCGGTCCGCCGTCGCGCTCGACGATCACGTACCGGATGTAGGTCGGGATCTGCATCGTGACCGTCGGCGACATGGCCACCTCGAGGGTGACGTCGCGCAATACCGAGTCGGTGCACACCAGGTCGGCGTCGACGTGGAAGGTGATCCGGCGCGGCGCGATGAAGGTGTCGTAGAACGCCGCGATCTGCTCGGCGCCCGCGTGCGGCGCCGAACCGACCGGGTCTTCGACCCGACCGTCGGCGCTGAACAGGGCCAGCCAGCCGGCTCGGTCATGGACCGCCACGCATTCGGCGGATCGGGCTGCGGTGGCCAGCAGTCGCGCTGTTTCGATCTGCACCATCAGGCGGGTTCCCCGGTGGCCTCGACGACGTCGACGCCGGCGGCGCGCAACGCCGCCACCGCGGTAGCGGTCGAGTCCGGCGCCACCCCGGCCGTCAGCGGCAGCAACACCCGCGTGTCGAACCCGGCTCGGACCGCGTCCTCGGCGGTGGCCCGCACGCAGTAGTCGGTGGCGATACCGACCACGTCGACCTGGTCGACGTGGTGTCGGCGCAGCCAGTCGAGCAGCGCGGCGTCGCGGTGGTCGCGGCCCTCGAAGCCGCTGTAGGCCGCGCTGTCGGCGCCCTTGTCGAACACCGCCTCGACCGCGGCGGTGTCCAGGTCGGGATGGAACTGCGCGCCGCGGGAACCGGCCACGCAGTGCGGCGGCCAGGAGTCGCGGTAGTCCGGGTCCGCGGCGAAGTGCGGGCCCGGATCGACATGCCAGTCCCGGGTGGCCACCACGTGGTCATAGCCGTGCGGTCCGGCCAGCAGCGTGCTGATCGCGCGGGCGGTGTCGGCTCCGCCGGCGACCGCCAGCGAACCACCTTCGCAGAAATCGTTTTGCACGTCGACGACGATCAGCGCACGCACACGCCCACCGTAGCGCGACGGCCGGCACCGGGCAGCCCTGCACAGACGACGCGTTGCATCAGTTAGCGCGGCGAATTAAGGTCTGGACACATGTCCAGACAATTCCCTGAGGTGTCCTGAGTATGCGGATCGCGCTGTTGTCGTACCGCAGCAAGACACATTGCGGAGGTCAGGGCGTCTATGTGCGGCATCTCAGCCGCGGCTTGGTAGAGCTCGGCCACCAGGTCGAACTGTTCTCCGGCCCGCCCTATCCGGACGGTTTGGACCCGCGGGTGGTGCTCCGCAAAGTGCCCAGCCTGGACCTCTACCGCGAACCCGATCCGTTCCGGGTGCCCCGGCCCAGCGAGATCCGGGACCGGATCGACCTGCTGGAGTTGGCCACCATGTGGACGGCCGGCTTCCCCGAGCCGCGCACCTTCGGATTGCGGGCGGCACGCTTGCTCACCGAGCTGCAACGCGATCCCGCGACCCGTTTCGACATCGTGCACGACAACCAGAGCCTGGGTACCGGGCTGCTGAAGATCGCCGCGCTCGGGCTGCCGGTGGTGGCCACCGTGCATCATCCGATCACCCGGGACCGGGTGCTCGACCTGGAGGCCGCACGCTGGTGGCGCAAACCGCTGGTGCGGCGTTGGTACGGATTCGCCGAGATGCAAAAGCGGGTGGCACGCAACATCCCGGATCTGCTCACGGTGTCCTCGACCTCGGCCGCCGACATCGCCCAGGACTTCCAGGTCAGTCCGAGCCAGCTGCATGTGGTTCCGCTCGGGGTGGACACCGAGGTGTTCGCACCCAGTCTGGAGCCGCGGGTGCCGGGCCGGATCATCGCGATCGCCAGCGCCGACGTGCCGCTCAAGGGGGTGTCGAACCTGCTGGCCGCGGTCGCCAAGCTGCGCACCGAACGTGATGTGGAACTGCAGCTGGTGGCACGGCTGGAGAGCAACGGCCCCACCCAGAAGCTGATCGCCGAGCTGGGCATCTCCGATATCGTGCACATCTCCAGCGGCCTTTCCGACGACGAACTCGCCGGGCTGCTGCGGTCGGCCGAGATCGCCTGCATCCCTTCGCTCTACGAGGGCTTCTCGCTGCCCGCGGTGGAGTCGATGGCCAGTGGGACCCCGATCGTTGCCAGCCGGGCCGGGGCGCTGCCCGAGGTGCTCGGTACCGAAGGAACCTGCGCCGAACTGGTGACCCCGGGCGATGTCGAGGAACTGACCGCCACCCTGGGCGCCCTGCTGGACTCCCCGGAGCGCCGTTATGCGATCGGGGTGGCCGGCCGACAGCGCGCACTGGACGTCTACAGCTGGGAATCGGTTGCCGCGCAGACGGTCGCGGTCTACCAGCGCGCGATCGACAGGAGCCGGTGATGCTCACGGTGGACTTCGACCGACTCGGCGTCGGGCCCGGAACCAAGGTGATCGATGTCGGCGCCGGGGCGGGCCGACACAGCTTCGAGGCCTACCGGCGCGGCGCAGATGTCATCGCGTTCGACCAGAACGCCGCCGAACTCGCCGAGGTGGCCACCATGTTCGAGGCGATGGCCCGAGCCGGCGAGGTGCCGGCGGGCGCCCGGGCGGATGCCGTGGTGGGCAACGCGTTGCAACTGCCCTACCCGGACGACAGCTTCGACGTGGTGATCGCCTCGGAGATCCTCGAACACGTCCCAGAGGATGACGCGGCCATCGCCGAACTGATCCGGGTGCTCAAACCCGGTGGCGCTCTTGCGATCACCGTTCCACGCTGGCTGCCGGAGCGGATCTGCTGGCTGCTATCCGACGAATACCATGCCAACGAAGGCGGCCACATCCGGATCTATCAGGCCAGCGCGCTGCGGTCGAAGGTGCGCGCGCACGGACTGCGCTACACCCACGGACACCACGCCCACGGATTGCATTCACCGTACTGGTGGATCAAGTGCGCAGTGGGCGTAGCGCACACCGACCACCCGGCGGTCCGCGGCTATCATCGACTTCTGGTGTGGGACATGATGTCCCGGCCGCGCTTGACCCGATTCGCCGAGTCCGCACTGAATCCGCTGATCGGCAAGAGTGTGGCGCTGTACTTCCGCAAGGACGCCCAAGAGCCCGATCCGCAGGCGGTCGACGTTGCCTGACCTGCCCGAGGTGTCCGGCGTACTTTCTGCTGCGCAATGCCTGCAGACCGCCGAGTCGATCGCCGCGACGCAGGAGTCTTCCGGAGCCATTCCCTGGTCACCCACCGGGCACACCGACCCCTGGGACCACGTGGAATGTGCCATGGCGCTGACCGCCGCGGGTCTGTTCGAGCCGGCCCGGGCGGCCTACGAGTGGTCCCGTCGCACACAACGGGCCGACGGAAGCTGGCCGATCCAGTTGCGGGCCGGGGTCATCGAGGACGCCAACTCCGACAGCAACTTCTGCGCCTATCTGGCCACCGGGGTGTGGCATCACGTGCTGATCACCGCGGACCAGCAGTTTGCCCGGCGGATGTGGCCCACGGTGCGCGCCGCCATCGACTTCGTACTCGGCCTGCAGCGCCCAGGTGGTGAGATCTGCTGGGCCAGTTCACCTTCCGGGCCCGTTCCGGAAGCCTTGCTGACCGGCTCGGCGAGCATCTACCAGAGCATCCGGTGCGCACTGGCGCTGGCCGCCCTGCTCGGTGAGGAGCAGCCGGAGTGGGAGCTGGCCCTCGGTGGACTAGAACATGCGCTGACCGCGCATCCCGAGGCGTTCACCGAGAAACCGCACCATTCGATGGACTGGTACTACCCGATCCTGGGCGGCGCGTTGCGCGGTGCGGCAGCCGAGGAAAGGATTGCCCAACGCTGGTCGGACTTCGTGGTCGAGGGTCTGGGCATCAGGTGCGTCGATGACCGCCCATGGGTGACCGGGGCCGAAACCTGCGAGTTGGTGTTGTCCCTCGATGCGCTCGGCGATCGCGACCGGGCAGTCGAGCAGTTCGCCAACATGCAGCACCTACGCGAGCGGGACGGCTCGTATTGGACCGGGTTGGTGTTCGCCGACGGCAAGCGCTGGCCGGTGGAACGCACCACCTGGACCGGCGCCGCGGTGATCCTGGCCGCGGATGCACTGTCGGGCGCCACCGCCGGTGCCGGCATCTTCCGCGGCGAACAGTTGCCGCGCGGGCTGGCCGGCGAGTTCGATTGTCAGTGCGTGGCGACCGAGCGCTGAACCGGCCGCGACACCGGGTCAGTCGGCGGGTTGTCCGGCCGCGCCCCCGGTCCGCTCCAGCACCCGCAGCGTGTGGCATGCCGTGATCTCCCGGAACTGGCCGCCGTCCAGCGCGCGCCGATAGATCTGGTGTGGGGCCTGACCGCCTTCGGCGGGATCGAGGAACACGTCGTGAATGACCAGGGCTCCCCCGGGTTTCACCCAGCGCGCCCAGCCCTCGAAGTCCCGGTGCGCGGCGGCTTCGGTGTGGCCCCCGTCGATGAACAGGAACTGCAGCGGTGTACCCCAGGTACGCGCCACCACCGGTGATTTGCCCACCACCGCAACCACATTGTCGTCGAGTCCCGCTTCGTCGAGGGTGTGCCGAAAGCTGCGCAGGGTGTCGAACCGGCCGGTGTGCGGGTCTACCAGGCTGGCGTCGTGGTACTCCCAGCCCACCTGATGTTCCTCGGAGCCGTGATGGTGGTCCACGGCGTACAGCACGCTGTTGGTCGCGGCGGCGGCCGCACCCAGCAGCACGGTGGATTTGCCGCAGTAGGAACCGATTTCGACCCCGACCCCACCGTCGAGGTAGTCCAGCGCGGCCTGATGCAGGGCCCGGCCTTCGTCGGCCGGCATGAACCCGGTCACCCGTTCGGCGAGCGCGAACAACCGCGCGGTGTCGACGGGGCTGGTTGCGGCGGCGTGGTGATCGGTCACCCAGGCAACCTAACCCGGTGAGCGGTGCTGATCGTCAGCGGGTGTCCTTGCCGGTGCCAGAGCGTTGTAGTAGCGTCCGGACATGTGTCCGAACCGGTAGCTCGGGAGGCAACACGGCGTCGACTCACCGCCAAGCAGGCCGAGACGGTAGACCGGCTGGGACGCTGCGCGGTCGAGGTTCTCAGTCGACGCGGCTACGCCGGTCTGACCATTCGGATGGTGGCCGCGGAGGCCGGGGTGGGCGCGGCCACCGCCTACACCTACTTCTCCTCCAAGGAGCATCTGGTCGCCGAGGTGTTCTGGCGGCGACTGACCGCTGCGCCGGCGCCGCCGGCCGAGTCCGCCGACCCGGTCGAGCGGGTAGTGGGCGTGTTGCGCCACATCGCTCTTCTGCTCGCCGACGAGCCCGAACTGGCCGCCGCGGTGACCACCGCGTTGCTCGGTAAGGATCCCGACGTCGAGCATTTGCGGTTGCGCATCGGGCTGGAGATCAACCAACGGCTCACCAGTGCGCTCGGGCCGGATGCCGACCCGGCTCTGGTCGAATCCCTGGAACTGCTCTATGCCGGTGCGCTGGTGCGTGCGGGCATGGGCTACGCGTCCTACCAACAGATCGCAGACCTGCTGGAGCGCTCGGCGCGACGGCTGCTGGCCTGATCCACCTCGTTTGCTGACCGAATCCTGTGCTGGACCCGGTGCTGGCCCCCGGTCACCCGCAACGGACTGGTTTGTCTGGGCCGAGTTCGGGGAACACCGCTGCCATGTTGCTCCGCAGAATCGCCCGTCCCCTGCTCGCTGCCGCGTTCATCGGCCAAGGTATCGATGCCTTGCGTAGCCCGAAACCCGCAGCTGATGCCACCCGTCCCACGTTGGAAGGTCTAGCGCGGCTACCGGATCCGGTCGGCTCCTACGTGCCCCGAGACGCCGAGACCTTTGCCCGGGTGACCGCCGCCGTGCAGATCGGTGGTGGACTGTTGTTGGCCAGCGGCCGGGTGCCGCGACTGGCGTCGGCCGCGTTGGCGACCACCGTGATCCCGGCCAATCTGGGCTCGCACATGTTCTGGTCGGAGACCGACCCGGAACGGAAGGCCGCCAAGCGTCGGGAGTTCCTCACCGATCTGAGTCTGCTCGGCGGGCTGATCATCGCCGCGGCCGACACCGCCGGAAAGCCGTCATTGGGGTGGCGCGGCCGGCGGGCCGCCCAGCACTTCGGCGAAACCGTCGTCAACGCCCTGCCCGGGTCGTCGGACTCGGTGCTGGACAACGACTTCGGTGAGCGCGTCGTCGATCTCGGGGAGCGGGTCGGGCACAACCTGAGCGAAGGCTTGCACGTCGGCGCCGAGCGTGGCCGGGAGCTGGCGACGGTGGCCGCCGTACGCGGCGCACCGCTGCTGGCGGCGGCCCGGGAGCGTGGCACCGAACTGGCTGCGGTGGCCGCCGAGCGCAGCGCGCCGTGGCTCGAAACGGCCCGCGAACGCGCTGCCGAGTTGGCCGAAACCGCTCGCGACCGCGGCACCGAACTCGCCGAGACCGCCCGCGAACGCGGCACCGAACTCGCCGAGACCGCCCGCGACCGCGGCACCGAACTCGCCGAGACGGCGCGTGATCGGGGTGTGGAACTGGCTGAGACCGCACGTGATCGCGGCGAGGACCTGGCCAGTGAGGCACGCAGGCGTCGGCGCCTTCGGCGTGCGCACTGAACCCGATCACCCCGCGGACTCCGACCGCGCGGGTAGATTGGCGCCCATGTCGACAGGTGACTTCGATCCGAACAATCCGCCGCCACAATTCCCGCCGCCGGGCAACTATCCGCCACCGCCCCCGTCGTACGGAGCGGCCGGCGGCTATCCGCCGCAGCCGGGATGGGCGCCGACCGGGAGCGCCCAACCGGGCGGGCTGGGATTGCGGTTCCTGGCCCGGATCATCGACGGCATCATCGTCAACATCGTGGCCGGCCTGCTGGGCTTCCTGCTGGGCGGCTTGTTCGACGGCGAGTGGTTGGGCATGAGTCCGGGCATGCTGAGCGTCGGTATCTTCTCGGGCCTGCTGACATTCATCTACTTCCTGCTGTTCGAATCCAGCAAGGGCTGGACCCCGGGCAAGAAGTTGCTGGGTCTGCGGGTACTCGGCCCGCACGGCGCGCCGCTGCCCACGGCTTCGCAGGCCGCGACCCGCAACCTGTTCACGCTGTTGGCGTTGATTCCCTGTCTGGGTCCGGTGCTGGCCTTGATTGCCTACATCGTGATCGCGGTGACCATCAGCAGCAGCCCGACCAAACAGGGCAAGCACGACGAAATGGCCGGTGGCACACAGGTGCTGGAGAACGCCTGACTCGCGATTTCGGTGCGCCAGGGGGCGCTCAGCGCCCCCTGGCGCACCGAAATCGTCAGATGACCAGGTCCAAGGCCAGCACCACGATCAGGCCGGACACCGACAGCACGGTCTCCATGATGGACCAGGTCTTGATGGTCTGACCCACGCCGAGACCGAAGTACTCCTTGACCAACCAGAATCCGGCGTCATTGACGTGCGAGAAGAACAGCGATCCGGCACCCACCGCCAGCACCACCAGCGACACCTCGCCGCTGCTCATGCCGTCTACCAGACCCAGGGCCAGCGACGCCGCAGTGATGGTGGCGACCGTCGCCGAGCCGGTGGCCAGTCGGATCAGCACCGCCAGCAGCCAGGCCAACAGCAGCACCGAGATGTTGGCCCGGTCAGCCCATTCGGCCAGCAGCGTGCCGATCCCGGTGTCGACCAGGACCTGTTTGAAGCCGCCGCCGGCCGCGACGATCATGATGATGCCGGCGACCGGCGGCAGCCCCGATTCAACCGACTTCATGATCTCGGCGCGACCCATGCCGGCGCCGCGTCCCAGGGTGACCATCCCGACCACGACGGCCAGCAGCAACGCCACCACGGGCGTCCCCAGCCCGTCGAAAATCCTTCTGAACCATTGAGTTTCGTCTTCGATCACGACGTCGGCGACCGCTTTGCCCATCATCAGCACCACCGGCAACAGCACGGTGGTCAAGGTCGCGGCGAATGACGGGCGACGCACGTCGGGACCGGCCTCGGCGCGGGCCGAGTCGAAGGTGTCGGGTGCGCCGACCACCACCCACCTACCGGCGAGCCGGCCGAACAGTGGGCCGGCCACCACGATGGTGGGTAACGCGACCAGCACACCCAGGCCCAGGGTCAGGCCCAGATCGGCGTCGAGCAGATCGACCGCAGCCACCGGACCCGGATGGGGTGGCACGAAACCGTGCATGGCCGACAAGCCGGCCAGCGCGGGGATTCCGACCGCGATCAACGACAGCCCGGAACGTCGGGCCACCAGGTAGATCACCGGCATCAACAGCACCAGACCGATCTCGAAGAACATCGGCAAGCCGATGATGGCGCCTACGGCCGCCATCGCCCAGGGCAACGTGCGCGGTGACGCGTGCCCGACGATGGTGTCGACGATCTCGTCGGCACCTCCGGAGTCGGCCAACAGTTTGGCGAACATCGCGCCGAGCGCGATCAGGGTGCCGACGCTGGCTGCCGTGCTGCCGAAGCCGCTGCTGAACGCGGCCAGCGCGGTCGACAATCCCCAACCGCGCACTGCGCTGCCGGTGAACACGTGCTCGAGGTAGCTCAACGCGATCGGCGTGCATCCGACGGTGAGGGCACCGAAGATCAGCGCCAGGAACGGATGCAGCTTGACCGCGGTGATCAGCACGACGATCACCGCGATGCCGGCCAGGAAGGCCGCGATCAGCTGCCAGCCGGCGGCCACCGGCGTGATGAGTTCCGGCGCGTCGGCCAAAACCGTCACGGCTGAGTGCATTTCGGTCACCGATCCGTTCCGGGGGTGTGAGTCAGGTACTCCTCGACGATGGCGTCGATGCTCTGGCCGACGTCGATGGTCACGCCGTGCTCGTCGGCGGCCAGAGGTTCCAGGGTGTCGAACTGTGATTGCAGCAGCGCGGGCGGCATGAAGTGTCCGGGCCGACTGGCCTGCCGTCGGGCGATCAACTCGAAGCTGCCGGCCAGGTGCAGGAACAGGGTGTCGGGTTGATGACTGCGCAACTGGTCGCGGTAACGCCGCTTGAGTGCCGAGCAGGCCATCACCCCACCGTCGGCATGGGCGGTCAGCCACTCACCGATGCGTTCCAGCCAGGGCCATCGATCGTCGTCGTCGAGCGGGGTACCGGCGGACATCTTGGCGATGTTCGTTTCCGGATGCAGGTCGTCGGCGTCGGCGAACGGCACCCGTAGTCGCTGCGCGAGCGCGGCGCCGACCACCGACTTGCCCGACCCCGAGACTCCCATGACCACGACCGGTGACGTCATCTGACCACCTTCCGTTCGAATCGGCCCGCCCACATCCTGTCGCAATGATCGGACGACTACACCGGATTGACCAGAAGATCAGCTTTGAATCCAGTCAAGACGCGATATGACAGGATGTATGCGTGGTGCTGGCAACCAATACCGGTGAGCTACACGGCACCTTGGTCGAAGCGCTGGGCACCGGGATCGTCTCGGGTCAGCTGGCCGCCGGGCAGGTGTTGACCCTCGATGGTGTGGCCGTCGACCATCAGGTGTCGCGCAGTGTGGCGCGCGAAGCCATCCGAGTGCTCGAGGCGCTCGGCATGGTGGCCTCACGGCGCCGGGTGGGCATCACCATCCAAGCCGCCGACGGCTGGAATGTCTTCGATCCCAGGGTGATCCGGTGGCGGTTGGCCGCCGGCGACCGGGCCGCGCAGCTCGCCTCGCTGGCCGAACTGCGGCGTGGCTTCGAACCGACCGCCGCGGCCCTGGCCGCCCGGCGCGCCGATCCACAGCAGTGCCGGACACTGGCAGCTGCGGTGTCCGACATGGTGATTCATGCTCGCGCCGGTGATCGGCCCGGCTATCTGGATGCCGATCTGGCCTTCCACCGCACCCTGTTGGAGGCCAGCGGTAACGAGATGTTCCAGGCCTTGGCCACCGTGGTGGCCGAAGTGCTGACCGAACCCACCGAAGTCTTCGAACTGCCCGATCCGGCGGCGCCCGAACTGCACGATCAAGTGGCCCGGGCAGTCCGGTTGCGCGACGAGCAGGCCGCTGAAGCCGCGATGCGCGCACTGCTGGATCGGTCGGCCGGCGCGGCGCCCGACACCGGATCTGGTGCGCGACCGGACTGACTCGGGCTTGCGCCGCGCTGATCTCGACGACGCGAGCGCGCAGCTGCATCAGCCGAGGTTGCGATTCCACTCCATCCAGCCGGCCCCGCGGCGGCCGTCGGCGGTTTCGACCGCCACCCAGGCCCGGGTGAACTCGGAGATCCGACCGTCGTCGGCGACCAACCGCACCGGCGCATGCGCCACCACCCGGTAGTCCAGCCGCACGTCACCGGGCTGCAGGCCGATTCGGCCGGAAACCGGTAAACCGTTGTCGGAGAACGTCTCTTGGCCGGTGATACCGGTGAGTTCGATCAGCGGCCGGCCGGGGTACTGCTGGTACCCGAAGCCGAACGGGTCGACGTCGGCGATCCGCAGCTCGACGCCGTGCAGATGGCTGCCGTCCTCGAGGTGCAGGGCGTGCCACACCCAGTCCATCCCCCACCAGTCCCGCACTCCCCAGGAGTGGTCGCGCTGACCGGGTACCGCGTCCAGTTGGTGACTGACACCGTCGACCGTGACGGTGCCGCTGACCACGCACGGAATCTCGTAGCGCGTGGTGACCCGGTACTGGTAGGGCTCCCCGGCGGTGGTCCACACCAGATCCAGCTCGGCCTGCACGGGCCGGCCCGCCCCACCCCGCAGCA
The DNA here is from genome assembly GCF_059812645.1 of Mycobacterium sp. NGS45. Classification (NCBI taxonomy): domain Bacteria; kingdom Bacillati; phylum Actinomycetota; class Actinomycetes; order Mycobacteriales; family Mycobacteriaceae; genus Mycobacterium; species Mycobacterium sp. NGS45. The sequence goes on along the minus strand of NZ_JCALDB010000002.1, from coordinate 262,149 downwards.
GCTGCGCCGGATCGTCATAGGCCTGGCCCCGACCGCTGACGGTGGCGCGGAAGGTCTGCAGTGGTTCGATGATGTGCTGGGTCAAGACGACGTCGTCGGTGCGGAGCTCGGTGAACTCGGCCGGAACCGGTGCGTCGAAGTCGTTGAGCGCGATGGTCGGCAGGTCCGGGCCGCACAGCATCGCGTTGATCCAGGAGCGGCCCTGATTCGGGTAAAGCCCCACCCGGATCCAACCGGCCAAACCCTGTGCGCCGTCGACGAAGTCGAAGTACCAGCTTTCGTTCCACAGCGTTTCGGCGTCGGGCTGATGCGAACCGTCGTCGGCCGGCGTGGGGCGCAGCGGGGCGTCGGTCACGGCAGCACCGACAGCGCGTCGGTGTCCAGCACGTGGCTGCAGTTGCGCTCCAGCATGGCCAGGAACATGGCGTCGCCGCGTTCGGTGCGCTCCACCACCATCGAGGCGATCAGCGTCATGGTGACACCCATGAAGCTCTGCCGGCGCACTCCGTCGCGGACATCGACCAGGTGCAGCGCGGTGTCCGGGCCGAGCCCCTGGTGATAGGCGCCGACCAACTCCTCCCAGTGCGCTTTGCGGTCCTCGGTTCCCAGCGCGCAACCCAAGAAGTAGGCCAGGTCGGTCATGGCCGGCCCCCAGGTCACGGTCTGCCAATCCACCACGGTCAGCGGCCGATCCGAGCCCGGCTGGCCGAACAGCAGGTTGTCCAGCCGGTAGTCGCCGTGCACCAGGCCCATCGGCCGGTTTGCGGCGCCTTCGGCTGCCAGATAGTCATCGAAGCAGTCCACCAACCGTTGGCAGATCTGGCGCTGCTCATCGGTCATCCGATCGCCGTAGCGGTCGGTGAAAGCCGCGTACAGCCCGGTGATCAGCGCCTGATCGACCGGGGTCGCACGGTTCAGCCAGGCCGAGTCGGCCAGCGCCGGGTCGCCGATCAGCGGACCGTGAATACGACCCAGCTCGGTGACCGCCAGTCTGGCCTGATCGATTGTGGCACCGGCGATCTCATCGCCCTGCACCGCGGGGGCGGCGTCATCGAGCAGGAGGTCGAAGATCCCGGTCTCCGGGTCGAAGTCGTGGTGGTAACAGCGCGCCACCGGCCCGGTCAGCCGCGGTGCGATGTCGGCGTAGAACATCACTTCCCGCTCGTAGAGGCCCATCGCCAACCCGGTTTGCCGACTGGTCGGATCCCCCGAAGCCACCTTGAGCACCACCGACTCCGGGCCCGGATCGTCGGCGTAGCTCAGCGCCACCCGGTAGCACTCGCTGACTTGGCCGGTGCCGATTCGCTGGTGGGCGAAGCCGGTCACGCGGTGACCGAGCACCTCGGTCAGCCAGTCTTCGGTCAGATCATTGGGAGTCCCGATGCGCACCGCATCAATCTATGACAGGTGTCAAGTACTTGGCTCAGGACGCCGGAAAGCCGGCCCAGGCGTTACGGCGCCGCGCGTGCGGGTCGTACTCCAACCGAGGTTGCCGGTCGAACACCCGCACCGGACGTGCGGCGAGGTCGTAGGCCGGCCAGTCCGGGCCGGGCACCCCGGTGCGGGCGAACTCCAACCAACGGGACTGCACATCCCGGGTGACCCGGCCGGCGGCCTTGCGGTCTCCGGCCAGCGTGAGCGCCGCACCCAGTCGGGAGCGGTATACGTCGAACACCGCGAACAACTCGGTGGCGTGCGTGGCGCCCAGACCCGACCAGTGCAGCGGGCGCGGCGCGTAGTCGTAGCGGTACAGATAGGTCGGGGCCACCTCGGCACGCGCATCGGCCACCTGCCAGGCCGCGGCACTGAAGGCGTAATCGCCACCGATCCGCACGCAGGCGTTGGTCGCCGGGTAGTCCGGGTAGGCCTCGATGATCCGGTCCCGCACAGCCGATCCGGCGCCGCCGAGCACGGCCTCGATCTTGCGTTCGGTGGTCGGCAACAACTTCAGGAACCGGGTGAACAGCCTGCCCTCATGCCGGTTGGTGCCGACGATCAACGGCACCCCGGAGGCCTGCCCGGTGCGCATCGCCTCCAACGGTTCGACCGGCAGGATGTCGTCGCCCCAGGTCGGCCCGATCGGGAAGCCACCGTGCGACGAGTCGGCACTGTCGGCGATCAACTGGTCCAGGGCGTCAACCAGATCTTGTGGGGCGGCTGCCATCACGGCGGCGGCAGCCTGATCTGAGGGCGCCCCGATGATGTTGGCGAACCGGTGGGCGTACTCTTCGGCCACCTCGGTCGAACTGGTCAGCCCCGCCGCCGGGCTTTCCGAAATCGCTTGGGTGAAAAGATCTTTGGCCTCCGGAACGGCCAGCAGGGTGAGTACGGCATGCGCCCCGGCGCTCTCCCCGAAGATGGTCACGTTGGCCGGGTCGCCGCCGAAGGCCGCGATGTTGTCCTGCACCCAGCGCAACGCCAACACCAGGTCGCGCACGAACAGGTTGGAGTCGATCGGATGCTCGGGCGTCGAGAGCGCCGAGAGGTCCAAACATCCCAGCGCACCGAGGCGGTAGTTCACCGAGACGAACACGCACCCGCGGCGGGCCAATGAGCCGCCGTCGTAGATCGGGGTGGCCGAACTGCCCAGCAGGTAGGCGCCGCCGTGAATGAACAGCAGCACCGGCAGCGGCGATTGCGACGGCTGCTCGGGGGCGACCACGTTGAGCGTCAAACAGTCCTCGCCCATCGGCTGGTACCGCCCCAAGCCGATCATGGTGTACATCCGCTGCTGCGGTGCGCAGTTGGCAAACGCATGACAATGCCGCACCCCGCGCCACGGCGCCACCGGTTGCGGCGCGCGGTAACGCAGCTCCCCGATCGGGGCGCGGGCATATGGGATGGAACGCCACCGGTTCACGCCTCTGGCCGTGAATCCCTCGACGACGCCGGAGTTGGTGCTCACCTGGACCACGCGATCATGCATGATCCGACGGTAGCGAACACCGGCGGCGGGCTGGGTCCCGCCCGTCCGGCGCGTCGGCCGTTAACCTGGCGATCATGCGCCTTCTCGCTCTGACCGCCGCGGCCCTGCTGATCGCCGGCTGCGGTACGGCCACCGACGACGGATCTGGGCCGTCGGGCCTGACGCCGATTACGCCGTCGCCGGCCACCACGACCGCGACCACCAGCGCGACCACGCAGACGTCGGCCTCGACGTCGGTCAAGGTGCCGACCACCGCGCCGGCGGCCGGCACCGATATCGGCGCGGTGATCGCCTGGGTGGAGGCCGGCAGCGCGGCCGAACCCGATGACTTCCGCACCGCCACCCGCGACGGGGTGACCAGCACGCTCGACGGTGATGTCGCCTTCGTCACACCGTCCGGGAAGACCCAGTGCATCACCGACGCCAAGATCCTGGATGGCGACCTGGCCTGCATGGTGACCCTGCAGAACCCGACCGAGAACCCCGGGGTGGAAGGCCACTGGGTGCCCGGCTGGGTCGACTTCGACGGCAGCACCGCCTCGGTGGGTTCCGCACATGCCGATCCGGGGCCGTTCGCGGTGGGTAAGGGCGCCGCACTCCCCTACGGCAGCTCGTTGCGGTTCGGTGACTTCGCCTGCCGCTCCGACACCGGCGGCCTGTTCTGCGTGAACTTCGCGCACCGCAGCGCACTCAAACTGGCCGACACCGGTGTGCAGCCGTTCGGGTGCCTGACCGAGACCGAGCCGCCGGAGGGCATCGCCGAGCAATTCGCCTGCAGCTGAGCGGTTCTGCTAACGCCAACCGTCAGCGGCCTTGGCCGCGGCCAGCAGGGCAACGCACAGTTCTTTGAGTTCGACGGCGTCGGCGCCCTCGTCGACGGCCGTGGCGACATCCTCGGCCGCGCACCGCACCTGATAGACCCGGTCGGACAACGCGGAGGCCTCGTCGACGGTCAGCACCACGGCATCCGCGGGCACTGCGGTGCCCCGGACTTGAGCGCGCTGTTCATAGGCCCGCTGCCGGCAGGACTGTCGGCAGTACTGCCGACGCCGACCCAGTCCGGCGTCGGGCACCTCCCGGCCGCACCAACGGCAGGGTTGGGTTCGGGCACGACGGCTCACGGATGACGACTCTAGACCGAGCGCCGGAGCTTTCCCGGTATCCTTCTAGGTCTGGAGCCAACGCGTCGGCCCGGATCGGGAACCTTCCCCGGGCCCCGGGCGTTGAATCTTGGCGAACCTACAGCGCCGCTGGCGCGCAAGACGAGGAGTGATGACGATGGCCGATCGCGTCCTGCGAGGCAGCCGGCTCGGAGCCGTGAGCTACGAGACCGACCGCAACCACGACCTGGCGCCGCGTCAGATCGCGCGGTACCGCACCGACAACGGGGAAGAGTTCGACGTTCCGTTCGCCGATGACGCCGAGATTCCCGGTACCTGGACCTGCCGCAACGGTCTGGAGGGCACCCTGATCGAAGGCGAAGCCCCCGAGCCCAAGAAGGTCAAGCCGCCGCGGACGCACTGGGACATGCTGCTCGAGCGTCGTTCCGTCGAGGAGCTCGAGGAGCTGCTCAAGGAGCGGCTGGACATCATCAAGGCACGCCGCCGCGGCAACTGATCTGCAGTCGGCGCCGACCGACCTGTAAGAGACCGGTGCCCGCCTCGAATTTCGAGGCGGGCACCGGTCTTTTGCAGCTGTTCGCGGCCTATTGATACTGCGCGCCGCGGGCCCGGTCCAGCCGGCCCGCGATCCCCCACTGGGCGACCTTCACCATGGCCTCGCGGATGTTGGATCCGCTCATCTTGGAGACCCCGAGCTCGCGCTCGGTGAACGTGATCGGCACTTCGACCACCTTGAAGCCGTTGTTGACCGCGCGCCAGGTCAAATCGATCTGGAAGCAGTACCCCTTGGAGTCCACCGCAGACAGGTCGATCTTCTCCAGCACCTCTCGCCGATAGGCGCGGTAGCCGGCGGTGATGTCGTGGATGTCGACGCCGAGCAGCAACCGGGAGTAGGTGTTGGCGGTCTTGGACAGCACCAACCGCCGCCACGGCCAGTTGCGCACCGTCCCGCCGGGCACGTAGCGCGAACCGATCGCCAGGTCGGCCCCCTCGTCGATGGCGTCGAGCAGCCGGTGCAGCTGCTCGGGGGCATGGCTGCCGTCGGCGTCCATCTCGACCAGCACGGTGTAGCCGCGGCCCAAACCCCAGGCGAACCCCGCCAGGTAGGCCGCGCCCAGGCCGTCCTTGGCGGTGCGGTGCATGACGTGCACGCGATCCGGGTCGGCCAGCGCCAGCTCGTCGGCCAGCGCGCCGGTGCCGTCCGGGCTGCCGTCATCGACGACCAGGATGTGCACGTCGGGCCGTGCGGTGTGCACCCGGCCCACGATGAGCGGCAGGTTCTCCAGCTCGTTGTAGGTGGGGATGATCACCAGGACGCGCTGGCTGGTGCGCTCACTGGTCATGGGACTCCTCGGTGGTCGTGCTCGGATCCGCCCGGGGCGCATCCGAATCTGTCGTCGGCCCGGCGCTGTCGGTCCTCGGCGATTGCCGGCGGCGACGAGTCGGACGCATGAACATTCCATTCTGCCTGATGGCTGCGCCGGCAGCGGCCAGGACGACCGCAAAACCTGCCGCCACCAGGATGAACTGGGTAATCGGCCCCCACTGCGTGGCCGGGGTCAGAACCGTCTTCAACCGCACCTGGCCGACCAGGTGGTCCGGTTCGAAGAATTCGGTGCGGGCCAGTTCCCGGCCGTCGGGAGCGATGATCGCCGAGATCCCGGTGGTGCCGGCCACCACGACGTACCGGTCGTGTTCGACCGCGCGGGCCCGGGCGATGGCCAGCTGCTGTTCACTCATGGTGACGTCGAAGGTGGCGTTGTTGGTCGGCACGGCCAGCACCTGGGCGCCCTCGAGCACCGATTGCCGCGGCGCCCGGTCGAAGATCACCTCCCAGCAGGTGGCCACACCGATCGGCACCCCGGCGGCGTCCAGCACACCGTCGCCGTCGCCCGGTTCGAAGTACCCGGCCCGGTCGGCGTAGGAGGACAGGTACCGGAGCACGCCGCGCAGCGGCAGATACTCGCCGAACGGTTGCACGATCCGTTTGTCGTGCCGCACGCCGGGACCACGGACCGGATCCCAGACGATCACGGTGTTGCGCGACGCGGGCACCTCGGGCGTCCAGTTCGGGCCGGCGACCACGCCGCCCACCAGGATCGGCGCCCCGATCGCACGGGCCGCGGTGCTGATCTGCTCGCGGGCATCGGCGTTGGCCAGCGGGTCGATGTCGGCCGAATTCTCCGGCCAGAGCACGAACTGCGGCTGCGCGGCCCGCCCGGTCCGCACGTCTTCGGCCAGCCGCAACGTCTCGGCGACGTGGTTGTCCAGCACGGCTCGGCGTTGCGCGTTGAAGTCCAAGCCCATCCGGGGCACGTTGCCCTGCACGACGGCAACGGTGACCGCCGGATCGTCACCGGCGCCCGCGCCGGACTGCCGGATCTGCGGATACACCAGCGCGACGGTCAGCAGCACCGCGGCAATGCACACGCCGGGCACCAGCACCGCAGGCGGCAGATCGGTGCCGGCGGTACTGCGGTCCCGGCGCCACCACGCGATCACCTCGAGCAGCAGGGCGGCGCCGGCCGCGCCGACCAGCACCACCGCGGCCGAAACCAGCGGAATCCCGCCCAGCTGCGCGAGTGCCAGCAACGGCCCGGTGGTCTGACCGAAGCCGACCACACCCCACGGGAACCCGCCGAACGGGATGACGGATTTGAGCCATTCGGTCAGCACCCAGACCAGGGCGAACCAGATCGGCCAGCCCGGCACCCGGCGCACCAGCACGGCCAGCAGCCCGAACAGCGCCGGGAACAGCGCACACAGCGCGGCCAGCACCAGCCACGGCCCAGGTCCGACGAAGATCCCGACCCAGGGCAGCAACGGCAGGTTGAACGCCAGACCACTCAGATAGCCGTATCCGAAGCCGCCGCGGATGCTGGTGGCCTCCCGGGTCAGTACCACCGCGAGCACACCGAACGCGATGAACGCCGCCCACCACCAGTTCACCGGCGGGAAGCTGGCGTACAGCAGCAGTCCGGCCGCGATCGAGGCCAGCTGTCGCGGCAGCCGCGGCCGGAACCAGGCACCGATCCGGGCCGCTCGGCTCGGATGAGCCGGCGGGCTCGCGGCGGCGTCGTCATCGGAGCCGTCGCGCCCGGATGTGGCGGCGGCCCGATCGGGTGCCTCGGCCACTGCGTTCGGTTCGACCAGACCGTCGAGGTCGTCGCGGTCCTCGATGGGATCGAGGTCGTCGGGCTCGCCGTCGGTGACCGGCGCGATCACCTCGGTCACCTCGCCCGGGTCCAGCTTGCGTCTAGCCATGGATGACCTGGCCCCGATGCACGGTCTGTCGACAGGCCAGCGGGGACCCGTCGGGGCCCAGCCTGGGCAGTTCGGGCACCCGCGAGCGGGGGTCGGTGGACCAGCGTTGGACGGCGTCGGCGGGCGCGGCCACCTCGTACTCGGCGACATCCCACACCGCGTACGACGCGGTCGCGCCGGGCACCAGCGTGCCGGTCACGCCGTCCCGCACGCCGCCGGCGCGCCACCCACCGCGGGTGGCCGCCGCGAACGCGGCGCGCGCCGAGATCGCCGCTCCCGCGGTGCGGTGGGCGGCCGCAGCATGCACACTCGCCCAGGGATCTATACAGGTCACCGGACTGTCAGAGCCGAAAGCCAGAGGCACGCCTGCCGATGCTAACAGCGCGAACGGGTTCAGTTGGGCAGCGCGAGCAAACCCCAACCGGTGGGCGTACATGCCGTCGGGCCCACCCCAGAGGGCGTCGAATGCCGGCTGCATGCTGGCGATCACGCCGCAGCGGCCGAGCGCGGCGGCCTGCTCGGCATCGATCATCTCCAGGTGTTCCAGGCGATGTCCGCAGCGTGCGACGGCCGGCACCCCGAACCGGTTGACGGCGTGTTCGAAACCGGCCACCACTGCGGCCACCGCGGCGTCGCCGATCACGTGGAATCCGGCGCTGATACCGGCCTCGGTGCAGGCCAGCAGGTGCGCGACGATCGCGTCGTGGTCGAGATAGCTGGTGCCGCAGCAGTGCGGTGCATCGGCGTAGGGCTGCGTCAACCAGGCGGTGCGCGAACCGAGCGCGCCATCGACGAACAGGTCGCCGGCCAGCCCGGCCGCCCCGGTGGCCGCCAGCAGTTCCCGCGCTTGGGCCGCGCTGTGCACGGCCTCGCCCCAGTAGCCGACCACTTCGACGCCGTGCGCGGTGTCGCGCAGCTCCTGCCAGTCGGTGCGCCCACCGATCTGCGGACCTGCGCACTCGTGCACTGCGACGACGCCGGCCGCGGCGAATGCATCCAGCGCCGCGGACCGGGCCGCGGCGCGCTGGACCGGGCTCAGCGCATCCCGCGCGCAGCCACGCACCCGGTGGTGCGCGTCGGCGGTCAGCGGCAGCTCGGGATGAAATCCGTCGGCATCGGCCAGGTCCGGCACCTTGGCCCGCAACGGCGAGGACGCGGCGGCCGAATGTACGTCGATCCGGGCCAGGTAGCTGACCCGGCCGGGCGCCGCGCTGTCGACTTCGGCGGTGGTCAGCGGGCCGTCGCCGGCGGGCCAGCGGTCCTGATCCCAGCCGTGCCCCCAGATCAGGCCATCCGGATGCGTGCCGGCGTAGCTGCTCAGCCGGTGCAGGCAGTCGGCTTTGCTGGTGGCGGCCCGCAGGTCCAACCCGGTGCGGGTCAGGCCGGTCGCGGTGACGTGCACATGGGCGTCGACGAATCCGGGCGCGACGAAGCCACCGTCGAGGTCGATCACGTCGGCGTCCGGGAATTGGGCGCGGCCCACGTCATCACTGCCGAGCCAGGCGATGACGTCTCCGCGGACCGCCATCGCAGTGGCGTCGGGATGCGATGGGCTGTAGATCCGCCCGCCGAGTAGCAGCGTCGTCACAGAAGAAGAAACTAGTGACCCGTTCGCCCGGGCGGCTATTCGGGCTCGACCGGGATGGCGCGCCGCGCCGGCTGCCAGTCGGTGACGTCGACGACTTCGCCGTCGATGTAGTCCCGGGTCGGTGTCACGAACATCACCCGCCGGGACACCCCGCGGGCGGCCAGACCGGCAGCCAGCGGGCGCATCGCGGCGCGGGTGGGCGGCGCCAGCATCAGCAGCCCGGCCAGGCTGCTGACCAGACCGGGCACGAAGACCAGCAGCGTGCCCAGGGCGACCAGGGCACTGTCGGTCACCTGGGCACCGGGGTCGCGCAGTCCGCTGCGCAGCACCAGTAGTTGCCGGCGCAGCTGGGAGCCGGCCAACAGCAGACCCGCCACGAACGCCGCGAGCAGTGCCAGCAGCGTCCAGCCGAAGCCGATCGTGGCGGTCAGCGCGATCACCACCGCCAACTCGACCAGCAGGTATGCCAGGAAGTAGCGCCTCACCATGACAGGGCAACGGTTGGGCAGGCGTCGAGGTTCCGCAGCCCGGCCGTCATGCCGCGACGATCTCGAGCGCGACGTTGTTCTGCATGCCGCCGCGCAGCTTGGAGAAGAAGTTGAAGATCTTGCCCATCAGCCCGTAGCGCCGGCCGATCGCGTCGTAGGCGTCGCCGGTCCGCGACTCGGCGATCTTGGCGACGGCCTCGACCGCTTCGCTCTTCGGGTTGCCCCGCGCGTCGCACTTGGCGATGGTGACCCGCGGCGTGTTCCGGATCCGCTTGACCTTCCAGGACTTGGCCTGCGTGATCACGATGAGTCCGTCGTCGTCCGGGGCTGCCCAGATGGCGGTGGGCTTGGGTCGGCCGTCCTTGGTGAAGGTGGTCAACAGGATGTACTTGGCGGCGGCGACATCGTCGAAGGTCAAGGCCATGGCCCCAACCGTAGCGGTCGCCGGCCGCGCCGGTCAGCCCTCGAGCTCGCCTTCGGTTTCCAACAGCACCGTCCGCAGCCCGTCCAGGGTGGCCTGCTCGGGCTGCTCCCACATGCCCCGGTCCACCGCCTCGAGCAGCCGCTCGGCCATCCCGTGCAGCGCCCACGGATTGGATTCGGCCAGGAACTTGCGGTTCTCCGGATCCAGCACGTAGCTCGAGGTCAACTGCTCGTACATCCAGTCGGCCATCACGTGTGCGGTGGCGTCGTAGCCGAACAGGTAGTCGACGGTGGCCGCCATCTCGAAGGCCCCCTTGTAGCCGTGCCGACGCATGGCGGCCATCCAGCGCGGATTGACCACCCGCGCGCGGAAAACCCGGGTGGTCTCCTCGTTCAGGGTGCGGGTGCGCACCGCATCCGGGCGGGTGTTGTCGCCGATGTAGGCGGCCGGGTCCTTGCCGGTCAGCGCGCGCACCGTGGCCACCATGCCGCCGTGGTACTGGAAGTAGTCGTCGGAGTCGGCGATGTCGTGTTCGCGGGTGTCGGTGTTCTTGGCGGCCACCGCGATCCGCCGGTAAGCCCGGTTCATGTCCTCGCCGGCCGGTGCGCCATCCAGGTCGCGGCCGTAGGCGAAGCCGCCCCAGGCGGTGTAGACCTGGGCCAGGTCGTTGTCGTCGCGCCAGTTTCGGGAGTCGATCAGCTGCAGCAGGCCGGCGCCGTAGGTGCCCGGCTTTGAGCCGAAGATTCGGGTGGTGGCGCGTCTGCGGTCACCGTGCTCGGCCAGGTCTGCCTGCGCGTGCGCCCGCACGTAATTGTCCTCCGGCGCCTCGTCGAGTCCGGCGACCAGTCCGACGGCGTCGTCGAGCATGCTGACCACGTGCGGGAACGCATCCCGGAAGAAGCCGGAGATGCGCACCGTGACGTCGATGCGCGGCCGGCCCAGCTCGGTCAGGTCGATCGGTTCGAGGTCCACCACGCGCCGGGATGCCTCATCCCAGACCGGGCGAACCCCCAGCAGCGCAAGCACTTCGGCGATGTCGTCACCCGAGGTGCGCATCGCCGAGGTGCCCCACACCGACAGCCCGACCGATTCCGGCCAGCGGCCGTAGTCGGAGCGATAGCGCTCCAGCAGCGAATCCGCCATCGCCACACCGGTTTCCCAAGCCAGCTTCGACGGCACCGCCTTGGGGTCCACCGAGTAGAAGTTGCGCCCGGTGGGCAGCACGTTGACCAGGCCGCGCAGCGGCGACCCGGACGGGCCGGCCGCGATGAACCGCCCATCCAGAGCCCGCAGCACCTGATCGATCTCGGCGCCGGTACCGGCCAGCCGCGGCACCACCTCGGTGGCGGCGAACCGCAGTACCGCGGCCACCTGCGGGTCGTCGGTGATCGCCGGCACCGCCTCGGGATCCCACCCGTTCTGCTGCAACTCGGCCACCAGGGCGCGGGCGGTGGCCTCGGCGCCGTCCACCGAGTCCCGGCTGTCATTGCCGTCCTCGGCCAACCCCAGCGCCTGCCGCAAACCCGGCACCGAGTGTTCCCCACCGAACAGTTGGCGGGCCCGCAGGATCGCCAGCACCAGGTCCAATTGCACTTCCCCGGTTGGGGTTTGGCCCAGCACGTGCAGGCCGTCGCGGATCTGGACGTCCTTGATCTCGCACAGCCAGCCGTCCACGTGCAGCAGCATGTCGTCGAAGGAGTCCTCGTCGGGGCGTTCGGTCAAGCCCAGGTCGTGATCCATCTTGGCCGCCCGCATCAACGTCCAGATCTGCTGGCGGATCGCGGGCAGCTTGCCGGGATCCAGCGCCGAGACGTTGGCGTGCTCATCGAGGAGCTGTTCGAGCCGGGCGATGTCGCCGTAGCTTTCCGCCCGGGCCATCGGCGGGATCAGGTGATCGACCAGCACGGCGTGCGCGCGGCGCTTGGCCTGGGTGCCTTCGCCCGGGTCGTTGACCAGGAACGGGTAGATCAGCGGCAGGTCACCGATGGCGGCGTCGGAGCCGCAGCCGGCCGACATGCCCAGCGTCTTGCCCGGCAGCCATTCCAGGTTGCCGTGCTTGCCGACGTGCACCACGGCGTCGGCGCGGAAGCTGTTTTCGAAGGCGTCGTCGAGCCAGCGGTAGGCGGCGAGGTAGTGGTGGCTGGGCGGCAGATCCGGGTCATGGTAGATCGCCACCGGGTTCTCGCCGAACCCGCGCGGCGGCTGTACCAGCAGCACCACATTCTCGGATTGCAGTGCGGCGATCACGATTTCGCCGTCCGGGTCCTGACTGCGATCGACGAACAACTCCCCCGGCGGCTCACCCCAGTGGGCCACGACGGCGTCGGCGAACTCGGTCGGCAGGGTGGCGAACCAGGCCCGATAGGCGGCGGCCGGCACCCGGATCGGGTTGCCGGCCAACTGTCCTTCGGTCAGCCAGTCCGGGTCCTGCCCGCCACGTTCGATCAGCGCGTGGATCAGGGCGTCGCCGTCGTTGGCGTCGACGCCGGGTACCTCACCGATCCGGTATCCCCCGGCGCGCAGCGCGCGCAACAGCGCGACCGCGCTGGCCGGGGTGTCCAGGCCGACCGCGTTGCCGATCCGGGCGTGTTTGGTCGGGTAGGCCGAGAACACCAGCGCCACCCGTTTGTCGGCCGGGGCCACGTGCCGCAGTCGAGCGTGCCGCACCGCCAACCCGGCCACCCGGGCGCAGCGCTCCGGGTCGGGCAGGTAGGAGATCAGACCTTCCTCGTCGATCTCCTTGAACGAGAACGGCACCGTGATGATCCGGCCGTCGAATTCCGGGACGGCGACCTGACTGGCCACGTCCAGCGGGCTCAGGCCGTCGTCGTTGGCTTCCCAGTCTGCCTTCGAGGAGGTCAGGCACAACCCCTGCAGAATCGGAACATCAAGGGCAGCAAGATGTTCGACGTTCCAACTGTCGTCGTCACCGCCGGCCGACGCGGTCGCCGGCCGCGCCCCGCCGGCCGCCAGCACGGTCACCACCAGGGCGTCGGCGCGGCCGAGTTCGGCCAACAGTTCCGGTTCGGCGGTGCGCAACGAGGCGCAGTACAGCGGCACGGCGCGCGCCCCGGCCGCCTCGATCGCGTCGCACAGCGCCGCGACGTAACCGGTGTTGCCGGCCAGGTGCTGCGCGCGGTAGTACAGCACCGCCACTGTCGGTCCGTCCGGAGCCGGCGCCGCAGCCTGCGGGCGTTCCAACGCGCCCCAACTCGGGATGATCGCCGGCGGTTCGAACCCGGCCCCGGTCATCAGCACGGTGTCGGACAGGAACGCGTGCAGGTTGGCCAGGTTGGCGGTGCCGCCCTGAGCCAGGTAGACGTGCGCTTGCACCGCGATGCCGGCCGGCACCGTCGAGCGCTCCATCAAATCAGCGTCGGGCGACTGCTCGCCGCTGACCACGATGGTCGGCACGCCGCTGGCCCGGACCGCCTCGATGCCGTCCTCCCAGGACCGGTAGCCACCCAGGATGCGCAGCACCGCGATGTCGACACCGGCCAGCAGTTCCGGCAGATCGTCGACCAGCAGCCGGGACGGGTTGGCCCAGCGGTAGTCGGCGCCGCTGGCGCGGGCGGTGATCAGGTCGGTATCGGAGGTCGAGAGCAGCAGGACGGTGGGCGTCAGGGGTGCGTGCACCCCCTATTCGTACCCGACCCGCCACCGCAAATCAGAGGTGACCCATTTCGCGGGCCATCCGGGCGTCGTCCAGGTAGGACATCCGGTGTTGCAAGTCGTGCCGCTTGGGCTTGCTCTTGTGCTGGCTCTCTCCCCGGTGGGCGAGGTGACGCAACGCTTGGGCCCATTCGTGGCCATGTGGTGCGGTCATGGTGACCCCCTTCATAGAAGATGCGCTGACGCTAGATCCGCGCCGCCGGCCCGGCACGCGTAGTCGACTACTCGTCCTTTGGGATCAGCGGCAGCGACGTACCGTGAACGGGTGAGCCGCACGCGTGATCAGGACGTCTGCCCGGGGGCCTTGCAGGTGCACCGGGCGGCCGATGGTGCGTTGCTGCGGGTCCGGCTGCCCGGCGGGACCCTGACCGCCGACCAGTTGGCGGCGCTGGCGCAGACTGCCGCGACGTTCGGCAACGGGACCCTCGAGCTCACCTCACGCGGCAGCCTGCAGCTGCGCGGCATCGCCGACCCGGCCCCAGTGGCCGAGGCGATCGCGGCGGCCGGGCTGCTGCCGTCGGCCAGCCACGAGCGGGTACGCAACATCGTCGCCTCACCGTTGTCCGGGCGGGCCGGCGGGCTGGGTGACATCCGAGCCTGGGTCACCGAACTCGACGCCGGCCTGCAGCGCAACCGGACGCTCGCCGATCTGCCCGGCCGGTTCTGGTTCAGCGTCGACGACGGCCGCGGCGATGTTGCGGGTTTGCGCGCCGACGTCGGCGTGCAACTGCTCTCGGGTGCGCACGGTGCGGATCGGGTGGCACTGCAGTTGGCCGGGGTGGACACCGGGGTGCGAATCGGCGCCAACGCTGCCGTCCCGACCCTGCTGGAGGTCGCGGAGCGATTTCAACGCATCCGCGGAAAGTCGTGGCGGGTGGCCGAGCTCGACGATCCGGCCGTGCTGCTGGCCGGTCTCGAACCGAGCACGCGGTCCGGGGACCGGCCGCCGGCGCTGAACCGGCCGCCGGTCGGTTGGATCACCCAGTATGACCACCGGGTCACCCTCGGTGCGGCGGTGCCGCTGGGTGTGCTGCCGGCGCGCACCGCGGAGTTCCTGGCCGCGATCGAGGCCCCGCTGGTCATCACGCCGTGGCGTTCGGTGCTGGTGTGCGACCTGACCGAGGATGTCGCCGACACCTGCCTGCGGGTGCTGGCACCGCTGGGTCTGGTGTTCGATGAGAACTCGCCGTGGCTGTCGGTGAGCGCGTGCACCGGGAGCCCGGGCTGCGAACGCTCGGCCGCCGACGTGCGCGCCGACGCTGAACGCGCAGTCAGCTCGGGTCAGGTGGGCTCGACGCACACGCACTATGTGGGCTGTGAACGGGCCTGCGGCAGTCCGCTCGACGGCGAGGTCTGGGTCGCCGGACCGGATGGATACCGGCGCCGGGACCGGCAGCCGTAGGGTGTTCGGGTGCTCGACTACATCCGCGACGCCGCCGAGATCTACCGGCAGTCGTTTGCGACGATCCGCGCCGAAGCCGACCTGTCCCGCTTCCCCGACGACGTGGCCCGCGTGGTGCTGCGGCTGATCCACACCTGCGGGCAGGTCGACGTGACCGAACACGTGGCGTTCACCCCGGACGTGGTCACGCGGGCGCACGCCGCGCTGGCCGCCGGCGCCCCGATCCTGTGCGATTCGTCGATGGTGGCTGCCGGGATCACCGCGGCCCGGCTGCCGGCCGACAACGAGGTGGTCTCGCTGGTGGCCGATCCGCGCGCCCCGGAGTTGGCCGCGCGCACCGGCAACACCCGGTCGGCGGCCGGAGTCGAATTGTGGGCCGACCGGCTCGGTGGCGCGGTGCTGGCCCTCGGCAACGCGCCCACGGCGCTGTTCCGGCTGTTGGAGTTGATCGACGAGGGCGCGCCGGTTCCGGCGGCGGTGTTGGGCGGCCCTGTGGGATTCGTCGGCTCGGCGCAGTCCAAACAGGAACTCGTCGACGCGCCCCGCGGCATGCAGTATCTGGTGGTGACCGGCCGCCGGGGCGGCTCGGCGATGGCCGCCGCCGCGGTCAATGCGATTGCGAGCGAACGCGAATGAGCGAGCAAACCGGAACCCTGTGGGGTGTCGGGTTGGGCCCCGGCGATCCCGAACTGGTCACGGTCAAGGCGGCGCGGGTGATCGGCGAGGCCGACGTGGTGGCTTATCACAGCGCGCGGCACGGTCAGAGCATCGCCCGCGGCATCGCGGAGCGTTATCTGCGCGCCGGCCAGATCGAGGAGCACCTGGTCTACCCGGTGACCACCGAGACCACCAACCATCCCGGCGGGTACGCCGGGGCGATGGAGGACTTCTACCGGGAGTCCGCCGACCGGATCGCCGCGCACCTGCGGGCCGGGCGCAACGTGGCGCTGCTGGCCGAAGGCGATCCGCTGTTCTACTCCAGCTACATGCACATGCACACCCGGCTGACCGAGCAGTTCGACGCCGTGATCGTGCCGGGGGTGACCTCGGTGAGCGCGGCCTCGGCCGCCATCGGCACCCCGTTGGTGCAGGGCGACGAGGTGCTCTCGGTCCTGCCCGGCACCTTGGGCAGCACCGAGCTGGCGCGTCGGCTGCGCGACGCCGACGCTGCCGTGATCCTCAAACTGGGTCGCTCATATCCCAAGGTGCGCGAAGCACTTTCGATGGCCGGCCAATTGGACGACGCCTACTACGTGGAGCGCGCCAGCACCGAGACGCAGCGGGTGTCGCGGGTTGCCGAGATCGACGCCGCGAAGGTTCCGTACTTCTCCCTGGTCATGGTGCCCGGTATGCGGGAACGCGGCCGGCCCGGCGCCGGTTCGGTGGCGGTGGTGGGGTTGGGTCCCGGTGACCCGGATTGGCTGACCCCGCAGAGTCGCCGCGAGTTGGCCGACGCGACCGACCTGATCGGTTACGGGCCCTACCTGGACCGGGTGGCCACCCACGATGGGCAGCGGCTGCATGCCAGCGACAACACCGATGAGCCGGCCCGCGCCCGGTTGGCCTGTCAGCTGGCCCGGGACGGCAAGTCGGTGGCCGTGGTGTCCTCGGGCGATCCCGGGGTGTTCGCGATGGCCACCGCGGTGCTCGAGGAGGCCCGGGACTGGCCGGATGTCGCGGTGCGGGTGATCCCGGCGATGACCGCGGCGCAGGCCGTGGCCAGCCGGGTGGGTGCACCGTTGGGACACGACTACGCGGTGATCTCACTGTCGGATCGGCTCAAACCGTGGGAGGTGATCGCCGCGCGGCTGAGCGCCGCCGGCGCCGCGGACCTGGTGCTGGCGATCTACAACCCGGCTTCCAAGACCCGGACCTGGCAGGTGGCCGCGATGCGGGATCTGCTGCTCGAGCACCGCGCCCCACAAACCCCGGTGGTGATCGGCCGAGATGTGGCCGGGCCCAACGAGAGTGTGCGGGTGGTTCGGCTCGCCGAGCTGGACCCCGCCGACGTGGACATGCGCTGCCTGCTGATCGTCGGATCCTCGCAGACGGTGTGGGACGGACAGCGGGTGTTCACCCCGCGGCGTTACCCGGGTGCTGCGTCACCCGGTTAATCTCGGGGCCATGAGCGCTGCCCCGCGGGTCGACCGCCTCGTCCTCTACAAGCACGGTGTCGCCTACGTCGGACGCAGTGGCCGCATCGATGGTGACTTCGACCTGACCTTCCGGCGCGACGACATGAAGGATGTGCTCAAGTCACTGTCGGTCGAGATCGCTGACGGGGACGCCACGGTAGTCGCCGTCGCCTTCGACACCCCGTCGGACCCGCGCGCCGAACTGGCCGACCGCAACCTGCTGATGTCTTCCGACGCCGCTCTGCTGGACCTACTGGACGGGTTGCGTGGGCGGCTGGTCGAAGTGGTGTGCGGCAACCAGCGACACCGCGGTGAGGTGATCGGGGTCGACGACTCCGGCCAGGACGGGGCACGCCGATTGTTGCTGTTACGCACCGAGACCGGCCGGGTCAGTTTGGTCGACCTGAGCACCGCCGAAGACGTGCAGCTGCTCGAGGACCCGTCCCGCGACGACCTGAGCTATCTGATCGACCGGTCTCGGGCGGCCTCGGCCGGGCGCGACTGCCAGGTGGCGGTGCGGGTTGGCGGTGGCCCCGCGCAGGCCCGGGTGTCCTACATCGTGCCCGCGCCGATGTGGCGGGTGTCCTACCGGTTGTCGCGCGGCGACGGCGGTCTGGTGCTGGCCGCGATGGGTATCGTGCACAACCCGATCGACGAGGACCTCACCGAGGTGACGTTGACCTTGACCACCGGACAACCCATTTCGTTCGACATCGACCTGTATCACGGCCGGCAGGTGCAGCGGACGGTGATCGAGGAAACCGAGCGGGTGGCCGCCGCGCCGCCGGAGCGACGGATGCGCGCCATGGCCGCGCCGGTGGCCGACGCCGCGATACCGGCCCCGACCGGAGCGTATGCGGCCTACGCTGAGGCCGCCGACGACGTGGTCGGCGAGGACCGCGGTGAACACTTCGAATACCGGTTGAGCGCTCCCGTATCGATCAAACGTGGTGGTGCGGCGATGGTTCCGTTGGTAGTGGCCCCGGTCGACGACGTCCAGCGCGAGTTGGTGTGGCGCGCCGGTGCGCCGGCCCCGGACGTGATGTTGACCTTCACCAACAGCACCGGGGTGGTGCTCGAGGAAGGACCCGCCGTGGTCTACGAGGACGGCGGCTACTCCGGTGAGGCGATGCTGGATTTCACCGCTCGCGGTGCCGGGGTCCGGTTGGCGTTCGCCAAGGATCTCGCGGTGCGCTGTTCGCGGCGCGCCCACACCGATGTCGTCACGGTGCGCGTCCGGCTGGCCGCCGAAGCGGTGGTCGAGGAGCAGCGCTGCGAACAGCGGCACATCCTGGCAGCCGAGAACGACCACGACGAGGCGGTCGAGGTGATCTTCGAGGTGCCCAGCCGATCCGGGCGAGAGTTCCGAATCCTCGATGACGGCGTGGTCGACGCCGGCCGGACTGCCGATGCCCGTTGGCGGCGGTTTCGGGTTTCGGTGCCGGGGCATCAGCGGCTGGCAGTCAGCGTGGTCGAGACCTGGCCGATCTACACCGAGGTCGACTACCACGACCTGGCACCAGATCGGTTGCAGGAGTGGTTGTCCCAGCGCGCTCTGGATGCAGAGACGATCAAGGCGCTCTCCGGTGTGCTGGGACATTGGGAGCGCGCCACCGCGCTGGAGGCCCGGCGCGAAGGTCTGGACGCCGAACGCGACGAGGTCTATACCGCGCAGAGTCGGCTGGCCGAACAGCTGCGGGTGCTGACCTCCGAGGGCGCCGAAGGTCAGCTGCGGCAACGGCAGGTCGCCGAGCTGGAGCGCTTGCAGGACCGGGTCGGTGAGCTGGACCGGCAGATCTCCGAGCTGCGAACCGAGGCCGAAACCGCCCGGCACTCGGCGTCAGCCGAACTGCGCCGACTGATCGACCAGTCGGGCTGAACCGCTCGCTCGCTACCGCTGGTGCACCCAGTCCACCGCGGCGTCCACCGATTCGACGCTGTGCACGTCCGCCGGTAGCGCGGGCCGGTCGATCATGATCACGGTGATGCCCAGATCGGCGGCCGCGTCCAGCTTGGGCCGGGTCATCGCTCCCCCGCTGTTCTTGGTCACCAAGGCGTCGATGCGGTGCTGCAGCAACAACTCTCGCTCCCCCGCGTACTCGTAGGGTCCGCGGGAGAGCAGCAGCTCATGGTGGCGCGGCAGCGCGGCCGGATCCGGCGGGGTGACCGCCCGGATCAGGAACCAGCGATCGCTGTCGACGAACGCCGCGGTCCCGGACCGACCGGTGGTCAGGAAGATGCGGGACAGCTCGTGGCGCTGCACGTAATCGGCTGCCGCACGGTCGGAATCCACCAGGACCGCGTCGCCCGGATCCCAGGCCGGCCGGGCCAACACCAGATGCGGCAGTTCCGATGCGGCGCAGGCGGCAGCGGCGTTGGCGGTGATGGTCGCGGCGTACGGATGGGTGGCATCGACTACCGCGTCGATAGCGTTGTCGGCCAACCATTTCCGCAAGCCCGCGACACCACCGAAGCCGCCGATCCGGACCTGCCCGACCGGCAGCGCCGGATCGGGCACCCGACCGGCCAGCGAGCTGATCACCTCGATGCCCGGGTGCAGCCGGGCCGCCAGGGCGCGGGCCTCCCCGGTTCCGCCGAGCAGCAGCACCCGCATCAGTGCCGCGCTCCCCTGCGCCGGTCGGCCGAATACAGGTAGCTGTCCACGAAACCGGCCGCGGCCAACACCTCGCCCACCACGATCACCGCGGTGCGGGTGACCCCGGCCGCGCGCATCTGCTCGGCGATGTCGACCAGTGTGCCGCGCAAGATCGTCTGCTGCGGCCAGCTGGCGAACGCCACCACCGCGGTCGGGGTTTGCGGATGCTGGCCGCCGGCGATCAGATCGGCGACCACGGTGTCGATCTGGGCGGCCGCCAGATGCAACACCAGGGTGCCGCCCACCCCGGCCAGCGTGCGCAGGTCTTCCCGGTCCGGCATGGCCGTGGACAACGTCGCGACCCGGGACAGCGTCACGGTCTGGGCCACGCCGGGAACGGTCAGTTCGCGGCCCAATTCGGCGGCCGCGGCCGCGAAAGCCGGGACGCCGGGCACGATTTGGTACCCGATGCCCAGTTCGTCGAGGCGCCGGCACTGTTCGGCCAGCGCACTGTAGAGCGACGGATCCCCGGAATGCAGCCGTGCCACGTCGGATCCGGCGGCGTCCGCCGCAACCAACTCGTCGATGATCTGGTCCAGCGTGAGCGGACCGGTGTCGACGACCCGCGCGCCGGGCGGGCACAGCGCCAACAGGTCGGCCGGCATGATCGACCCGGCGTACAGGCACACCGGCGCGCTCTGCAACAGTCGCTGACCGCGCACCGTGATCAGATCGGCAGCACCGGGACCGGCGCCGATGAAGTACACGGTCACGGTTTGACCACCGACCACAGCGTGACCGGCAGCGCCGGACGCCAACCGGTGAACGACCCCAGCGGTTCGCCCGCGTAGTGCTGAAACCGGCTCAACTGTCCCCCCATCTCGGAATACCGTTGGATCACCACGGCTTCGGATTCCGCGGTGACCGCGTTGGCCACCAGCCGGCCGCCGCTGGGCAGCGCGGCCAGTGCGCCGTCGAGCACCCCGGGCCGGGTCAGTCCGCCGCCGATGAACACCACCGCGGGCGGCGGCGCGCCGGCGAAGTCGTCGGGCGCCGCGCCGCGTAGTTCGAGTTGCACCCCGAAGCGGATCGCATTGTCCTGAATGCGGGCACGGCGCACCTCGTCGCGCTCGAAGGCCACCGCGGCACAACCCGATCCGTACCGGCACCATTCGATGCCGATGCTGCCCGCGCCCGCGCCGACATCCCACAGCAGCTCGCCGGGGCGGGGCGCGAGCGCAGCCAAGGTGACCGCGCGCAGGTGCTGCTTGGTCAGTTGGCCGTCATGGGCGAACGCCGCATCCGGTGCCACACCGAAACTCCGCTGTTCTGGGAAATACTGCACAGCAACGACATTGAGCCCATCGACGTCGTCAGGCGGCAGTTCGGCCCACTCGGTGGCGCTGGCCTGGCGACAGCGCTGGGCCGGCCCGCCGAGTTGCTCGAGCAGGTGCATCCGGGAAGATCCGCGGCCAGTCTCGGCGAGCAGCCGGGCCAACGCGGCCGGGGTCGAGGCGTCCCGGGACAGCACCACGGCCCGACCACCGTCGCGCAGCGCGGTGTGCACCGGTGCGGTGACCAGACTGATCACCTCGGTGTCGGTGGCCGCCCAGCCCAGCTGGGCACAAGCCAGCGCCACGCACGAGAGGTGTGGCAGCACCCGCACCGCGTCGGCGCCGAACATGCCCACCAGTGTGGTGCCGATGCCGTGCAACATGGGATCGCCCGAGGCCAGCACGTGCACGTCGGTGCGCGCGGCACCGAGTTCGGCGCGCAACCCGGGCAGCAGCGGCGACGGCCACGCGCGCCGCTGCGCGCCGATCCCGGGACCCAGCAGCGCCAACTGGCGGGCCGAACCGTAGACCACGGTGGCCCGGTGCAGCTCGGCGCGGGCACTCGCCGACAGGCCGTCGAGCCCGTCGGCACCGATCCCGACCACGACGATCATCGCGGCATCCTGCGCCAGAGCGCGCGCGGCACGAACCGCGTCGCGAACGCCAGTACCCCGACCGCACGCGGCACCCACACCGCGGACTTGCCGCGGGCCAGCGCCTTGGCGGCGGCGTCGGCCACCTGGGCCGGCGTGCTGGACAGCGGCGCGGGATCCATGCCCTCGGTCATCCGGCCGATCACGAAGCCGGGGCGCACGATCAACAACTGCACACCCGAGCCGTGCAGCGCATCGGCCAGACCGCAGGCGAAGCCGTCCAGACCGGCCTTGGCCGAGCCGTACACGTAGTTGGCCCGGCGCACCCGGGCTCCGGCGATCGAACTGAACACCACCAGCCGACCGTGGCCGGCCGACCGCATCCGCGCCGCCAGCAGCGTCAGCAGGCTGACCTGCGCCAGATAGTCGGTGTGCAGCACGGCCAGCGCGTGCTCGACATCGCGTTCGGCGCGCTGCTGATCGCCCAGCACGCCGAACGCCAGCACCGCGGTGTCGATCGACCCGTACTCGGCGGCCAGTTCGTCGAGCACACCCGCGTGCGCAGCCAGGTCGTCGGCGTCGAACGCCTTGGTGTGCACCGCGGCCGCGCCGGCCGCCTGCAGCGCGGCCACCTGCTGCGCCATCCCGCCGGTACCGCGCGCGGCCAGCACGACGGTGGCTCCGGGGGCCAGCCGCAGGGCCAGTTCGGAGCCGATCTCACTGCGTCCGCCGAAGACCACGACCGTTCTGCGGCTCAACTCTCCCGTGTCGCTCATCGCAGCGATTATCACCTGCGCTAGCGTGAGGACCGATGGCGAACGCGACTACCCGGCTCACCGACGAGGCTCTGGCATTCCTGACCGAGCGGCATCTGGCCATGCTGACCACGTTGCGCGCCGACGGCTCGCCGCACGTGGTGGCGGTCGGTTTCACCTTCGACGCCAAGACCCACATCGCCCGGGTGATCACCATGGGTGGGTCGCAGAAGGCGGTCAACGCTGAGCGCGGCGGGGTCGCGGTGCTCAGCCAGGTCGACGGTGCGCGCTGGCTGTCGCTGGAGGGCCGGTCGGTGGTGCTGACCGATCCGGAGTCGGTGCGCGACGCCGAGTTGCGCTACGCGCAGCGCTACCGCACGCCGCGGGTCAATCCGCGCCGCGTGGTCATCGAGGTCTACGTCGAACGCGTGCTGGGTTCCTCCGAGCTGCTGGACCACGGCAAGGACTGAGCGCTCCCCGCGGGTCACACCACGATCAGTTCGTGCGGGCCGTGGTTGACCGATTCGGCGCCGTCGGAGGTGACGATCACGATGTCCTCGATGCGGGCGCCCCACTGCCCGGGGAAGTAGATGCCGGGTTCCACCGAGAACGCCATCCCCGGCGTCAGCTCCAGATCGTTGCCCGCCACGATGTAGGGCTCCTCGTGCACCGACAGTCCGATCCCGTGCCCGGTGCGGTGCACGAAATATTCGGCCAGCCCGGCTTCGGCCAGCACATCGCGCGCGGCGGCGTCGATCTGCGCCGCGGTGACCCCCGGCCGGACCGCCTCGACGGCTGCCTGCTGTGCCCGCTGTAGCACCGAATATTGCTGCGCCACTTCTTCGTTGGGCTCACCCAGGCTGTAGGTGCGGGTGCAGTCGGAGTTGTAGCCGGGTTGGTAGGGACCACCGATGTCGACCACGACGACGTCGCCGTCGGCCAGTTTGCGGTCGGAGACCTCATGGTGCGGGTCGGCGCCGTGCGGTCCGGAGCCGACGATGATGAACGCCACCTCGGAGTGGCCCTCGGCCACGATGGCCGCGGCGATGTCGGCGGCCACCTCGGCCTCGGTGCGGCCCGGTACCAGGAACTCCGGGACCCGGGCGTGCACCCGGTCGATGGCGGCGCCGGCCTTGCGCAACGCGTCGATCTCGGCCGGGTCCTTGGTCATCCGCAGCGACCGGAGCACCTCGGTGGCCAGTACCGGCATCGCCCCCAGCGCCTCGGCCAGCGGCAGCAGATGCAGCGCCGGCATCGAATCGGTCACCGCGGTGGCGACCGGTCCCCTTTCGGCCGAGCCGGCCCGCAGCGCATCGGCCACCAGCGCGTAGGGGTCCTCGCCGTCGACCCAGTCCTGCACGTTCAGGCCCAACTCCGGGACCGCGGACTGCTCGAGTGCGGCCAGTTCCAGGCGCGGCAACACCACCGTCGGCGACCCCGCGGCCGGCACCACCAGCGCGGTCAGCCGCTCGAAGGTCTGTGCGCGCGAACCCACCAGATAGCGCAGGTCGTACCCGGGTGTGATGACCAGGCCGGTCAAACCGGCCGCCTCGGTGGCGGCCGCGGCGGCAGCCAGCCGCCGGCCGTACACGTGGGCCTCGAAGCGCTGCTCGGACATGGCTGAAAGGCTAGTGGATTAGGGTCGGGATGTGGATCTGTGGGAACTGACTGCCCGGGAACGCATTCGCGACACGCTTGCGCACTACACCTGGTCCGGTGACGGCGGCCGGATCGCGGATCTGGCCGCGGCGTTCAGCCCCACCGGTGTGCTCGAGGTGCGCGGTGAGCCGCCGCTGCACGGCCGGGAAGCGATCATCGAACGGCTTTCTGACGTCACGGCCATCCCGCCGGCCGCACCCGGTGTGCGACGGATCGTGCGGCACAACGTGGCCAACATCCGGTTCGTCGAGATCACCCCGGAACGCGCCCGGGTGTCGTCCTACTTCACCGTGGTCACCGAGATCGGCCTGGACCACTACGGCCGCTACCGCGACGAGTTCGTCCCGGTGGGCGACGCGTGGCTGATCGACCACCGGTTCGTCTCGACCGACTGGTCGGCACCCAACTCGACCATGGTGGGTTGACCGATGGCGACTGCGGCTCCGGTGCTGCTGCTCGACGGCGCCAGCATGTGGTTTCGGTCGTTCTTCGGTGTGCCGTCGTCGATCAAGGCGCCGGACGGGCGCCCGGTCAACGCCGTGCGCGGCTTCTTCGACTCGGTGGCCACCCTGGTCAACCAGCAGCGCCCCGGCCGTCTGGTGGTGTGTCTGGACCTGGATTGGCGACCGAGCTGGCGGGTCGAGTTGATCCCGTCGTACAAGGCGCACCGGGTCGAAGCAGCCGGGGTCGGTGAGGCTCCCGACGTCGAAGAGGTGCCCGACGAGCTCACCCCGCAGGTCGAGATGATCCTGGAGCTGCTCGACGCGTTCGGCATCGCCACGGCCGGCGCGGCCGGGTATGAGGCCGACGACGTCTTGGGCACCCTGGCAGCCGCCGAACGTGACGATCCGGTGGTGGTGGTCAGCGGTGACCGCGACCTGCTGCAGGTGGTCACCGATGCGCCGGTGCCGGTGCGGGTGCTCTACATCGGACGCGGCCTTGCCAAGGCCACGCTGTTCGGCCCGGCCGAGGTGGCCGAGCGTTACGGGCTGCCGGTGCCGCGGGCCGGCGCGGCCTATGCCGAGCTGGCACTGCTGCGCGGTGACCCGTCCGACGGTTTACCCGGGGTGCCGGGCATCGGCGAGAAGACCGCGGCCACGCTGCTGGCCCGGCACGGCTCGCTGGCCGCGCTGCTCGCGGCCGCCGACGACCCGAAATCGACTGTGACCAAAGGGGTTCGAAGCAAACTGGCGGCAGCCGCCGATTATCTGGCGGTGGCCGAACGGGTGGTGCGGGTGGCCACCGACGTCGAGGTGCAGTGGTCCACCCCCACCGATGCCCTACCCAGGTACGCCGCCGATCCCGAACGGGTGGCCGAGCTGGCCACCCGTTACGGCGTGACGTCGTCGATCGCCCGGCTACAGCAGGCGCTCGACGCGCTGGACTGACCGACGGTGCCGGTCACTCCCAGATCAGCCGGTCCTGCACGCCGTCGTTGTAGACCACCTGGGTGGGCGCCGGGCCGGTGACGTCGAAGTAGATATTGCCCTCGGCTTCCTGCCCTTGGCTCAGCGTGTTGCCGGGCAGCGCTTCCTCGCCGATCGCCGAGAACAGCACCCGGTAGTTGGTGCCGTCGGCAGCGCGCGCATTGAAGAACGGGATCACCGGGGTGACCGTGCCGTCGACGGCGCGCACCGTGACGCTGGCCTCCCACAGCTCGCCGGCCAGCGCCACGTTCGTCACGGTGTCGTCGGCCGGTTCGAGTTCCTCGATGGTGTAGGCGATCGTGACGCCGCCGTCGTGCAGTTCCTGAGTGGCGTCGAGTTCGGCCACGCTCGGGTTGGCCGAGGCGGCAGCCGCCCCGGACAACGCCAAACCGACCGCAGCGCCGACAGCAATCGGGCCTGCCCAGATCTTGCTCAACATCGCAACCTCACTCGGGTAGTTGGAAGGTTTACCAGCGGTGCTTACTTCGGACGGCCGACCTCGTAGGTGCCGTCATTGCCCTTGAACGTCACGGTGACCTTACGCTTGGCGCCGTCGACGCTCACCTCGCAATCGAAGGTGGCGCCGTCGACGACCTCGATGTCCTGCCCGCCGGCGCATTTGACGTCCTTGACGTTCTTGGCACCGTAGCCGTTGGTCTCATCAGACAGGATCTGCTGCACACCGGACTGGGCCTGGTTGACGTCCAGTTTGGTGGTGACGAACCAGCCCGGCTTCCAGAAGCCCAGCACCAGCACCGCGGCCACGATCACCGCGGCCAGCACGCCGCCGACGATGGCCAGGGTCTTCTTCGATCCACCGCCGGTGGGTTGGCCGAACTGGTCGTAGCTGCCGTACTGGCCGGGCTGCGCGCCGTATTGGCCGGGCTGCGCGCCGTATTGGGGCGGCTGGCCGTACTGGCCGGGCTGGGCACCGTACTGCGGCTGGCCGTACGGCGGCACCTGCTGCCCCAACTGGGTGGGCTGCGCACCGAAACCCGGCTGTCCGGGCTGCGCGCCGAACTGCGTGGGTTGCTGCCCGAACTGGGTGGGCTGCTGCCCGAACTGGGTGGGCTGCTGCCCGAACTGGGTGGGCTGAGCACCGAAACCCGGCTGTCCAGGCTGGGCGTAGCCGGCCGTGGGATCGTCCTGACCGTACGGCGGGTACTGCTGCGGGGTGTACGCCGGCGGCTGCTGCCAGCCCTGGGCCGCGGTGGCCTGCTCCTCGCCGCCGGGCGAAGGCCAGCTCGGGGCTTGGGTGGTGGGTTGCTCAGCGCCTTCGCCTGCGGGTTGCTCGCCGCTTTGACCCTGCCACGGCTGCGTCGGGTCGGGTCCCTGCGGTCCGCTCATCTCATCTCCTCGCGCACTGGTAGCTGGCTCGCCGGTGTCAAACCTAGCGGTTGGTTCACCCTACCCGCTGCAGGTGAGCGCACGCCGAGTCGAACCGGCAACCTGCGCGCGTGTCGCCTCGATCGGATAGCCGCTGGTCAGAGCTGCTGGCAGGACGGCTCAGTCCAGGTCGACGGCCACCACGCCGCGTCGCACCGCACCGATCGCCTTCTTGGCGGCGGTGCGCAGCTGCGACGTCGGAGCGGCCAGTCGCACCTGATCGAGCAGATCGAGTACCTGCCGGCACCACCGCACGAAGTCCCCGGCCGACATCGGCGCCGAACTTCCGCGTCCGCCGCTGCCGTCGGCTGCCGCCAGGGCCACCACCAGGTCGCCCGTGGTGGCCCAGCGGTACATCGTGGTCACGAATCCTTCGTCGGGTTCGCGCGTGCCGGCCAGCCGGTGCCGCGCCTCGTCAGCGCGCAGCTCGCCGGCCAGTCTGCGGGTCTTGGCCAATGCCCGGCGCACACCCGCGGTCGGGGCGTCGTACAGCGGGGGCGAGACGTCGTCGCCGCGCGCCTCGTACACCACCGCCGAAAGCACCGCGGCCAGTTCGGCGGGCGCCAGACCGTTCCACGCCCCGGTTCGCAGGCATTCGGCCACCAGCAGGTCACTTTCGCTGTAGATCCGGGCCAGCAGTTTGCCGTCGTCGGTGACTTGCAGCACTTCGTCGGTCTCGGCGATGAACCCGCGCTCACGCAGCAGGCCGACGATCCGGTCGAAAGTGCGGGCCAGCGAGTTGGTGGCCGCGCTGATCTTGCGTTCAAGGGCGGCGTTGTCACGTTCCAGCCGCAGAAACCGTTCACCGAGCCGGGCCTTGGCGTCCCGGTCCGGGTGGCTGTGCGCGGAATGGGCGCGCAGCCGGGCACGCAGACCGGCCAGTTCGGTGTCGACGTCCGGGTCGGCCTGGTTGCGGGCGCCGCGCCCGCGGCCGCGCTCGTGCGGGACCAGTCCGGCCGCCGCCGAGCGCAGCGCCGAGGCCAGATCCCGACGCACCCGGGGTTGTCGATGTTCGACCCGTTTGGGCAGCGTCATCGATCCGAGCGGCGGCGCCGCACCCGGATAATCCGCCGACGAGATCCGGCCCGCCCAGCGGTGTTCGCTGAGCACCAGCGGGCGTGGATCGTCGTCGTCGCGGGCGGCCTCGAGCACCACCGCCAGTCCACCCCGGCGGCCCTGGCTGATCGTGATGATGTCCCCGCGCCGCAACGCGCTCAACGCGTCGTTGGCCGCCTGCCGCCGCTGCAGCCGCGACGAACGGGATTGCGCGCGTTCACGTTCGGAGATCTCGGCGCGCAACCGTAGATAGTCGAGCATCGGGCCGTCGGCGCCGCCGAGTTCGTCGGCGAGTTCGGCCATCATCGTGCGGCCGCGCTCCACACCGCGCACCAACCCGACCACCGACCGGTCGGCCTGATACTGCGCGAAGGACCGTTCCAGCAGGCTGCGGGCCTGCTCCGGGCCCATCTGACCGACCAGGTTGATCGTCATGTTGTAGGACGGCTTGAACGAGCTGCGCAGCGGGAAGGTCCGGGTGGAGGCCAGCCCGGCCACCTCGGCGGGTTCGACGTCGGGGTGCCAGAGCACCACGGCGTGCCCCTCCACGTCGATGCCGCGCCGACCGGCGCGCCCGGTCAACTGGGTGTACTCCCCCGGCGTCAATGGTGCGTGCTGCTCACCGTTGAACTTCACCAACCGTTCCAGCACCACCGTGCGGGCCGGCATGTTGATGCCCAAAGCCAGTGTCTCGGTGGCGAAGACAGCCTTCACCAGGCCGGCCGAGAACAGCTCCTCGACGGTGTGCCGGAAAACCGGCAACATGCCGGCGTGGTGGGCGGCCAGACCGCGCAGCAGACCTTCGCGCCATTCGTGGTAACCCAGCACGCCGAGGTCGCGGTCGGCCAGCTCAGCACAGTGCCGGTCGATCACCGCGGCGATCCGGATGCGTTCGGATTCGGTCGTCAACCGCAGTTGGGAGCGCAGGCACTGCGCGACGGCGGCATCGCACCCGGCGCGGGAGAACACGAACGTGATCGCCGGCAGCAGAGCTTCCCGGTCCAGTGT
The DNA here is from genome assembly GCF_059812645.1 of Mycobacterium sp. NGS45. NCBI lineage: Bacteria > Bacillati > Actinomycetota > Actinomycetes > Mycobacteriales > Mycobacteriaceae > Mycobacterium > Mycobacterium sp. NGS45. The sequence goes on along the minus strand of NZ_JCALDB010000002.1, from coordinate 233,315 downwards.
CGCGATCACGTCGGGTCGCGACGGCGGCCGGAAACCGGGCCGGCCCCGGTGCGGACCGCGGCCGCGGCGGGCGCCGGGCTGCCAATCGGCCATCCGGTCCGCCTCCCGGCGGTGTTCGATGTGGCGCACCAGGTCCGGATCCACCAGCAACTGCTTGCCGCCGGCGGGCCGGTTCAGGTCGAAAAGGTCGAACAGCCGCTTGCCGACCAGCATGTGCTGCCACAGCGGCACCGGACGGTGTTCATCGACGATCACGGTGGTGTCGCCGCGCACGGTCTGGATCCAGCCGCCGAACTCCTCGGCGTTGCTGACCGTCGCCGACAAGCTGACCAGTCGCACCTCGTCGGGCAGGTGCAGGATCACTTCCTCCCACACCGCACCCCGCATCCGGTCGGCCAGGAAATGCACCTCGTCCATCACCACGTACGAAAGACCGCGCAGGGCAGGCGAATCGGCGTACAGCATGTTGCGCAGCACTTCGGTGGTCATCACCACGATCGGGGCGTCGGCGTTGATCGACAGGTCCCCGGTGAGCAGTCCGATCCGATCCGACCCGTGCACGCGGCACAGGTCGGTGTGCTTCTGGTTGCTCAGCGCCTTGATCGGGGTGGTGTAGAAGCACTTTCGGCCCGACGCCAGCGCCAGGTGCACGGCGAACTCGCCCACCACGGTCTTGCCCGCCCCGGTCGGCGCGCACACCAGCACGCCGTGACCGTTCTCCAGCGCGACGCAGGCCCGGCGCTGAAAGTCATCCAGTCCGAACGGCAGACTCGCGCTGAACCGCGCCAGCTCGGCCGGCACGCTAGGTGACGTCGTCATGGAATACCCGGGCCGCCGGGGAGTCGATCGGTTCGGGCGGTTCGATCGGTGCGCTTTCGTCGTCGGCCAATTCGGCGTCCCGGGCGGCTTCGCGTTTGGCCTTGCGTTTGTCGTGCAGCCGCGCGATCTGGATGGCCAACTCCAGCAACAGAGTCAGGGCCAGGCCCAGTGCCAGCATCGAGAACGGGTCCGAGCCGGGGGTGGCGAACGCGGCGAACACAAACACCCCGAGGATCAGTCCCCGTCGCCACTCCTTGAGCCGCTGGTAGCTGAGCACGCCGACCACGTTGAGCATGATGATCAACAGTGGGAATTCGAACCCGACCCCGAACACCAGCAGCAGGTTGATCAGGAAGCTGAAGTACTGATCGCCGGACAGTGCGGTCACCTGCACGTCGCTGCCGACGGTCAACAGAAAGTGCAAGGCCTTGGACAGCACCACATAGGCCAGCACCGCACCCGAGATGAACAGTACCGCCGCGCACAGCACGAAGGTCACGGCGAAGCGCCGCTCCCGGCGGTACAGCCCCGGGGTGATGAACGCCCACAGTTGGTAGAACCAGACCGGGCAGGCCAGTACCACGCCGGCCGCCAGGCCGACCTTCAGGCGCAGCATGAACTGATCGAACGGCGCGGTGGCCAACAGCCGGCAGCCGCCGTCGGCGCTGATCTCGGCGCGCGCCTCGGGCGGCAGTTCGCAATACGGCCGGCGCAACCACTCCCCGAGACTCTCCAGGCCGAACAGGGCATGCCCGTACCACCAGAACCCGAAGATGGTTGTCACCACGATGGCCGCGATCGAGATCAGCAGCCGAGTGCGCAATTCGCGCACGTGGTCGACCAACGACATGGTGCCGTCGGGGTTGATCTTGCTGCGCCGCTGCCGCGGGTCCAACCGGGTGATGACGCCGGGCAACTTCACGGGACTTCGCTCTTCTCAGTCAGCGCGACCGATCGGCCGCACCACCGGTGCGGCCGAACCGATGAGGGCACTGCCGTGCTCAGGCCGAACGCGCGTCCGGGTTGTGTGCCGGGTCGTCCACCCGCTCGGACTGCACCTGGGTCGGCGGCAGCTGATCAGTTTTGTCGCCGGTCATTTCCTTGACCTCGGACTTGAAGATCCGCATCGACTTACCCAGTGAACGGGCCGCGTCCGGGAGTCGCTTGGCACCGAACAGCAGCACCAACACCACCAGCAGGATGATGAGGTGGGTCGGGTGCAAACCGTTGATCATTCCGTTCCTCCAGACATCGCCTCGATCCTACCCCAGCTGGTCGTTCGGGCTCTCGTCGTAGGCGGCCAGCGCGGCCGACGCGGCTTCGCGCACGCCCTCGGCCAGTTCGGCGGGCGCCAGCACAGTGACGTCCGGGCCGAAACCGAGCAGCAGGCGGGTCATCCACTCGTCGGAGGCGTAGGTCATCACGGCTTCGACGTACCCGTCGGGCAGCTCACGCAGTACCCGGATCGGGTAGTACTCCAGCATCCAGGCGGCCTCCGGTGCGATCCGCAGCGTGGCCGCCGGCAGTCCCGGATCGGCGTCGAACAGCGAGGTGTCGGTCGGGCCGACGACCGCCGGCTCGGGCGGCGCGGCCGGTTGGTCGAGCACCGAAGCGTCGACGATCCGGTCGAATCGGAACAGCCGCACCCCCTCCGATTCCCGGCACCAAGCCTCCAGGTAGCTGTGGTTGCCGACCAGCACGATCCGGATCGGGTCGACCAGCCGCTCCGAGAGCGCGTCGCGGGACGCCGAGTAATACTCGATGACCACAGCCCGGCCGTCGCGGACCGCCTCGCGCACCGCGGCCACCGCCCGGCTCTCGGCCGGGGCCGGCTCGAACTCGGCCGAGGCCGCGCCGGTGGCGCCCAGTTCGTGCGCGGCGGTGCCGGCCGCCGATTCGATCTTGGCGATCGCACTGCGGGCCGCCTCCGGGTCGGCGACACCGGGCACCTCGGCCAGCGCCCGCAGCGCGATCAGCAGCACCGTGGCTTCCGGCGAGCTCAACCGCAGCGGCTGATCCATCCCGGCCGAGAAGATCACCTCGATGGTGTCGCCTTCGAAGTCGATGTCGATCAGGTCACCCGGTCCGTAGCCGGGCAGCCCGCACATCCACAGCTGGTTGAGGTCGGACTCCAGTTGGCGCCGGCTCACGCCGAGGTCAGCGGCCGCCTCGGCGTAGCTGATCTGCGGGTTGGCCTGGAAGTACGGGACCATGTTGAGCAGCCGGACCAGCCGAGCCGACACCGCGGTGCTCACGCCGGCACCCCCGCGGCCGCCCGCAGCCGCGCCAGCACATCGGCGCGCAGCGTCTCGGGTTCCAACACCACCGCGTCGGCGCCGTAGCCGGCGATCTCGCGGGCCAGCCGGTCCCCGGTGCCGGTGTCGAGTTCGACGACGTCGCCCGGACGGCCGGCGATCTCGCGGCGGTCCACCGCGGTGCCGGCGCGCCGCAGTGCGGTGGCCCGGCCGTCGGCCAGCCATACCTGGGCCAGCACACCGCTGGGCGCTTCGCTGACCGCTCGGGTGACCAGGGCCCGCAGGTCGACGTCGTCGGGTCGGCGAACCTCGCCGGGCGCACCGAGGGTGCGGACCCCGGCGTCGATTCGGGAGAGCCGGAAGATGCGCACGGCGTCGCGGTCGCGGTCGTGGCCGACCAGATACCACCGGCGTTGATGGGTCACCACGCCCCACGGTTCGACCGTGCGCAGGGCATACGGGTCGGTGGGCGTGGACCGGTGCCGGAACTGCACCGCCTGCCCGGCGTCGATCGCGGCCAGCAGCACACCGAGCACGTCCTCGGAACCGCGCAGGCCGGGCAGGCCGGCCGGGGCCAGGAACGACACCGGCGCCTCGGCGTCGACGTCGACGCCGGCCGCGCGCAGCTTGAGTAGTGCGTTCTGGGTCGCGGTGACCAGTTCCGGTGACTCCCACAACTGGGTCGCGACGGCGACCACCGCGGCCTCCTCCGGTGTGAGGGTGACTTCGGGCAACGCGTAGGCGTCGCGGTTGATCCGGTAGCCCTCGGTCGGGTCGAAGTTCGACACCCGGCCGGTCTCCAGCGGGATGCCGAGATCACGCAGTTCGTTCTTGTCCCGTTCGAACATTCGGGAGAACGCTTCATCGCTCGGACTGTCGAGGTACCCGGCCACGCTGCGCCGGATCCGCTCTGCGGTGATGTACCCCTGCGTCGAGAGCAACGCGATCACCAGATTCATCAACCGTTCGATCTTGGAGGTCGCCACCCCCACAGACTAGGGCCAGAGGGCCGCGAACGATTTCACGACACTGTCCGGTTGCGGGCTCGCACTCCGATTCACATGCTGGCGATCAGGCGCTTGACCCGCTCATCGACCGAACGGAACGGATCCTTGCACAGCACCGTGCGCTGGGCCTGGTCGTTGAGCTTGAGGTGCACCCAGTCCACCGTGAAGTCGCGGCCGGCTTCCTGTGCGGCGCTGATGAATTCACCGCGCAGCTTGGCCCGGGTGGTCTGCGGCGGCGTGTTGACCGCGGCGTCCACATCTTCGTCGGTGGTGACTCGCGCGGCCAGGCCCTTGCGCTGCAACAGATCGAACACGCCGCGGCCGCGTTTGATGTCGTGGTAGGCCAAGTCCAGCTGGCTGATCTTGGGATCGGACAGCTCCATGTCGTAGCGGTCCTGGTAGCGCTGGAACAGCTTGCGCTTGATCACCCAGTCGATCTCGGTGTCGACCTTGGCGAAGTCCTGAGCCTCCACCGCGTCGAGTTGCCGACCCCACAGGTCAACCACCTGTTCAAGCTGCGCATCGGGCTCCCGGTTGGCCAGGTGCTCGACCGCGCGGCTGTAGTACTCGCGTTGGATGTCCAGGGCACTGGCTTGCCGACCGCCGGCCAGCCGCACCGGACGCCGACCGGTCAGGTCGTGGCTGACTTCCCGGATGGCCCGGATCGGGTTGTCCAGCGAGAAGTCCCGGAACGGCACCCCGGCTTCGATCATCTCCAAGACCAGCGCGGCGCTGCCCACCTTGAGCATGGTGGTGGTCTCGCTCATGTTGGAATCGCCGACGATGACGTGCAGGCGCCGGTACTTCTCGGCGTCGGCGTGCGGCTCGTCGCGGGTGTTGATGATGGGGCGCGACCGGGTGGTGGCGCTGGATACACCCTCCCAGATGTGCTCGGCGCGCTGCGACAGGCAGAAAGTGGCGGCCTTGGGCGTCTGCAGCACCTTGCCGGCACCGCAGATCAGCTGTCGGGTGACCAGGAACGGCAGAAGCACATCAGAGATCCGGGAGAACTCGCCGGCCCGCACGATCAGGTAGTTCTCGTGGCAGCCGTAGGAGTTGCCGGCCGAATCAGTGTTGTTCTTGAACAGATAGATGTCGCCGCCGATGCCCTCGTCGGCCAGCCGCTGCTCGGCGTCGATCAGCAGATCCTCGAGCACCCGCTCCCCGGCCCGGTCGTGCGTGACCAGCTGGATCAGGCTGTCACATTCGGCGGTGGCGTACTCCGGATGACTGCCCACGTCGAGGTAGAGCCGCGCACCGTTGCGCAGGAACACGTTGGAGCTGCGGCCCCACGACACCACCCGGCGGAACAGGTACCGCGCAACCTCGTCCGGCGACAACCGGCGGTGGCCGTGAAAGGTGCAGGTCACACCGAATTCCGTCTCGATGCCCATGATTCGTCGCTGCACGTCGTCGAGCTTACGGGGTGCGCGATGTCCACGGTGGGCAAGCGCGCCGCGTCGCGGTCGAGTTGCCCAACTGACCTGGGGATGACGGTCGGCGGGCAACCCACCGGTGCTGTCACCATGACGCCATGTCCGACTACCGGGTCACGGCCGACGCAACCCAGTTGTGCACGGTCGCCGAGCGGGTGGCGCAGTCGGCGGCCGCGCTGGCAGCAGTCGAACTCGATGCGCTGCCCGCGACCGCGCTGCCGGGTTCGGCCACCGCTGCGGCTACCGCGAAGCTCGGGGCCGCCCTGCAAGTCGGCGCCCTGGCCGGTGCGCTCGAGGAGTGGGCGCACAGCACCCGACGCTGCGCCGACGTCCTGCAGCAGGCCGATGTCGCCGCGCGAGGCGGGCTGCTCCGATCATGACCCGGCCCACCGTCAGTCAGGCCGAGCAGTGGCAACCGCAGGCGCTGGACCTGCTCGGCGATGCCTGGGAGCGAGCTGCCGACCTGTTGCGCAACCATCTCGAGGACATCACCGCCGAAACCGCCGGTCAGCTCTGGGACTGGGCCGGAACGGCAGCCGAGCGGGCCGGCGCCAGTCTCGACGATGCGCTGCAGTCCGGGGTGCGGCACACCCGCGCGCTGACCGCTGCCGCGGTGGCTGCGCACGGCGGCGCCAGCCGGCTGGGTATGGCGCGCAGCGACGCCTTGGCTGCGGTCGCCACCGCCAAGTCACTGGGCTTTCAGGTCAGCGATGCCGGGATCGCCACCCCCACCGGCTTCGTTCCCGAGTCCGTGCGCAACATCACCGGCAACGACCCGGAGCTGATCGCGCGCGTGCTGGCCGATGAAGCCGAACGGCTCAGCGCGGAGATCGGGTTGCGGTTGGACGCCCTGGGCAGCGCCGACGACGACGCGGCCCTCGACATCACCGAGGCGATGGCGCTGGCCGACGACGTCCCGCCGCCCACCGCAGGTGCCGGCGGGTGGCCGATCGAGGTGGCCGACCTGGTGGCGGGCTGGCCGTCGATGAGCCAGGACCGGATCAGTGCGCAGATCGCGGCCCTGGACGCCGACCAGCGTCGCGTCCTGATCGACGCCGCCCCGCGGGAGGTCGGCAACACCGATGGTGTGCCTTGGGACATGAGGATCGCGGCCAACCGGATCAACATCGCCGACGCGATCCTGGCCGAGCAGCAGGCGCTGGAGAACCCGCAGCCCGGCGCCGACCCGGAACTCACCGACGCCGCGCAGCGTCGGATCGACTTCTACCGGGGACTGCTGGCCGACGTCGACGATCCGACCGGGCGCCGGGCCCACCCGGTGAACCGGCAGATCCTGGCCTTCGACCCGGACCGCCAGTCTTTGATCGAACTGCAAGGTGACCTGGCCGACGCCACCAGCGTGGCGGTGTTCATCCCCGGCCTGAACACCACCATGCTGGATTCGGCGCCCAACACCGAAACCGCGCGTCGGTTCGTCGCGGCCGGCCAGGGCAAGGTCGCGATGATCACCTACCTGGGCGGACCGTTTCCGACCGGCGACAATGTGGTCGAGGGCATCTGGGAGGCCGCCAAACCGGAGTACGCGCTCGACATGGCGCCGCGGCTGGTGGCGTTCAGCGAAGACGTGAACCGGACCGTGGATGCCAGCGGACGCCATATCCCGGTCACCTACGTGGGGCATTCCTACGGCGGGTCGATCCTGGGCACCGCCGAACACTTCGGGCTGACCGCCGACCGCACCATGTACGTCGCGGCGGCCGGGGCCGGCGTCAACGTCTTCTCGGTCGACGACTGGCACAACCGCAACCCGGAGGTGTCCCGCTACGCCATGACCGCGCCCGGGGACTGGATCCAAATGGTGCAGGGCGGCGTCAACGTCACCGGCGTGCCGCTGGCCCCGCATGGGGTCGATGTCGACGGGTTGCCGATCGTGCACCTCGACGCCGGCGACCGGCTCGATGGGACGCCGATGAGCGGATGGGATTCGCACGGCGACGTGGTCAACGAACCGTCGGACGCCTGGAAGAACATCCTCGGGGTGATCACCGGCGATCCGAGCCTGCTGCGGGTCAAACCGTGAACCGCGGTTCAGTTCGGCTTGCCCCGCATCCGGGACCGGATGACCTCGCGGTTGACCGCCGCCACCGCGGTCAGCGGGATCTCCTCCGGACACACCAGCGAGCATTCGCCGTAGCTCGAGCACGGACCGAAATCCTGCTCGGTGGCGGCGACGACGGCCTTGGCGCGCCGGCCCCGCTCCTGGCGGCCGCGCACCACGGTGCCCAGGTGCAGCAGTTTGGCGCCGGCGTACAGATGCGCAGAGCCGTTGGGGCAGGCCGCCACACAGGCGCCGCAGCCGATGCAGGCGGCAAAGTCCAGCGCGTACTCGGCGTCGTCGTGCGGCAACGGTTCGGCGTCGGCGTCACCGGCGGTGCCGGCGTCCACCGCGATGTGCCCGCCCGCGGTGAGCACGCGGTCCAGAGCGGACCGGTCGACCACCAGATCGCGCAGCACCGGGAAGGCCGCCGACCGGAACGGCTCCAACCGGACCTGGGCACCGTCGGCGAACGACCGCAGGTGCTGACGGCACGACGGGGTGTTGGGTAGCGGCCCGTGCGGTCGACCGTCGACGGTGATGCCGCACGAACCGCACACCCCCTCACGACAATCCGAGTCGAAGGCCACCGGGTCCGCGCCCTGGGTCACCAGGGTGTCGTTGAGCCGGTCGAGCAGCTCCAACAGCGACATCTCCGGAGTGGCATCGTCGACGACGTAATCCTGGTAGCCGCCCGGAGCCGTCGAGTCGGGTTGGCGCCAAATGCGCAGGGTCAGCTTCACGTCGGCCTCACGCGTAGTTCCTGGTCTGCAGTTCGACCGCGCTGAACGTCAGCGGTTCGGTGCGCCGGAGCACCGGCCCGGCGCCGTTGTACTGCCAGGCCGACACATTGCACCAGCGCTCGTCGTCGCGCTGGGCTTCACCGTCCGGGGTCTGATGCTCCTCGCGGAAATGCGCACCGCAGGATTCGTCGCGGTCCAGTGCGTCGATGCACATCAGTCGGGCCAGCCCGAGGAAATCGGCGATCCGGCCGGCCTTCTCCAGTTCCTGGTTGAACTGCGCGCCGTGCCCGGACACCCGCAGATCCGACCAGAACGCGTCGGTCAGTTCGTCGATCTGCTCGATCGCGGTGCGCAGCCCAGCCGCCGAGCGCGACACCCCGCAGCCGCGGTACAGGATCTCGCCGAGCCGGCGGTGGAACCGGTCCGGGCCTTGGCTGCCGCCGATCGCCAGCAACGCGTCGATCCGCCGTTCGACCTCGGCCAGGGCGCCCTGCACCGCGGGGTGCTCCAGCGCCAGTGGCTCGCTGCCCAGCAACCCGGCCAGGTGGTTCGGCACCGAATACGGCAGCGTGAACCAACCGTCGACGCAGGCCGACAGCAGCGAATTGGCGCCCAGCCGGTTCGCGCCGTGATAACCCGCGCCGGCCTCCCCCGCCACGAAAAGCCCTGGGATGGAGGTCATCTGGTCGAAATCGCTCCACAGTCCGCCCATCGAGAAGTGCGCGCCCGGCGCGATCCGCATCGGCACCCGGTACGGGTCCTCGCCGGTGGCGTCGGCGTACATCGAGAACAGGTTGCCGTACCGCTCGGCGATGGTGGCGCGGCCCAGGCGCGCCAACGAATCCCGGAAGTCCAGATAGACACTGTTGCGCAGCGGACCCACGCCGTGCCCGGCTTCGATCTGGGCCCGGGCCGCCCGCGAGGAGATGTCACGCGGTGACAGGTTCCCGTAGGCCGGGTACATCCGCTCCAGGTAGTAGTCGCGTTCGGTTTCCGGAATGTCGTTGGCCGGGCGGTCATCTCCGGCGCGGGCCGGCACCCAGATCCGGCCGTCGTTGCGCAGCGACTCGCTCATCAAGATGGTCTTGGACTGCCACTCGGAGTTCACCGGCAACGCCGTGGGATGGAACTGGATGAACGACGGCGAAGCGAACAGCGCACCGCGCAGATACGCGCGCCAGGTGGCGGTGGCGTTGCTGTTCTTGGCCAGCGTGGAGCGGTGGAACACATTCCCGTACCCGCCGGTGGCCAGCACCACCGCGTGCCCGGTGGTGGCCTGCAGCTGCCCGGTGACCAGATTGCGGGTCACCACCCCGCGCGCGGCGCCGTCGGCCACGATCAGGTCCAGCATCTCGGCGCGGGTGTGCAGGCGCACGGTGTTGGCCTGCACCTGACGCAGCAGCGCCTGACTGGCCGCGATCTGCAGTTGCTGACCGGTCTGCCCGCGGGTGTAGTAGGTACGCGAAACCTGCACCCCGCCGAACGACCTGGTGCTCAGGCTGCCGCCGTACTCGCGGGCGAACGGTGCTCCGATCGCGTTCATGTGGTCGATCACCCGGGCCGACTCCAACGCCAGCCGATAGCAGTCGGCTTCGCGGGAACGGAAGTCACCACCTTTGACGGTGTCCCTGACGAACCGGGCCACGCTGTCGTTGTCCACCTTGCGTCCGCGCGCGGCGTTGATGCCGCCCTGGGCGGCCACACTGTGCGCCCGCCGCGGCGCATCGTGGAAGGTGAAACATTCGACGTGGTAACCGAGTTCACCGAGCGCGGCGGCGCAACCGGCGCCGGCCAGGCCGGTGCCGACCACGATCACGGTGAACTTGCGCCGGTTCAGCGGACTGACCAGACGGTAGTCGAGCAGCCGTCGTTCCCAGGCGGTCGCCGGATCTCCTGGCGGCACCCCGCCCGAGACCGGGTCGCCGAACCCGCGGAGCGCTTCGAGGTCGGTCATGCCAGCCAGCCCACCTGCACGGCCACCGGGATGCAGATGTTGCCGAGCATCACCGCCGCCGCCAACAGTCCGCCGAGCGCGACGCACACCTGCCGGCTGCGATGCCCAGTGATCCCGAGGTCGTTGACCACGGTCCACAGTCCGTGCAGCAGATGCGCGCCGAGCACCACCATCGCCAGCAGGTAGAACAGCGCCACGCCGGGACGCTGAAAACTGGCGATCAGGTTCGCGTAGGCGTGGCCGGCACGGAACTCGGCGGCTGCGGCGGGTTCGGAACCGACGGTCAGATCCAGAATGTGGAAAACGATGAACGCCAGCAGCACGATGCCGCTGACCAACATGGTGCGGGCGGTGTAGGAACGCAGCAGCGCGAGCGCGCGACCGTGCCCCAAACCGGTGCGGCGGAAGCTGCCTCGTGCGCGGTGCGCACGGGCGGTCAGCATCACCGCCGCGCCGACGTGTCCGATCAGGCACACCGCCAGCACCACGCGGAAGATCCACAGTGCACCCTCATACGGCAGCAGCGGCTCGGCCAACGTGCGCAGCCAGTGCGCGTAGGCGTCGAAGTGCTCGGCGCCGGTGAAGACCTTGAGGTTGCCGACCATGTGCACCGCGACGAACAGCGCGAACACCAGACCGGTGCCGGCCATGATCAGTTTGAGCGTCACCGATGACGGCTGAGATCGCCATTGCCAGCGGCCGAACGGCGCAACCGGGCGCCGTGGCACCTCGTGTCCGGCATCGGCCGAGTCCGTGGCCCGCACCGTCATCGCACACCCCCAGGTAGTGACTCAGTCGAAACTACCGTGCGTCGTAACGCGGTGTCGGGAACTCACGATCTAACGCGCGCCGCGTCGAGATCCAGCTACTGCGAATCGGCTTGCGGCAGCAGCGCTTCCAGTGCCGGTCCGATGATCCGCCGGAAGGCCCGGCGGGGCCGCGTGGCTTCGAGCACCGCGACCTCGAGGGTGTCGGGGCCCAGCACCCGGGTCTCACCGTTCTCGCCGGTGGCCTGTAGCGCGTTGAGCGCGGTGGTCACCGCATCCGCCAGATTGGCGCTCTCGACGTAGGAGTCCTTGAGCGCGGCCGTGATCGGGTCGGTGGTCCCGCCCATCACCACGAAGTGCGGCTCGTCGGCGATCGACCCGTCATAGGTGATCCGGTACATCTCAGGCGCTTTGGCCTCGCCGTAGTGGGCCACCTCGGCCACGCACAGTTCGACTTCGTAGGGCTTGGCCTGCTCGGTGAAGATGGTGCCCAGCGTGTTGGCGTACACGTTGGCCAGTTGCCGGCCGGTGACGTCCCGACGGTCGTAGGCGTAGCCGCGGGTGTCGGCGAACTGGATCCCGCCCCGCCGCAGGTTGTCGAATTCGTTGAACCGGCCGACGGCGGCGAAACCGATCCGGTCGTAGAGTTCGCTGACCTTCTGCAGTGACCGGGACGGGTTCTCGGCAACGAAGAGCACCCCATCGGCGTAGGCCAGCGCGATCACGCTGCGGCCGCGCGCGATGCCCTTGCGGGCGAGTTCGCTGCGCTCGCGCATCGCCTGCTCGGGCGAGATGAAGTACGGAAAGCTCATGCGTCACCCCGCGGCGCTGCATTGATACCGGACGGATCGTCGGGTCCGAAGGTGTCCCGACGGGAACGCCCGGCGACGACGGTGCGGGCCAGTTCGGCGATCCGCTCCTCGGGTACATCCGCGGCGCCGTCGACGTCGATGGTCACCGCGGTCGGGTAGATGCCGCGGACCAGATCCGGTCCGCCGGTGGCCGAATCGTCGTCGGCGGCGTCGTAGAGCGCTTCGACGGCCACGGCCAGCGCCGAGTCGGCGTCGGTCACCCGGGAGTACAGCTTCTTCATCGACGACTTGGCGAACAGCGAACCCGAACCCACCGACTGGAAGCCCTCCACCTCGATGTGCCAGCCGCCGGCCGCGTCGAACGAGACGATCCGGCCCGCGCCCACCGCATTGGGATCGTCGAGGTCGTAACCGACCAGCAGCGGCAACGCGATGAAACCTTGCAGTGCAGCGCCCAGATTGCCGCGCACCATGGTGGCCAATCGATTGACCTTGCCGGGGAAGGTCAGCGCGACACCCTCGAGCTTCTCGTAGTGCTCGAGTTCCACGGCGTACAGCCGGGCGAACTCCACCGCGATGGCCGCGGTACCGGCGATGCCGGTGGCGGTGTAGTCGTCGGTGATGTAGACCTTCTGCACATCGCGGCCGGCGATCATGTTGCCCTGTGTGGACCGCCGGTCCCCGGCGATCAGGACGCCGCCGGGGTACTTCAGCGCAACGATCGTGGTGCCGTGCGGCAGCTCGGCGCCGGGCGTCGGGGCGGTGGAACCGGACTTCAGGGTGGGCAGCAATTCGGGGGCGTGCCGGCTCAGGTGCTCGGAGAACGACGAGAGATCACCGGAGACCGAGTTCAGCGGGGACCGCTGCGAAGGAATTACCAGTCTGTCATCGGAGGACCAGCTCACTGGCCACCCTTTTGCACGTATGCACGCACGAAGTCTTCGGCATTCTCCTCGAGCACGTCGTCGATCTCGTCGAGCAGATCGTCGGTGTCCTCGGCCAGCTTCTCGCGGCGCTCCTGACCCGCAGCTGTACTGGCGCCCAGGTCGTCGTCTTCGCCGCCGCCACCGCCACGCTTGGTCTGCTCCTGAGCCATCGCCGCCTCCTTGTATCGGTGCTCTTACCCTACCGGCCGACACCTGAAATGCCGGGCAGGAACGTCAGCTGGTGAGCTGTTCGACCAGCTCCGCAGCGCTGTCCACGGAGTCCAGCAGGGCTCCGACGTGGGCTTTGCTACCGCGCAGTGGTTCCAACGTCGGAATGCGCACCAGCGCGTCACCGCCGAGATCGAAGATCACCGAGTCCCAGCTGGCGGCCGCGATGTCGGCGCCGAACCGGCGCAGGCACTCGCCGCGGAAATACGCGCGGGTGTCGGTGGGCGGATTGTCGACGGCGTCGAGCACCTGTTGCTCGGTGACCAGCCGGCGCATCGAACCGCGCGCCACCAACCGGTTGTAGAGCCCCTTGTCCAGCCGCACGTCGGAGTACTGCAGGTCGACCAGGTGCAGCCGGGGCGCGTTCCAGCTCAGGTTCTCGCGCTGCCGGAAACCTTCGAGCAGCCGCAGTTTGGCCGGCCAGTCCAGGATCTCGGAGCATTCCATCGGGTCGCGCTCGAGCAGGTCGAGCACTTCGGCCCAGGTCTGGATGACGTGCTCGGCCCGCGGGTCGGGTTCGCGGGTCTCCAACAGCTTGGCCACCCGTTCCAGGTAGATGCGCTGCAGCGCCAAACCGGTCAGTTCACGTCCGTCGGCCAGGGCCACCGTGGCGCGCAGACTGGGATCGCGGCTGATCACGTGCACGGCGTGCACCGGCCGGGCCAACGCCAGATCGGACAGGTCCAGGCCGTGCTGCGGACCCTCCTCGATCAGGTCCAGCACCAGGGCGGTGGTGCCGACCTTGAGGTAAGTCGAGGTTTCGGCCAGATTCGCGTCGCCGATGATGACGTGCAGGCGCCGGTACTTGTCGGCGTCGGCGTGCGGTTCGTCCCGGGTGTTGATGATGCCGCGTTTGAGCGTGGTCTCCAGGCCGACCTCGACCTCGATGTAGTCCGCCCGCTGGCTCAGCTGGAATCCCGGCTCGTCCCCGGACGGACCGATGCCCACCCGGCCCGAGCCGGTGACCACCTGACGGGACACGAAGAACGGCGTCAGTCCGGCGATCACCGCCGAGAACGGGGTGTGCCGGCTCATCAGGTAGTTCTCGTGCGAGCCGTACGAGGCGCCCTTGCCGTCCACGTTGTTCTTGTACAACTGCAGCTTGACCGCCCCGGGTACCGAGGCGACGTGCCGGGCTGCGGCCTCCATCACGCGCTCGCCGGCCTTGTCCCAGATCACCGCGTCCATCGGGTCGGTGACCTCGGGTGCGGAGTATTCCGGGTGGGCGTGGTCGACGTAGAGCCGTGCGCCGTTGGTCAGGATCATGTTGGCCGCGCCGATCTCGTCGGCGTCGACGATCGGCGGCGGCCCGGACGAGCGCGACAGGTCGAAGCCGCGGGCGTCCCGCAGCGGGGACTCCACCTCATAATCCCAGCGCGTGCGCTTGGCCCGCTGGATCCCGGCCGCGGCCGCATAGGCCAGCACGGCCTGCGTCGAGGTCAGGATCGGATTGGCGGTCGGATCGGACGGCGATGAGATGCCGTACTCGACCTCGGTACCGATGATCCGTTGCATGCCCGCCAGCCTAGGTGACCGGTCGGACTGACCTGGCTGCGAGGTATTCCGGACGTGGTCGAGGCGCCGCGAACGGGTCCTGCAGCGCGTTGTCCACCGAATTGAACACCAGGAAGACATTCGAGCGGGGCAGCGGCGTGATGTTGGATCCCGAGCCGTGCAGCAGGTTGGCGTCGAACCACAGCGCGGTGCCGGGCGGGCCGGTGAACTGGTCGATACCGCACGCATCGACGGCCTTGGTCAGGGTGTCCTGGTCCGGCACCCCGATCTGCTGGGCCACCAACGAGGTGGTGTGGTTGTCCTCCGGGGTGGCGCCCACGCACGGATAGAAGGTGCGGTGAGACCCCGGCAGCACCATCAGCGAGCCGTTGTAGGGGTAGTTGTGGGTCAGCGCGATCGAGCAGGACACCGCCCGAATGTCGGGCATGCCGTCCTCGGCGTGCCAGGTTTCGAAGTCCGAATGCCAGTAGAAGCCGGTGCCGGTGAAGCCGGGCATCAGATTGATCCGGGCCTGGTGGATGTAGACATCGCCACCGAGCAGTTGCCGCGCGATCGGTACCACGGTGTGCAGGCGCACCACCTCGGCCACCAGGTCACTGAGCAGGTGCGGTTCGAAGATCGACCGGATGGTGCCGCCGGGCTCCCGGACCACCCTGGGGTCATCGGGTTCCAGTTCGGCGGCCAACCGCTCCAGTTCGTGCCGCAGCGCCGGCAGGTGCGGGTCGGTGACGGTGTCCGGCTCGATCAGGTAGCCGTCGGTCTCGAACTCCTCGAGTCGTTCAGCGGTGAGCGGACCGTCCGTCGGGTCGCCCCACACCGTGGGTGTGCTGCGCGGGACCGGCGCCACGGCGTGACGCAGCCGGGTCGGGTACGGATCGGTGCGCAGCGCCGGCGCGCTCATGCCACTGGCTGCGGCGCGGGGTAGGCACCGCTCTCGTCGTGCACCTCCCGCCCGGTGACCGGCGGGTTGAACACACACAGCATCCGCAGCTGCTGGTCGCAGCGCACCCGATGCCGCTCATGGCCGTTGAGCAGGTACATGGTGCCCGCTGCCAACGGATGCTCTTGACCGGTCTCCAGGTTGGTCAGCATCCCGGTGCCTTCCACCACCCACACCGCCTCGACGTGGTGCTGGTAGTGGAATTCGCTGACCGAATCGGCCTCGATGGTGGTCTCGTGGAACGAGAATCCGACACCGTCGTCGGCCAGGATGATGCGCTTGGACCGCCAGGCACCGGCCGCCACATCACGGTCGGTGCCGGTGATCTCCGCAGTGCTGCGAACGATCATGAATGAAACTCCTTCTCGGGTCGGACAATTCAGGACGTTCAGGGATCCGCTAGGCCAGCGTGGCGCTGACGGAATCAGCCAAAATGTCGAGGCCGGCCCGCAGATCGGTCACCGAAGTGGTCAGCGGCGGCAGCAACTTGACCACCTCGTCGGAGGGTCCGCTGGTCTCCATCAGCGCGCCCCGCTCGAAGGCCGCCCGGCACACCTGCGCAGCGAGCGCTGCGTCCTCGAACTTCAGTCCTTGCGCCATGCCCCGGCCGCGCGCCGAGACACCTTCGTAGTTGTCCGCGATGCCGTCCAGTCCGGCCCGGATCAATTCGCCCTTGGTCTCCAATTCGGCGCTGAATTCCTGGTTGTGCCAATAGGTCTGCAACGCGGTGGTGGCGGTGACGAAGGCCGGGTTGTGGCCGCGGAAGGTGCCGTTGTGCTCACCCGGGGCCCACACGTCGAGGTCGCGGCGGAACAGCGTGAGCGCCATCGGCAACCCGTAGCCACTGATCGACTTCGACAGCGTCACGATGTCCGGAGTGATGCCGGCCGCCTCGAAACTGAAGAACCGCCCGGTGCGTCCGCAGCCCATCTGCACGTCGTCGATGATCAGCAGGATGTCGCGGCTGCGGCACAACTCGGCCAGCGCCCGCAGCCATTCCAGGCGTGCCACGTTGAGTCCGCCTTCGCCCTGCACGGTCTCCACGATCACCGCGGCCGGCCGGTTCAGGCCACTGCCGGAGTCGTCGAGCACCCGCTCGAACCAGTGGAAGTCCTCAGTGACCCCACCGAAGTAGTTGTCGTACGGCATCGGGGTGGCGTGCACCAGCGGGATGCCGGCACCGGCGCGTTTCATCGAGTTCCCGGTCACCGACAGCGCACCCAGCGTCATGCCGTGAAATGCGTTGGTGAAGCTGATGATCGACTCGCGCCCGGTGACCTTGCGGGCCAGCTTCAGCGCCGACTCGACGGCGTTGGCCCCGGTCGGTCCGGGGAACTGCACCTTGTAGTCGAGCCCGCGGGCATCCAGGATCAACTGTTGGAAGGTCTCCAGGAAGCGTTGCTTGGCCGCGGTGGCCATGTCCAGCGAGTGCACGATCCCGTCGGAGCTCAGGTAGTCCAGCAGGGCCGCCTTGAGCACCGGGTTGTTGTGGCCGTAGTTCAGGGCACCGGCCCCGGCGAAGAAGTCCAGGTAGCGCCGCCCCGCGGTGTCGGTGACCCACGAACCCGCCGCGGTCGCCATCACCGTCGGCCAGGAGCGACAGTAGCTGCGGACCTCGGACTCGACGGAGTCGAAGACCTCAGGCAGGTTCTCCTCGGACAGTGATACCGGCTCGGCGAGCAGCAAGGAACAATCCTTTCTCTACGGTTCTCTGGAATCTGTATTCAGTTGTTCGACAATGGATTTCAGAATGACTGCTGACAGCTAGCCCGGCAGCGGAGCAGCCAGCGGACCGATCCGCAGCAGCGGCTCTGCTTCGTGCTGACCGTGCTCGTCGAGCAGTTCGGCGGCGAAATGCGGATGTTCGGTGAGCGCCACACCGTGGCGACGCGCGAACGCGCCGAAAAAGGCTCGGGACGCGACATTTCCGGGCGCGACGGTGGCTTCCACGGTCACCGGGTGGCCGTGCCGATCGACCCGGACCCGGTGCACCAGCGCGTCGAGCATGGCGCTGGCCAAGCCGCGGCCTTGCGCGTCGGGAGCGACGGCCACCTGCCAGACGAACAGCACTTCGGGCCGCTCGGGCGGGTGGTAGCCGGTGATGAATCCGCATGGCCGGCCGTCGATTTCGGCGACGATCGAGGTCGCGGCGAAGTCGGTGGCCAGCAGCAGGTAGGCGTAGGTCGAGTTCAGATCGAGGGCTTCGGTGGCGGCAGCGATCCGGCGGATCGCGATCGCGTCGGCGCCCCGGGGCGGCCGGAGGTTCACGGCCGGCTGCGGCTGGGCAACCGGCTCCACCGCAGCAGCGGATCGGACGTTCTCGGAAACGGGCATAGCGAGTAGAAATTCACCACCGAACAGTCATCAGTCATCGTCAGTTCAAGTCATCGGTGGAACGACCGTAAGCACACCTTGGTAACGAAACCAAACCGCCGGACCGACCAACACTGTGCCGAGCTGTACCGGCAAACACCATCAGACCTGGAGTTTCGACGCCGAAAACCGGACGCCCAGGGACTTCGAGACCGTTATCAAATCGTTACCGAACCGGCGGGCGAACTCGGCGAGGACAGTTGCGCCCGTCGGCAGGTCTTGGTGAGGTCAACAGGTGACCCGGCAGCGTTCGGCCGCGCAACTCGCCGCCGACCAATGGTTCCTGGCGCACGGACTGCCCTACGTGTTGCGACCGGGCGCCCTGGTGCGCAGGGTCTGGACGCGCTCCGCACCGGCCTTGGCGATGTTTGCTGTACTGATGGCGTCGTCGATCGTGATCGTGGCGCTCACCGGCCAGCACACCATCGACATCGACGGCTCCCCCACCCGCACCGAATGGTTCGTGCTGGCGCTGGTCGTGTTGGTGTTGCCGGTCGCGGCCCTGACCGGTTGGCTGGTCTCGCGGATACCGGACCGCCGCGGCCGGGCAGCGGCCTCCGGGATCTCGATCGTGGTCGCGGTCCTCGGAGCAATCTTCGGCGGGCCGAGCGCTCTGGTGTTCGTCGACCTGGCACTCGACGTGGTGCTGATCGCCATCATATTATTGTGCACTGCAACAGGATTGGGATCGATCCTGAGTTGGGCAACCCGGGTGACGGCGACCAATCTGGCATCGATCGGCAGCTTGCTGGTGCGGGCGCTGCCGGTGCTGCTGTTGACCATGCTGGTGTTCTTCAACGGACCGGCCTGGAGCATGGCCACCCACGTCAGCCGGCCTCGGCTGTGGGTGGCGCTGGCCTTCCTGATGCTGATCGCCGCCGTCTTCCTGATCTCCTCGACGATGGCCCGGGTACGGCCGATCCTGGCGTCGGAGGCCGACGCCGGCAGCCCACCCAGCACTGCCACCGAGGTTTTGCTGGATACCCCTTTCCGCGATCTCCCCGACGGCGGCCGGCGGGTGCCGCTGTCTGTGTCGGAGCGGGTCAACGTGGTGGTCGTGGTCGCGATCACGCAGATCGTTCAGGTGCTCACGGTCGCGCTGGTGACCGGCCTGATCTTTCTGGTCTTCGGTTTGATCGTGATCAACCCGCAGTTGCTCGATGCACTGACCCACGGCGGGTCCAGCGACGGCCAGGTGCTCGGGATGACGCTGCCGATCCCGAACGCGTTGATCCAGCTGGTGATGTTCTTGACCGCGTTGACCTTCATGTATCTGTCGGCGCGCGCTGTCAGCGACCAGGAACACCGCGCGCAGTTCGTCGAACCGCTGCTCGAGGACCTACGCCTGACGTTGCTGGCCCGGGACCGCTACCACCGCACCTGAACGGCTACAGGTACTGCCCGAGGTTGGATTCGGTGTCGATGGCGCGGCTCGCCGACGAATTCTTGCCGGTGACCAGGGTGCGGATGTAGACGATCCGTTCGCCCTTCTTGCCCGAGATCCGAGCCCAGTCATCAGGATTGGTGGTGTTGGGCAGGTCTTCGTTCTCGGCGAACTCGTCGACGATGGAGTCCAGCAGATGCTGGATGCGCAGACCGGGCTGACCGGTTTCCAAGACGCTCTTGATCGCGTTCTTCTTGGCCCGGTCCACCACGTTCTGGATCATCGCCCCGGAGTTGAAGTCCTTGAAGTACATGACTTCCTTGTCGCCGTTGGCGTAGGTGACTTCCAGGAACCGGTTGTCATCGATCTCGGCGTACATCCGGTCGACGACCTTCTCGATCATCGCCTTGATGCACAGCCCGCGATCGCCGCCGAACTCGGCGAGGTCGTCGGCGTGCACCGGCAGGTCCTCGGTCAGGTACTTGCTGAAGATGTCCTGCGCCGCTTCGGCATCCGGGCGTTCGATCTTGATCTTGACGTCGAGCCGGCCGGGCCGCAGGATCGCCGGGTCGATCATGTCCTCACGGTTGGAGGCGCCGATCACGATGACGTTCTCCAGACCTTCGACGCCGTCGATCTCGGACAGCAACTGCGGCACCACGGTGGTCTCCACATCGGAGCTGACACCGGTGCCACGGGTCCGGAAGATCGAGTCCATCTCGTCGAAGAAGACGATCACCGGGGTGCCCTCGGAGGCTTTCTCCCGGGCGCGCTGGAAGATCAGCCGGATGTGCCGCTCGGTCTCACCGACGAACTTGTTCAGCAGCTCCGGGCCTTTGATGTTCAAGAAGTACGACTTGGCCTCGCGGGATTCCTCACCGCGCAGTTCGGCCATCTTCTTGGCCAGCGAGTTGGCCACGGCCTTGGCGATCAACGTCTTACCGCAGCCGGGCGGGCCGTAGAGCAGCACACCCTTGGGCGGACGCAGCGCGTACTCGCGGTAGAGATCCTTGTGCAGGAAGGGCAGCTCGACGGCGTCCCGGATCTGCTCGATCTGCCGGGTCAGACCACCGATGTCGTGGTAGCTGACGTCGGGCACCTCCTCGAGCACCAGATCCTCGACCTCGGCCTTGGGGATGCGCTCGAACGCGTAACCGGCCTTGGTGTCGACCAGCAGGGAGTCCCCGGGCCGCAACTTGCGCGGCCGCAGCTCGATTTCCTCGGCGGTCAAGGTCTCGGCCACCTCGGCGGGCAGGTCCTCGGCGGCCACCAGCGGGTCGGCCAGCCACACGATGCGTTCCTCGTCGGCGTGACCGACCACCAGGGCCCGGTGTCCGTCGGCCAGGATCTCGCGCAGGGTGCTGATCTCGCCGACCGACTCGAAGGAACCGGCCTCCACGACCGTCAGCGCCTCGTTGAGCCGCAGCGTCTGGCCTTTCCGCAACTCGGCGGTCTCGATGTTCGGTGAGACCGTCAGGCGCATCTTGCGGCCCGAGGTGAACACGTCGACGGTTTCGTCGTCGGCGACACCCAACAGCACGCCGTAGCCGCTGGGCGGCTGGCCCAGCCGGTCGACCTCCTCGCGCAGCGCGAGCAGCTGTTGGCGGGCCTCCTTGAGAGTTTCCATCAGCTTGGCGTTACGGGATGCCAGCGAGTCGATCCGCGCCTCGAGCTGATGCACATCGCGCACGCTGCGCGTGCTGCCTGATGACCCCGCCGCCGTCGCCAACTGCTCTCGCAACGTCGCCAACTCGCGCCGCAGCTGCTCCAGCTCTGCGGCATCCTCGCTGGACATTGGGGTCTCGAAGCCCTCTGCGAACTCATCAGAACGCTGTGACTCGCTCATGCTGCGCTCCTCTCCCGCACCGAAAGTTGATGCAGTAACAACCTCAACGCTACCGGCGATTCAAGCTTTGTGTGTGGTGTAGCAATTCGACACGCCACACGCCACTGTTAGCCTCGAGCCATCCGTCGGCCGAACGAAAGGACAGCCGTGACCGTGAAATCCCTAGCCACAGGTGTGGCGGCCATTGCAGGTGCCGCAGTACTGGCAGGTGCCGCCGCCGCAGGTGTGACTTCGGTTGCAGTTGGCGCTGCGCCCGCGCAGCCGCAGGTGCAACTGGTGGACTTCCACGCGCCATTGCCGGCCGCGCCGGCCCCCGAACTGCAGGGGCCGATCCTCGACACCCTCAACGCGTTGGTCGGCGCCGGCTCCTACGGCGGGGCCAAGGGCTCCTACATCGAGGGCGGCCTGGGCCGGGTGGAATCGAAGCTGGCCGACTCGAAGTACCGGCAGAAGCAGGCCGAGGGCGCCTTCCCGGTGACGTTCACCGTCACCGACCTCGATCAGAACGGGCCGACGGCCACCGCGATCGTCACCGCGACCACCGCCACCGGCACCACCGGCACCTCGCCGGTGTCCTTCGTGCAGGGCCCCAGCCCGACCGGCTGGCAGCTGACCAAGCAAGCAGCCCTGAATTTCCTGTCCACCCTGGGCTGACCCTGAGTCGTACCGCAGTCACCGGCGCCGCCACGATCCTCGTGGCGGCGCTGGTGGCGTCGGGCTGCGGTGCAGAACGGGCAGCCGAGCCGACCACGACGCCGACGACGTCGTCGCCGGCCCGGACCACCGAGGGTGTCGCGCTGCCCGACCCGGTCGCGCTCAGCGACGTCGTACTGCGCTTGTCGGACCCGGCGATTCCCGGCGCGGAGAAACTGGACCTGGTCGAGGACGCCGGCGTCGCGCAGGCCGGCGCGCTCGACGCGTTCGGCAAAGCCCTGGCCGACAACCACATGCTGCCGCTGACCGTCACCGCGACCGACTTGAGTTGGTCACCGGAGACCCGCGGCAACGTGCGTGCCACGGTCACGCTGCAACCTGCCGAAGGCGGCGGCGGGCCGTTCACCTTCCCGATGGAGTTCAAACCGCTGCGCGGCGCCTGGCAGCTGTCCCGCGAGACCGCCGATCAGGTGTTGGTGTTCGGCCCGGACACCGGGAACCAGACGCCATCCGCCCCCGCGGGTGCGCCGGAACCGGTCCCCGAACCCGCACCGGAATCGGAACTTGCCCCCGAGCCACCGGGATAGCCATGTGGATCGGCTGGTTGGAGTTCGACCTGCTGCTCGGTGATGTGCACTCGCTCAAACAGAAGCGCTCGGTGGTGCGCCCGATCGTGGCCGAATTGCAGCGGCGGTTTGCCGTGTCGGCCGCCGAGACCGGTTCGCGCGATCTGCATCGCCGGGCCGGGATCGGGGTGGCCATGGTCTCCGGCGACCGCGCCCACGTGGTCGAGGTGCTCGACGGCGCCGAACGCCTGGTCGCGGCCCGGCCCGAGGTGCAACTGCTCTCGGCACGTCGCGGATTACTGCACAGCGACGACTGAGTGTGCCTATTCTTCGGTGAATGGGGGTCCGGGCATCCTGCCCGACATGCGGCACGCGGCTGCGACCCGGCGCGAAGTTCTGTGACTCGTGCGGGGCCGCGCTGAGCGCTGCCGGTCCGGCCGAGTACAAACAGGTCACGGTGTTGTTCGCCGACGTGGTGCGGTCGATGGATCTGGCCGCGCAGGTCGATCCGGAACGATTCCGCGACCTGATGGTCGACCTGGTGGAGCGCTGCGCGGGCATCGTACGCCGGCACGGCGGAACACCGGACAAGTTCACCGGCGACGGCATCATGGCGGTGTTCGGGGCACCCACCGCGCTCGAGGACCACGCCGTGCGCGCCTGCCTGGCGGCGCTGGAGATCCAGTCGCTGGATCTCGACCTGCAGTTGCGGGTGGGCCTGAACTCCGGACAGGTGATCGCCGGCGACATCGGTTCGGGCGCGTGGGGTTACACCGCCATCGGAGAGGCCGTCGGGCTGGCGCAGCGGATGGAGGCGGCCGCGGCGCCGGGCGCCGTGCTGCTCACCGAATCGACCGCGCGCCTGGTCGATACGGTTGCCACCCTCTCCGACGCCGAGCTGGTCACCGTCAAGGGCGCCGCCCGGCCGCTACCCGCGCACCGTCTGCTGGCCGTCACCGGTCATCGGGATTGCATCGGAACCGAAGCCGACCTCGTCGGCCGGGACTGGGAGCTGTCGTCGCTGACCGAGATGGTCGGCCGAGCGGCAGCGGGCCGTGGATCGATGGTGTGCGTGGTCGGCGTGGCAGGGATCGGCAAGAGCCGCCTGGTCCGGGAGGCCACCGCGATCGCTCACCGGCACGGCTTCGGCGTCGTGCAGGTGTTCTGTGAAGCACACACCCGAGATGTGCCGTTCCACGCATTTTCCGAGGTACTCCGGCGAATCGGGGGATCACAGCAGATCCGGTCGATCCTGCCCGACACCGACCCTGACGATCTGCTCCTGCTCGACGATCTGCTCGGTATCCGGCACCCCGATACCCCGGTCCCGGTGATCGAACCCGATGCCCGGCAACGACGGCTGACCGCCCTGATCAACGCGAGCACCCTGGTGCGCACTCAACCGGTGCTGTTCGTCATCGAGGACGTGCACTGGATCGACCCGATCAGCGAAGCCATGCTGGCCGAGTGCATGGCGGTGATACCGCGCTCGCGCTCACTGGTGTTGATCACCTATCGGCCGGAGTATCAGCGTGCGCTGTCCCGGCTGCCCGGAGCACAGACCATCGCCCTGAGCCCGTTGAGCGAGAGCGAGACGGCGGCCCTGACCTCCGAACTGCTGGGTCCGGACCCGTCGGTCACCCCGGTGGTCACCTTGGTCGCCGACCGAGCCGCCGGTAACCCGTTCTTCGCCGCCGAGATGGTCCGTGACCTGGCGGAGCGACAGATCATTACCGGCCAGCGCGGCAACTTCCAGTGCCGCAATCCGGTCCAGTCGTTGACCGTGCCGGCCACCCTGCAGGCCACCATCGCAGCGCGTATCGACCGGCTGGACCTCTCGGCCAAACAGACCCTGAACGCCGCATCGGTGATCGGATTCCGATTCACCCCAGAGATGTTCGATGGGCTCGGCGTCGACCCCGCACTGGACGACCTGATCGCCACCGAACTCGTCGACCAGTGCCGGTTCGGGACGAACCCCGAGTACGTGTTCCACCATCCCTTGATCCGGACCGTCGCCTACGAATCTCAATTGCGGAGC
This sequence comes from Mycobacterium sp. NGS45, assembly GCF_059812645.1. Classification (NCBI taxonomy): domain Bacteria; kingdom Bacillati; phylum Actinomycetota; class Actinomycetes; order Mycobacteriales; family Mycobacteriaceae; genus Mycobacterium; species Mycobacterium sp. NGS45. The sequence continues at coordinate 208,993 of NZ_JCALDB010000002.1, read as the reverse complement.
GAGCGCGCCGAACTGCACCGGCGGCTGGCAGCGAGTATCGAACGGCGGCATGCCCTGACCGTGGATGACAATGCCGCGTTGATCGCCGAACACCACGAAGCCGCCGGCGATCTCCCGGCTGCCTACCAGTGGCACATGCGTTCCGGCGGATGGCAGTCGGGGCGCAACATCGCGGCCGCGCGGGCCAGTTGGCAACGGGCCAGCGAAGTCGCGGACCTGCTGCCGGCAAGTGCTGAGCGGGACCGGATGCGGGTGGCGGTACGTACCTTGCTCATCGCGAATGCATTCCGGACGCGTGAGGATGTTGTCGGTGCGCCGTTCGACGAATTCCGCGAGTTGTGTGAACGGTGCGGCGACAAGACCTCGCTGACCGTCGGCATGGCCGGCCTGGTCGGTGCACATCTGCTCGCCGGCCGGATACGTGCGGCCGCCGACACCGTGGCCGAGCACACCGCATTGATCGAAGCGAGCGGTGATCCTGCGCTCATCGTCGGTCTGTCCGCCGCCCCGATCGCCGTCTTGGTGCAGACCGGCGACTTTCGGGGAGCACTGCATTGGGCGCAGGCGGCGATCGACGCGGCCGCCGGAGACCACGCGGCAGGCAATATTCTCCTGACATCACCCTTGACGATCGCGGTCGCGACCCGCGGTGTGGTGCGCGCATTCCTGGGCATCGAGGGTTGGCAAGCCGATCTGGCCCACGCCCTGGAGATGGCACAGCAGGCCGATGCGCTGTGTCACGCCACCGCCGCCACCTTCGGTGTCGGTTGGCCGGTTGCGACCGGGTTGCTGCTCGCTGACGATGCCGCCGTGCAATACACCGAGCAGGCGTTCGAGGCGGCTGAAGCCGCCGGCGAGAACGTCGCTCGCGGCATCGCCGGGATGGCGCTGGGACTGACGTTGTTGCATCGCGATGGCGCCGACCTCGAACGCGGACTGCAGATTCTGGACGGGCCGCGCCAGCTGTGCCGATCCGGGGACTTCTACCGAGCTGAACTCGCTTCCATCGAGGCCTGGAGCGCTTCTGTGGCCGTCCGCCGCGGCGAGTTCGATGCCGCGATCGACACGCTGCGCGGCGCACTCGACGCCATGATGATCGAAGGCCAGTACGGCTACGCGTACGTCGTGATCGGGCTGTTGGTCGAGGCGCTGCTGGGCCGCGGCGACCTCGATGAGGCAGTGGCGCTGATCGACCGGCTCGAGGTGTTGCCGCTGAGCTCGGGCGCGGTGATCCGGGACGTGCTGAAGTCGCGTCTGCAAACTCTGCTCGCCCAGGCTCGCGGCGAGCAGGACCAGTTCCGCCGACGCGCCACCGAATACCGCGATCTCGCGGCCCGGCATGGCTATCGGGGCCACCTGCAGTTGGCCGAAGCGCTGCTGGCCTAGATGTGCTTCTTGCGCCGCAACGGCGTCGGCGTGACGGTGCCGGGCGCCAGCCGGCGCGCCGAGACCAGGAATGCGGTGTGCCCGCGCATGTTGTGTTGCGGGCGCACCGCCAGCCCGACCACGTCCCAGCCGCGCTGCAGCGTCTCCCAGGTTCGCGGTTCGGTCCAGCACTGCTGCTCGCGCAGCGCCTCGACGACCTTGGACAGCTGGGTGACGGTTGCGACGTAGACCATCAGCACGCCGCCGGGAACCAGCGCCGCAGACACCGCATCGAGTACGTCCCACGGTGCCAGCATGTCCAGCACCACCCGGTCGACCTGTCCCCGGTCGTAGCCGGCCAGGTCGGCGATCACCAGCTCCCAGTTCGGCGGGTCTTCGCCGAAGAACGTCTCGACGTTGCGCCGGGCGTGCACGGCGTGGTCGTCGCGCACCTCGTAGGAGATCACCCGTCCGGTCGGGCCGACCGCGCGCAGCAGCGAACAGGTCAGCGCGCCCGACCCGGCACCGGCCTCGAGCACGGTGGCGCCCGGGAAGATGTCGCCCTCGTGCACGATCTGCGCGGCGTCCTTGGGGTAGATCACCTGCGCACCGCGAGGCATCGACAGCACGTAGTCGATCAGCAGGGGTCGCAGCACCAGGAACGGGTCGCCGTTGGTGGACTTGACCACGCTGCCCTCCGGCAGGCCGATGACGTCGTTGTGCGCGATGGCACCCCGATGGGTGTGGAACTCCGCGCCGGGCGCCAACACCATGGTGTAGTGCCTGCCCTTGGCGTCCGTGAGTTGTACGCGATCGCCCACCACGAATGGACCGGTTCTCTCCGACACAACTGATCAGCCTGCCATGCCGTGTCGGTGGGCTTGCATACCCTCACAGCATGCGCAGGCCAGCACTATCCCCGTCGCGGGCCGCAGACTTCAAACAGTGCCCGTTGCTGTACCGGTTCCGGGCCATCGACCGGCTGCCGGAACCACCGTCGGCAGCGCAGGTGCGCGGCTCGCTGGTGCACACCGCCTTGGAGCAGCTGTACTCGTTCCCGGCGGCCCTGCGCGACCAGGACATGGCGTTGTCCCTGCTGGCCCCGGCCTGGGACCTGCTGGTCGCCGAAGAGCCCGAGTTGGCCGCGGCCTTTTCCGACGAGCAGCGCGCACAACTGCTGATCGACGCCCAGCGGCTGTTGACCGGTTACTACCGGCTGGAAGACCCGACTCGGTTCGACCCGCTTTCCTGCGAGCAGCGCATCGAAGTCGACCTACCCGACGGCACGCCGTTGCGCGGCTTCGTGGACCGCATCGACCAGGCCGCGTCCGGTGAGTTGCGCGTCGTCGACTACAAGACCGGCAAGGCACCGCCGGAGGCTCGCGGCCTGGCCGAAGCCAGGGCGCTGTTCCAGATGAAGTTCTACGCGGTGGCGCTGCTGCGGTCGCGCGGCACCATGCCGGCCCGGTTGCGGCTGATCTATTTGGCCGACGGTCAGGTCCTGGACTACACCCCCGACCACGATGAGCTGCTGCGGTTCGAGAAGACCCTGACGGCCATCTGGCAGGCCATCCAATCTGCCGGGGCGACAGGTGATTTCCGGCCCAGCGCCTCGCGCATGTGTAGCTTCTGTTCTCATCAAGCGCTGTGCCCGGCGTTCGGCGGCACCCCGCCGGCCTACCCGGGCTGGCCCGACCGGAAGGCATCGTGACGAGCTGCTACTACCGCCGAAGGCCCGACGGCGTCTTCGAATCCACCGACCTGACCCGCAGTAACTGGGCCGCGGACCTGCAGCACGGCTCTCCCCCGTTGGCGTTGCTGACCAAGTCGATCGAGGAGCAGCTGGCCGGGTCCGGTCAGCGGATCGGCCGGCTCGGGCTCGACATCCTCGGCGCCATTCCGTTGGCGCCGCTGACCGTGTCGGTTTCGGTGCCGCGGCCCGGTAAGCGGATCGCGCTGCTGGCCGCCGAGTTGGCCACGCTCACCGACCCGGACCGCCCGGTCGCGCGGCTGCAGGCCTGGGCGCTGGCCGCCACCGACACCGCCGACGCGGTCAGCGACCGTCACCCGCCGCTGGTGGAAGGACCTGACGCAGGACTGCCGAAGCACTGGTGGGACGTGCCCGGCTACATCGAGTCGGTGTCGTTTCGCGCCCAGCCCGACGACGCCGGCGCGGCGGTGTTCTGGATGACCCCGAAGGTCGGGCTGGTCGACGACGAACCGACCACGGCGCTGCAGCGCCTGGCAATGGTGGTCGACTCGGCCAACGGAATCGGTGCGGCCCTGGATCCGGGCGCGTTCATGTTCATGAACACCGACACCGTGGTGCACCTGCATCGGCTGCCGACCGGCGAGGACTTCGCGGTGCGGGCCCGGGCTTCGATCGGCCCCGACGGTATCGGTGTCACCACGGCCGAACTGTTCGACCGCGATGGGTTCATCGGCACCTCGGCGCAGACGCTGCTGATCCAGCGCCGAGGATGACCTGGAAGCTCCTACACAGGGCACCGTGGTCGTGCAGGTGCTCGAGTTCGATCCTCGGTAATCTCGTGGCCATGGATTCCGGCGACCTCGAACCGCGGGTGGCAGCCCTCGAAGAAGAGGTCCGCGAGTTGAACATGCGGGTCCGGGCATCCGAAGGCGATGCGGCAGCCGCGCGAGTCCTCGCTGGAGCAGCTGACCGCGACGTCGGCGAGATTCGTGGTGACCTTCGCGATTTTCGACAGGCGACCACCGCTAGCTTCAACGCCATGCGTCAGGATTTCGTCGACTTGCGGCAGGACTTTGGCGTCCTGCGTGACCACGTAGACGCGGGATTCACCGAGATGCGTGGCAAGTTCGACGCCGCGGCCGCGGGCCAACAGCAGATCGTCGACCTGCTGCATACCATCATCGGCGACCAATCCGGGCCCGGATCTGGCTGACGAATGCGGCGCAGATCGTCGTCGAACGCTACAGCGCAGCGGCGATCGCGACGATGGCGAACCCGCCCAGCACGGCGATGACGTCCTCGGTCAAGGCCACCGGCAGGTCGATGCCTTCTCCGTCGGCGAGTTTGCGGCGCATGACGAAACCGCCGATCGTGCCGATCACCGCACCGATCAGGGCCGCGCCCAGCGAGCCCCAGGGATAACCCCAGGCGGTACCCAGTGCGGCACCGGCAACACCGCCGGTGATCAGGCGCGCCAGGAATTGCAGCGGCACGGTGCGGCTCGGTGTCTTGGGCAACTGGTCGGTGACCAGCTCGATGAGCGCCAGGAGGGTCAGCAGCGTGACCACGATCGGATGCGCAAGCCACTCGGCCCAGGTGCCGTCCAGGTTGATCCACTTCAGGAACGCGGCCCAGGCCACCACGGTGGGCGCGGTCAGTGCCCGCAAACCGGCCACCGCGCCGATCAACAAGGCCAGCAGCAAGACCACCAAGTGCATCGTCACACTCGGGAACCTAACAGATCAGATGCGGCAGAACCTGATGTCGGAGGCCAGAATTGCCTTGGCGCCGATCGATGACAAGTCGTCCATGATCGCGTTGACCTGTTTGCGCGGCACCAGTGCCCGTACGGCCACCCATTCCGGGTCGGCCAACGGGGCGATGGTGGGTGACTCCAGACCGGGTGTCACCGCCACCGCACGGTCGAGCACCGTTCGCGGGCAGTCGTAGTCGAGCATCAGGTACTGCTGGCCGCGCACCACGCCTTGGACGCGGGCCGCCAGTTGATCGCGGGCATCGTCTCGTTCCCGGTTGGCGGCCTCGATCAGAACGGCCTCGGAGTCACACAGGGATTCACCGAACGCCACCAGGTTGTGCGCCCGCAACGTGCGGCCCGAACCCACCACGTCGGCGATGGCATCGGCCACACCCAGCTGGATGGAAATCTCCACCGCGCCGTCGAGCCGGATGACGGTGGCGTCGATCCCCTTGCCGGCCAGGTCTTTTCGCACCAAATTCGGATAGGCGCTGGCGATCCGCTTGCCGGCCAGATCCGCGACCGTCCACTCCCGCCCGGCCGGCGCGGCGTACCGGAAGGTCGACGAACCGAAGCCCAGAGCGAGCCGCTCGGTGACCGGGGCATCGGACTCCAGCGCCAAATCCCGACCGGTGATGCCGAAGTCCAGCTGCCCCGAACCCACGTAGATCGCGATGTCCTTGGGTCGCAGGAAGAAGAACTCGACGTTGTTGACCGGGTCCAGGACGGTCAGGTCCTTGGCGTCGGTGCGACGGCGGTAGCCGGCCTCGGCGAGGATCTCGGCTGCCGATTCGCTCAACGCCCCCTTGTTGGGCACCGCCACCCGCAACACGCCGGTCACAGCTTCGCGTAGACGTCGTCGAGGGACAGGCCGCGGGCCACCATCAGCACCTGCGTCCAATACAGCAGCTGGCTGATCTCCTCGGCCAGGGCGTCGTCGGACTCGTGCTCGGCGGCCAACCAGACCTCACCGGCTTCCTCGAGGATCTTCTTGCCGACCGTGTGCACACCCGCGTCCAGTGCCGCGACCGTGCCACTGCCCTCGGGTCGAGAGCGCGCACGTTCACCCAGCTCGGCGAACAGTTCCTCGAAGGTCTTCACAGCAGGGCATTCTTTCATGGTCTGCGCAGGACGCGGCTCGTGGTGCTGTCTTTGAGCACCGGGCGCTGTTGCTCAGGTGTCGATGTCGGCCAGTTCGGCGTGCACTCGGCGCAACGCCTCGACGTCGAGCCGTTCCAGCGAGACGACGTGGCGCCGGCGCGGACCGTCGGGCACCTCGACATCGTTGGGGACCACCATCACAGCGCACCCGGCCCGTTCGGCGGCTGCCGTCCCGGTAACCGAATCTTCAATCGCCAGACACGATCCGGGCTGCAGCTTCAACAGCTCGGCGGCACGCAGGTAGGGCTCCGGGGCGGGCTTGCCGAGCGACACCTCGTCGCCGCACACGGTGGCCGAAAAATAGTGTCGGCCAATACTGTTGAGCGCCTGCTCGGTGAGCACCCGACGGGAGTTGGTCACCAGCGCCATCGGCACCTCGGCCTCGGCGAGATTCTCCAGCAGCTCCTGGGCGCCGGGCCGCCACGGCAGGCCGGCCGCGAACAGCTCGCCGACGAAGTCGTGCAACCAGTCCGAGGTCGAGGCCATCTGCACCGGGTCGGGATCGAGCCCCAGATCCGCGTACACGATCTGCATCACCGTTTCGGCGGAACCGCCGACGGTCTGTTCGCGCACCTCGGAGCTGAGCTCTCCGCCGAACCGTCGGTACAGCTCGTGCATGCCGATATCCCAGAACTTTTCCGAGTCGACGAGGGTGCCGTCCATGTCCCACAGCACCGCACGCATGGCCCGATTGTCCCATCGCGGCGACGACGGCGCGAAATCGTGTGACTCAGCACACGATTCAGTCCTCCGGGTTGTAGGCCAGGTTGGAGGACAGCCAGCGCTCGGCTTCGGCCAACGTCCAGCCCTTGCGCTGGGCGTAGTCGGCGACCTGCTCCTGGCCCACTCGGCCCACCACGAAGTACTGCGACTGCGGGTGGGAGAAATACCAGCCGCTGACCGCGGCGCCGGGCCACATCGCCATCGAGTCGGTCAGCTCGATGCCGGTCCGGGCCTTGACGTCCATCAACTCCCACAGCGTCGCCTTCTCGGTGTGCTCCGGGCAGGCCGGGTAACCGGGGGCCGGGCGAATGCCGACGTACTTCTCGGCGATCAGCGCATCGTTGTCCAGCTGCTCGTCGGGTTGGTAGCCCCAGAACTCCTTGCGGACCCGTTGATGCATCCGTTCGGCGAACGCTTCGGCCAGCCGGTCGGCGAGCGACTCCAGCAGGATGGCGCTGTAGTCGTCGAGATCGGCCTTGAACTCCATGATCTTGTCCTGGCTACCGAGTCCCGCGGTGACCGCGAAAGCACCGACGTAGTCGGCCAGACCGGTTTCTTTCGGCGCGACGAAGTCGCCGAGCGAACGGTTCGGAATGCCCTCACGGTGCTCCCCCTGCTGGCGCAGGTTGTGCAGCGTGGTCAGTACCTCGGTGCGGGTCTCGTCGGTGTAGACCTCGATGTCGTCGCCGACCGCGTTGGCGCAGAAGAACCCGATCACCCCGTTGGCGGTCAGCCACTTCTCCTTGATCAGGGTGTCCAGCATCTGCTGGGCGTCGTCATAGAGCTTGCGCGCGGTCTCGCCGGTGGCCGGGTTGTTGAGGATGTCGGGGAACCGACCCTTCATCTCCCAGGCGTTGAAGAACGGCTGCCAGTCGATGAACTCACGCAGTTCGGCGAGGTCGTAGTCCTGAAATTCCCGTATTCCCGCACCGATGGCGGGCACCGGCGGCCGGTAGCCGTCCCAGTCGACCGGCGTCCGGTTGGCGCGCGCCTTCTCCAACGTCACCATCGGCCGCTCGTTCTTCTGCGCGTGCCGTTCACGTAGGGCCGCGTAGTCCTTCTCGGTCGCCTCCAGCAGGGCCGGACGCTGCTTGTCGTCGAGCAGTGCGGCCGCCACCGGAACGGAACGCGAGGCATCTTTGACCCACACCACCGGGCCGCTGCGCCGCGGCGAGATCTTCACCGCGGTGTGCGCACGCGAGGTGGTCGCGCCGCCGATCAACAGCGGGATCTTCAGCCCCGCGCGTTCCATCTCCACCGCGAAGTTGGACATCTCGTCCAGTGACGGGGTGATCAAGCCGGACAACCCGACGATGTCGGCGTTGTGCTCCTCGACCGCGGCCAGGATCTTCTGCGCGGGCACCATCACACCGAGGTCGATCACGGTGTAGTTGTTGCACTGCAGCACCACCCCGACGATGTTCTTGCCGATGTCGTGGACATCGCCCTTCACCGTCGCCATCACGATGATTCCGTTGGTGCGCTCGGCGTCACCGGGCTGCTTCTCGGCCTCGATGAACGGCAGCAGGTACGCCACGGCCTTCTTCATCACCCGGGCCGACTTCACCACCTGGGGCAGGAACATCTTGCCGGAGCCGAACAGGTCACCGACGACGTTCATGCCGTCCATCAGCGGGCCCTCGATCACCTCGATCGGCCGACCGCCCGCAGCGGCGATCTCGGCCCGCAGTTCCTCGGTGTCGGCGTCGACATAGGCGTCCAGACCCTTCACCAGCGCGTGCGTAATCCGTTCGCGGACAGGCAGGTCGCGCCATTCGGCGGCCTTCGGGTCCTCCGATTTGTCCTTCGAGTTGAACCGCTCGGCGATCTCGAGCAGCCGTTCGGCGGCGTCCGCGCGACGGTTCAGCACGACATCCTCGATGCGCTCCCGCAGTTCGGGGTCGATCGAGTCATACGGCACCAGGGCGCCGGCGTTGACGATGCCCATGTCCAGGCCGGCCTTGATGGCGTGGAACAGGAACACCGCGTGGATCGCCTCACGGACCGGGTTGTTGCCGCGGAACGAGAACGACACGTTCGAGATACCTCCGGAGATGTGCACCCCGGGCAGGTTCGCCTTGATCCAGGCGCAGGCCTCGATGAAGTCGATACCGTAGGTCGCGTGCTCCTCGATCCCGGTGGCCAGCGCGAAGCAGTTCGGATCGAAGATGATGTCCTCAGGTGGGAAGCCCACCTGTTCGGTCAGGATCCGGTAGGCGCGTCCGCAGATTTCCTTGCGGCGCTCCAGGTTGTCGGCTTGCCCGGTCTCGTCGAAGGCCATCACGACGACGGCGGCACCGTACTTGCGGCACAGCCGGGCCTCGGCGATGAACTTCTCCTCGCCCTCCTTCATCGAGATCGAGTTGACGATCGGCTTGCCCTGCACGTTCTTCAGGCCCGCTTCGATGACCTCCCACTTGGAGGAGTCGATCATCACCGGGACCCGGCTGATGTCCGGTTCGGCCGCGATCAACTTGGTGAACCGGTCCATCGCGGCGACGCCGTCGATCATGCCTTCGTCCATGTTGATGTCGATGACCTGCGCACCGACCTCGACCTGCTGCAGGGCGACCGACAGCGCGGTGTCGTAGTCCTCGGCCTTGATCAGGTTGCGGAACCGCGCCGAGCCGGTGATGTTGGTGCGCTCACCGATGTTCACAAACAGTGAGTTGTCATCGATGTTGAGCGGTTCCAGGCCGGCGAGCCGGGTGGCCACCGGAATCTGCGGCACCTGACGCGGCGGCTTGCCGTCGACGACCTTGGCGATCTCGGCGATATGGGCGGGCGTCGTCCCGCAGCAGCCACCGACCAGGTTGACGAAACCCGCGTCGGCGAAGTCGGCGACGTACCCGGCCTGGCGCTCCGGCGTCTCGTCGTACTCAGCGAACGCGTTGGGCAGGCCCGCGTTCGGGTAGCAGGACACGAATGTGTCTGCGATGCGGGATATCTCGGCAATGTAGGGCCGCATCTCGGGGGCACCCAGGGCGCAGTTGAGACCGACGGCGAGCGGCTTGGCGTGCCGGATCGAGTTCCAGAACGCTTCGGTGACCTGGCCGGACAACGTGCGCCCGGACGCATCGGTGATGGTGCCCGAGATGATCACCGGCCAGCGGCGGCCACGCTGCTCGAACAGCGTCTCGACGGCGAACACCGCCGCTTTGGCGTTCAGGGTGTCGAAGATCGTCTCGATGAGCAGGATGTCGGCACCGCCGTCGACCAGGCCGTTGGCGGCCTCGAGATAGGCGGTGACCAACTGGTCGTAGGAGACGTTACGGGCGCCCGGATCGTTGACGTCCGGCGAGATCGACGCGGTCCGCGTCGTCGGCCCCAGCACCCCGGCGACATAGCGGGGCCGCTCGGCAGTACTGCACTCGTTGCAGGCCGCCCGCGCCAGCGCCGCGCCGGTGTAGTTCAGCTCGTAGCTGAGCTCGGCCATGCCGTAGTCCGACAACGAGATCGCGGTGGCGTTGAAGGTGTTGGTTTCCAGGATGTCGGCGCCCGCCTCGAGGTACTCGCGGTGGATCGCCTCGATGATCTGCGGCTGCGTCAGGTTGAGCAGATCATTGTTGCCGACGAGATCGCTCGGCCAGTCCTTGAACCGCTCGCCGCGGTAACCGGCCTCGTCCGGGCGGTCCCGCTGGATGGCCGTGCCCATCGCACCGTCGATCACCATGATCCGTCGGCGCAGCGTTGCTGCCAGCTCGTCGGTGCAGTCGGGGCGGATATCGGGCGGGGCGTTCACGTGCGTTCCTTCCTTCACGGAAGGCGTCCTTGCTTCTGCCGAGCGTGGCGGATACCAGGGCCTCCCCGGACATCCGTTGCAACGCCTCTCGACCAGAGCAGTCTACGTCGTCACACGATCGACGTTCGGACGCCCAGCTGGTCGCTGCCATCGGGCCGACCCGTCGGCCGGCGCGGCTGCGGTCACCCCAACAGGGTAGTCGGCCTATCAAGTTGCCCTTGGGCCTCACCTGGTCTCCGGGACCCGGCGCAACCCGTACGCTGGGTGGGTGACCTCGTCGGATTCTGATGGCGGCGACTTGCCCGAACTGCACAACACGATCGTGGTGGCTGCTTTCGAAGGCTGGAACGACGCCGGCGATGCCGCCAGCGATGCGCTCGAGCATCTCTACTCGATCTGGGATGCCAGCACGATCATCGAGATCGACGACGAGTCCTACTACGACTACCAGGTGAATCGTCCGGTGATCCGGCAGATCGACGGCGTCACGCGCGAGTTGGTCTGGCCTTCGATGCGGATTTCGCACTGCCGGCCGCCGGGCAGCGAACGGGACATCGTGCTGATGCACGGTGTGGAACCCAATATGCGTTGGCGCTCGTTCTGCGCCGAGTTGCTGCGGATCGCCGAGAAGTTGGACGCCGAAACCGTGGTGATCCTGGGCGCGCTGCTGGCCGACACCCCGCACACCCGACCGGTGCCGGTGTCCGGGGCGGCCTATTCCTCGGATTCGGCGCAGTTCTTCGGGCTCGAGGAGACCCGTTACGAGGGCCCGACCGGCATTGCTGGGGTCTTCCAGGACGCCTGCGTGGCCGCCGGCATCCCGGCTGTGACGTTCTGGGCGGCGGTCCCGCACTACGTCTCGCAACCGCCGAACCCGAAGGCCACGGTGGCGTTGCTGCGCCGCGTCGAGGACGTGCTGGACATCGAGGTGCCCCTGGGTGACCTGCCGCAGCTGGCCGAAGAGTGGGAGCAGGCGGTCACCGAGATGACCGCCGAGGACGACGAGATCGCCGAGTACGTCGCGGCGCTCGAGGAGCGCGGCGACGCCGAGGTGGACATGACCGAGGTGCTCGGCAAGATCGACGGCGACGCCTTGGCCGCGGAGTTCGAGCGTTATCTGCGCCGCCGCGGTCCCGGCGGTCCGGGCTTTCGCGGCTGACCCGAAGTTGGGGCGAATGCCCCATGTTTTCGGCCCGATTGTGGACACAGCATGGACTTCTACCGATTCTGACAGCGGTGAAGGGAGTCCGAAATGACCACACCACACGACGTTGCGGCCACTGCCCCGGCGGTGGATCCGGACAAGTTGACGGCGTTCGTGTTCCGCGCCGTGGAAGAAGCCGGGGCCGCGTTGAACTGTGCCCTGGTGGTGATGGGTGATCGCCTCGGTTACTACCGCAGCCTGGCCCGGCACGGTGCCTGCACGCCCGCCGAACTCGCCGCGCACACCGACACCGACGAGCACTACACTCGGGAATGGCTCAACGCTCAGGCCGCCGGATCCTTCGTCGGCTACGAACCCGAGACCGGCCGCTACCACCTGCCGCCGGAACAAGCCGTCGCGCTGGCCGACGAGACGAGTCCGGCTTTCGTGGCCGGCCTGTTCCAGATCGCGCTCGGAACCGTCAGTGATGCGAGCCGAATCCTCGCCGACGCGCACACCGGTCGGGGCGTCGCCTGGGGTGAGCACAGCACGGATGTGCACACCGGTTGCGAACGGTTCTTCCGGCCCAGCTACAACGCTCATCTGATCTCCGGGTGGCTGCCGGCCCTCGACGGTGTGGTCGGCAAGCTCGAGTCCGGCGCGGCGGTGGTCGATATCGGTTGTGGGCATGGCGCATCGACGATCCTGATGGCGCAGGAGTTTCCCCGCTCGACGTTCCTGGGCGTCGACTGCCACCCGGATTCGGTCAGCACCGCACGGCAGCGGGCCGGCGCACTGAGTGCGCAGATCGACTTCCGAACCGCGACGGCCGACACCGTCACCGGCGGCCCGTATGACCTGGTGACCATGTTCGACTGCCTGCACGACATGGGAGATCCGCTCGGGACGGCCCGGCACATCCGCGAGATCATCGCCGAGGACGGGACCTGGATGATCGTCGAACCGGCTGCCGGCGATCGGGTCGAGGACAATCTCACCCCGATCGGACGGGCCTACTACGGATTCTCGACGCTGCTGTGCACGCCCGCCGCGCTGGCCCAGCCGGTGGGTATGGCGCTGGGCACCCAGGCCGGCCCGGCGCGCATCCAGGACATCGTGACCGCAGCCGGGTTCACCCGCTTCCGGCTGGCGGCCAGCACCCCGTTCAACAACGTGTTCGAGGTGCGGCCTTAGGTCAGGTAGCGGTAGGTCGGTGAGCCGGGCTCGAGCAGCTCGACGTGGCAGTCCGAACCGTTCATCCGTGCGACCAGGCCTTCCAGGTCGGCGGCCGAGCCCAGCTCGATGCCGACCAGCGCCTCACCGGTCTCCCGGTTGTTGCGCTTGACGTACTCGAACAAGGTGATGTCGTCGTTGGGTCCGAGCACGTCGTCGAGGAATCGGCGCAGCGCACCGGGTTCCTGCGGGAAGTCGACCAGGAAGTAGTGCTTGAGGCCCAGATGGACCAGCGAACGCTCCAACACCTCGCCGTAGCGCGAGACGTCGTTGTTGCCGCCCGAGATCAGGCACACCACTGTCGACCCGGCACTGATGTCGTTCTCCAGCAGGCCCGCCACCGACAGGGCGCCCGCGGGTTCGGCGATGATGCCTTCATTCTGGTAGAGGTCGAGCATCGCGGTGCACACCGCGCCCTCGTCCACCGTGGTCAACGACACCATGTCGCCGGCTGCCGCCAGCACTTCGAAGGGCAGTCGACCGGCCCGCGCGACTGCCGCACCGTCGACGAACTGGTCCGGGTGCTCGAGCGTGACCGGGTGGCCGGCGGACAGCGCCGCGACCATCGACGCCGCGCCGGCGGGTTCCACACCCATCACCGAGGTGGCACTGGTGCGCTCGGCCAGGTACGACGTGATCCCGCCGATGCAGCCGCCGCCGCCGACCGGTACCACCACCAGATCGGGTTCGCCGTCCAGTTGGTCGAGGATCTCGACGGCGATGGTGCCCTGGCCGGCCATGGTGCGCAGGTCGTCATACGGTGGCACCAGGGTGGCGCCGGTGCGCGCGACGTCCTCGGCGGCCGCCGCCGCGGCCATGTCGTAGGTCGTGCCGCCGACGATCAGTTCGATGTACTCACCGCCGTGATAACGGATCCGGTCCCGCTTCTGTTTGGGCGTCTTGGCCGGCACGTAGACCCGACCGCGGATGCCCATCGAGCGGCAGGCCAGCGCGAAACCCTGGGCGTGGTTGCCGGCCGACGAGCACACCACGCCCTGGGCAATCTCGTCCGGTGAGAGCTGCTTGAGCAGGTTGTAGGCACCGCGCAGCTTGTAGGACCGCACCACCTGCAGGTCTTCCCGCTTGAGGTAGACCTGCGCGCCGGTGGCCTGCGAGAGCCGGTCACTGAACTGCAGCGGGGTGGGCGCCACCACGTCGTTGATGCGTTCCGCCGCCGCCTCCACGTCGGCCGCGCACAGCGGCGACACCAGGGCATCGTGGCTCAGATCAGCGGACACCGGTCAATGGTGCCACGTCGGCATTTGCGCAGAAAAATCTATTCGACCGGCGTCAACACGAAGACCGGGATCTGCCGGTCGGTCTTGCGCTGATAGTCGGCGTAATCCGGGAAGGCCGCGACCGCGCGTTCCCACCACAACGCCTTCTCCTCGCCGACAACTTCGCGGGCCTCGTAATCCCGGGTGACGGTGCCGTCCTGCAACTCGACGCGCGGATGCGCCTTGACGTTGTGGTACCACACGGGATGTTTGGGTGCCCCGCCCAGTGACGCCACGATCGCGTACTGGCCCTCGTGTTCGACCCGCATAAGCGGCGTCTTGCGAAGCTTGCCGGTCTTGGCCCCGACCGTGGTCAGCAGGATCACCGGCATGCCGCGCATCTCCATGCCCTGGGTTCCGCCCGAGGACATGATCAACTCGGCGTTCTCCCGGGCCCAATCCGACGTGCTGGGTGCGTACTCTCCGGAAAGTGGCATGGCCGAAGCCTATCGGGGTCTTCAGCTAGGCGGCGTGCAATGAACAGGCCAGCGCGTGCTCGACCTCGCCCCGCTCGCGGTGCGGCCAACCCGGCAGCACCGGCGGCGCGGTCGATCGATATCGGACCCCGGTCGGTGTCCGAACCACGAGGGAATGGCGGCCGCCGGCGCTCAACTCGGTGACGACCACCCAGCCCTCGGCCTCCTTGGTGTAATTGCAGGCCGCACACATTCCGTCGCCGTTGTCGCCACTGGTCGCCCCGCCGCGCGCAGCCGGGGTGATGTGATCGATGTGCCGGATCGGCGCGTCGCAATACGGTGTGCGGCAACGCTGGTCGCGGAACCCGATGAACTGCGCCAGGCCCTTGGGGAAGATCCGTGACCGCGATTCCATCGCGACCAGCGATCCGGCGGCCGGACGCGCGTACAGGCGACGCAGCGTGGCCTGAGATTCGGGGTCGTTGACGGCCGCTTCGACGAGTTGACGCGCGAGCGGCGCCGGCACCGGTCCGTAGCCACTGACCGTGGCCGGCTCGGTTCCGCCGAACAGCGCGTTGTCCGACAGCACCAGGTTCACCGCGATCGGGGTGGCGACATCGGCCGGCCGGCCGGTGACGCGTTCGATGAGCGTGTCGGCCATGATCTGACCGCGCGAGCGATCATCGAAGGTGGTGTCGGCGGCCCGCTTCAAGGCTGCGTAGATCGCAACGCCTTGGCACATCGGCAACAAGGCGGTCAGGTATGCCATGGTGTCCGGCGCGGGGCGGACGCTCACGTTGCGTTCCGCCTCGGCGCGACGCGCGCGGTCGACGACGGCGTGCGGATCCAGTCGGTAGGCGATCGCCTTGGCGTCGGCCGCGATCCGGGCGTCACCCAAACCCTCCAACGCTGCCGGATCACCACACAGGTCCGCATCCAGCGTGCGCCGATCCTCGACGTCCAGGCAGGCCGATTCACGCACGATCAGCGTGGCCCGCCACTCCGAGAGCACACCGGATTCCAGCGCCGCCAAGGTGTGCGGCATCTCGTGCACCAATGCTTTGGCAAAGCCGAGATGACGGTTGCCGCGGGCCGGCGAGTCACGCCGGGCCAGCGCCACCTCACTGGCCACGCCCCGCCCGCGGCGTTTGGCCGGCACGCCCCGCGCCGCCTCCGCAGCATCACGGACAGCGGCCAGGGCCGCGGTGGCCTGCGCTTGCCGAGCGGCCGCCGTCGCCTTCAGCGTCTCCAACTCACGGATGTAGGAAATCAGCGCCGCCTCGTCGGCGTTGGCGTCGATCTCGGGCAACCGTTCGAACATACTTTCGATTCTAGCGCCGCGGGCGACGACTCGCAAGGCCATGCCTGCGCCGGACCACCCGAACCGTCGCGCTACAGCTTCACCGCGACCTGGGCGACCCGGATCTTGATCGCCGCCATCACCATCGACAACACGGCCTCGGCCGTGGTGCTGGTCCATCGCATCCTGACCGGCGGCGTGGACGACGACGTGGCAATCCCGCTGGGCAGCGGCGGCGCCATCTACATCACCAATGTGATCTCGTTCGGCGTCTGGTACTGGCTGCTGGACCGGGGTGGTCCGCTGGCGCGGCTCTCGGGCCGGCGCCAGTACCCGGACTTCCTGTTTCCGCAGATGTCCGATCCGGACCACGCCCCGCCGGACTGGCGGCCGATCTTCGTCGACTACCTCTACGTCGCGTTCACCAACGCGGTGGCCTTCTCCCCCACCGACACCATGCCGCTGAGCCGCTGGGCCAAGGCGATGATGACCGTCCAGTCGCTGGTCGCGACGACGACGATCGCGCTGGTCTTCGCACGCGCGGTCAGCTTGCTGCACTGAGCCGCGCTGCGCGCAGCACCGGAGTCAGCCGCCCAGGCAGCCCGGACCCAGCAGCGCCTTGAGGTCGCCCATCAACGCCGAGGACGGCGTAACCCGCAGTGACTGATCCAATTCCAGCGTGGTGATCCGCTCGCCGCTGATCAGGCGCAGATGCACCTGCGAGGTTCCGGGATGCCGCGCCAGCACCTGCTTGAGGGCACTGACCTTGTCCACCGTGCACTGCCGGGTGGGCAGGCTCAACGCGATCGGGCGGTCGGCTTGAGCGGTGGAGAAGTCCGGCACCACCAGTTCATGGGCGATCAGCGAGAGCCGATCGTCTTGGCGGCGCACCTTGGCAGAGACCAGCACCACGGCGTCGTCGGCGATGTCAGCTCCGTACACCGAGTAGGTCTGCGGGAAGAACAGCACCGTGACGCCACCCGTGAGGTCCTCCAATTGCGCTGAGGCCCAAGGTAATCCGTTCTTGTTCACCCGCCGTTCGACACCGGTGAGGATGCCGCCGATCTTGACCGAGCTGTCGTCGGCGACATCACCTTCCAGGATCGCCGGGATCTGGGTGTCGACGTGGTTGGCCAGCAGGTGGGCCACCCCGTCGAGCGGATGTCCGGACACGTAGAGGCCCAGCATCTCGCGCTCCAGCGCCAGCCGGTGCTTGTCGTCCCACTCCTCGTCGGGCACCTTGATGGTGAACACCGGGTCGGATCCGCCGTCGCCGTCACCGTCACCCGACCCGAACAGGTCGAACTGACCCATGGCCTCGGCCTTCTTGGTGCCGAGCACCGAATCGACGGCGTCGGCGTGCACCAGGAACAGACCCTTGCGGGCATGCTTGAGCGAGTCGAACGCGCCGGCCTTGATCAGCGACTCGGTGACCTTCTTGTTGCAGGCCGCCACCTCGATCTTGTTCAGATAATCCGAGAAGTCGGTGAAATTGCCTTTTTGCCTTCGGGTTTCGACCAGGGACGCGACGACGTTGGCCCCCACGTTGCGGACCGCACCGAGACCGAACCGGATGTCGGTGCCCACCGAGGCGAAGTTCTGCACCGACTCGTTGACATCCGGCGGCAACACCGTGATGCCGAGCCGACGGCAATCGGCCAGGTAGACCGCGGCCTTGTCCTTGTCATCGCCGACCGAGGTGAGCAGGCCGGCCATGTATTCGGCCGGGTAGTTGGCCTTGAGGTAGGCCGTCCAATAGGACACCAGACCGTAGCCGGCGGCGTGCGACTTGTTGAACGCATATCCGGCGAACGGCAAGATGGTGTCCCACAGCGCCTTGACGGCGGCCTCGGAGAAGCCGTTGGCGGTCATGCCCTCGTAGAAACCCTTGTACTCGGCTTCGAGCACCTCGAGTTTCTTCTTGCCCATGGCCTTACGCAGCGCGTCGGCCTTACCCATGGTGTAGGAGGCGACCTTCTGCGCGATGAACATGATCTGCTCTTGGTAGACGATCAAGCCGTAGGTCTCGGCCAGGATGTCGCGCAGCGGTTCTTCGAGTTCCGGGTGGATCGGCTTGATCGGCTGGCGGCCGTTCTTGCGGTCGGCGTAGTCGTTGTGCGCGTTCATGCCCATCGGCCCGGGGCGGTACAACGCCAGCACCGCCACGATGTCGTTGAACTCGGTGGGCTGCATCCGCCGCAGCAGATCCCGCATCGGCCCGCCGTCGAGCTGGAACACCCCGAGAGTGTCTCCGCGGGAAAGCAATTCGTAGGCTGCCGGGTCGTCGAACGGCAACGTCTCCAAGTCCAGGTCGACGCCCCGGTTGGCTTTGATGTTCTCCAGGGCGTCACCGATGATGGTCAGGTTGCGCAGCCCCAGGAAGTCCATCTTGAGCAGGCCGATGGCCTCACAGGACGGGTAATCCCAACCGGTGATGATCGCGCCGTCCTGCGGGCGGCGCCACAGCGGGATCGCGTCGATCAACGGCTCCGAGCTCATGATCACCGCGCAGGCGTGCACACCGGCGTTGCGGACCAGGCCCTCGAGCCCGAGCGCAGTCTGGTAGATGGTGCGCACGTCCGGGTCGGTGTCGATCAGGCTGCGAACCTCGGCGGCTTCCTTGTAGCGCTCGTGGTTCGGGTCGGTGATACCGGACACCGGGATGTCCTTGGCCATGATCGGCGGCGGTAGCGCCTTGGTGATGCGGTCGGCGATCGCGAAACCGGGCTGGCCGTAGTGCACGCGCGCCGAGTCCTTGAGCGCAGCCTTGGTCTTGATGGTGCCGAACGTGATGACCTGGGCCACCCGGTCGCTGCCCCACTTCTCGGCGGCGTAGCGCACCATCTCACCGCGCCGACGGTCGTCGAAGTCGATGTCGATGTCGGGCGCCGACGGGCGTTCCGGGTTGAGGAACCGCTCGAAGAGCAGACCGTGCGGGATCGGGTCGATGTTGGTGATGTGCAGCGCGTAGGCGACCAGCGAACCGGCCGCCGAACCGCGGCCCGGACCGACCCG
Organism: Mycobacterium sp. NGS45; assembly: GCF_059812645.1. Lineage (NCBI taxonomy): Bacteria > Bacillati > Actinomycetota > Actinomycetes > Mycobacteriales > Mycobacteriaceae > Mycobacterium > Mycobacterium sp. NGS45. Next base: position 190,150 of record NZ_JCALDB010000002.1, on the reverse strand, counting down.
GATGCCGATCGAGCGCGCGTAGTTGATCAGGTCCGCGACGATCAGGAAGTAGGACGGGAAGCCCTTGCCGCAGATCACGTCGATCTCGTAGTCAGCGCGGTCGAGGTAGTCCTGCGGCACCCCGCCGGGGAACCGTTCGGCCAGCCCGGCGAGCACCTCGTGCCGCAGCCAGGAACCCTGATCGTGGCCTTCGGGCACCGGGAAAACCGGCATCCGGTCCACCGGCTCCCAGACTTCGGTGTAGGGCTGCACCCGTTCGGCGATCAGCAGCGTGGAATCACACGCGCCGGGTACCTCGTCGTCCCAGATCGCCCGCATGTCGGCGGCCGTCTTGAGGTAGTAGCCGTCACCGTCGAATTTGAACCGGGTGGGGTCCGAGAGCGTCTTGCCGGTCTGGATGCACAGCAGCGCCTCGTGGTTCTGCGCCGCGTCCTGCGTGACGTAGTGACAGTCGTTGGTGGCCAGCGGCCGGATGGCCAACTTGCGGCCGATCTCGAGCAGCCCCTCCCGGACCCGCCGTTCGATCGACAGGCCGTGGTCCATCAACTCGAGGAAGAAGTTGTCCGGGCCGAAGATCTCACGCCACTTGGCCGCGGCGGCCACGGCCTCGTCGAAGTGGCCGAGCCGCAGCCGGGTCTGCACCTCACCGGACGGGCATCCGGTGGTGGCGATGATCCCCTGGGCGTGCTCGGCGATGATCTCGGCGTCCATCCGGGGCCACTTGCCCAGTTGTCCTTCGAACGAGGCCAGTGAGGACAGCTTGAACAGGTTGCGCAGCCCGGTCGCGTTCTCGGCGACCATGGTCATGTGCAGATAGGCGCCGCCGGCCGACACGTCGTCGGACTTCTGGCTGGGATCGCCCCAGGTGATGCGCCGGGTCTCGAACCGCGACGCGGGGGCGATGTACGCCTCGATACCGATGATCGGCTTGATGTCGGCCTTGACCGCAGCGTTGTAGAACTCACTGGCGCCGAACATGTTTCCGTGGTCGGTCATCCCGATCGCGGGCATCTCCAAGCGGTTGGCCTCGGCCAGCATGGGGGTGATCTTCGCGGCACCATCCAGCATCGAATACTCGGTGTGGTTGTGCAGATGCACGAACGAAGCACTGTTTCCCATAGGCCAGTCAGTCTAGGCCCGAGCCCCGACAGCTCGAGCCATCGTCAGCCGGGTGTCGCGCGTGTCCGGCGTGTCGCCACGGTGCGTCGCGCACACCGGACGCTCGGCGCCCCGTTACGCTGCTCGCCGGCGCAGCTACGGAAGGAATCCCACGGTGGGTCTGCCTCAGGTCATCACGTCCGAGCGGCTCCGGTTGGGTCTGTTCAGCGCGGCCGACGTCGCCGCGATCCGCGGTAAGGCGGCCCGCCCGCGCAACTGGCATCCGGACTTCCCGCGCGAGGACGACGTCGACGCCGTCGGGCTGTGGATCGAGGGCGACCCCTGGGGTCCGCGTTCGATCGTGCGTGGCGTCACCACGTTGGGGACCATCGGCTTCTTCGGTGCGCCGACCGACGCCGCGGACGGCGTCGCCGAGGCCGAGGTGGGTTTCGGGCTGGTGCGCGAGGCGTGGGGCTGGGGGTTCGGCACCGAGGCACTGCGGGCCCTGCTCACGCTGACCGACACGGCCGGCGTGCGGGTGCGCGCCGCGGTGCGCCCCGACAATGCCCGCAGCCTGCGCGTGCTGGCCAAATCCGGGTTCACCACGCTGCGCGGCACCGACGAGGACGGCAACCTGGTATTGGCGCGGCCACTGCGTTGAGCCGGCGCCGAGTGCAGCTCGGGCAGACCGGCCGAGACGACGACGTCGGCGTCAACCGCCGAGTTCGCCGGCCGGCGGGCCCAGCGCGGCGCCGCGGGTGCGGCGGGCGCGCAACAGCCCCTCGGCGCTGAACACCACGAGCGCCAGCCAGATCAACCCGAAACCCACCCACCGGGCCGGTGGCATCGGCTCCTTGCCGACCAACACCCCCCAACTCAGCTGCATGGCCGGATTCAGATACATCAGCAACCCGAGCGTCACCAGCGACAGTCGCTGCGCCGCGGCCGCGAACAACAGCAGCGGCACCGCGGTGAGGACCCCGGACAGCATCAGCAACGCCGCGTGCCCACCACCATGCCCGGTGAAGGTGCCGTGCCCGGTGTAGGCCAGCACCACCAGGTAGATCAGTGCCAACGGCGCGGCCAGGGCGGACTCCACGCCGACGCTGACCCGCGGGTCGACCGGCACCACCTTCTTCACCGCACCGTACAGCCCGAACGACAGCGCCAGCGCCAGCCCGATGTAGGGCAGCGTGCCGGCCGCGACGGTCAGCACCACCACCGCCAGCACTGCGATCGCCAACGCCGCGGCCTGCCCGGCGCGCAACCGCTCACCGAAGAGCAGCACTCCGAGCGCGACGCTGACCAGCGGGTTGATGAAGTACCCCAGCGCGGCGTCGACGACATGGCCGTTGTTCACCGCGTAGATGTAGGTCACCCAGTTGATCGCGATCAGCGCCCCGGCCGCGCCGAGCAGCAGCCACACCTTTGCGGGCATCGACATCAGGTCGCCGAGTCGGCGGGCGACCACGATCACCACCGCCATCAACAACGCGGTCCAACAGATCCGGTGCGCCAGGATCTCGACCGCGCCGGCGGGCTCGAGCAGCGGGAAGAACGCCGGGAACATCCCCCAGGACAGGTAGGCGCCGATCCCGAACAGTAGGCCGGACCGGGAATTACCTTGTACCGGAGGTGGATTCACTCGTGTCGGCGCAACACGTCCAGGGCGTGCTGCAGGTCGTCCGGATAGGGTGCGGTGATTTCGAAGTGTCGGCCGTCGCCGGGATGGGTGAACGCCAGCGACCGGGCGTGCAGCCATTGCCGTTCCAGGCCGAGTCGTTTGGCCAAGGTGGGATCGGCCCCGTAGGTCTGATCCCCGCAACACGGATGGTGCAGGGCCGCGAAATGCACGCGGATCTGATGCGTGCGGCCGGTCTCGAGGTGCACGTCGAGCAGGCTGGCCGCGGTGAACGCCTCGACGGTGTCGTAATGGGTGATGCTGTGCCGACCGCCCTCGGTGACCGCGAACTTCCAGTCGTGCCCGCGGTGCCGGCCGATGGGCGCATCGATGGTGCCACTGGACGGGTCCGGATGGCCCTGCACCAGCGCGTGGTAGCGCTTGTCGACGGTGCGCGCCTTGAACGCGCGTTTGAGTGCGGTGTAGGCGCGTTCGGACAGCGCCACCACCATCACTCCGGAGGTGCCGACGTCGAGGCGGTGCACGATGCCCTGCCGTTCGTGGATGCCTGAGGTGCTGATCCGGAAACCCGCGGCGGCCAGGCCGCCCAGCACAGTCGGTCCGTGCCAGCCGACGGTGGCGTGCGCGGCCACCCCGGGCGGTTTGTCGACGACGACGATGTCGGCGTCGGAGTACAGGATGGCCATGCCCTCGATGTGTTCGGGTGTGTTCTGCACCGGCGGGGGCGCGTCGGGCAGCTTGACGTCCAGCCAGGCACCCGCGGCCAATCGGTCGGACTTGCCGGCGCGTACGCCGTCGATCTCGACGCCGCCGTCCTCGGCCAGGGTGGCTGCCGCGGTGCGGGACAGCCCCAGCAGCCGGGCCAGTCCGGCGTCCACCCGCATACCGGCCAGGCCCTCGGGCACCGGCATGGATCGTTCTGTGCTCACTCGGATTCCGCGCCGGCCGGGCTCGGCTCGTCGCCCTTACGACGGCCCACCGAGTCGAAGTCGAAACCGAACAGCGACAGGCCGACCAACAGGATGGCGCCGCCGACCACCGCGGGATCAGCCACGTTGAACACCGGCCACCAGCCGATCGACAGGAAGTCGACGACGTGGCCCTGCAGTGGCCCGGGGGCCCGGAAAAACCGGTCGACCAGGTTGCCCAGGGCGCCGCCGAGGATCATGCCCAGCCCGATGGCCCACCACGGCGACACCAACCGTCGACCCATCCAGACGATGCCGATCACCACGAAGGTGGCGATCACGGTCAGCACCCAGGTGTACCCGGTGGCCATCGAGAACGCCGCGCCGGGATTACGCACCAAGGTCCAGGTCACGGTGTCACCGATGATCGACACCGGCTGACCCGGCGTCAGCAGCCGTACCGCGAGCACCTTGGTGACGATGTCGACCAGCAGCACCAGGGCCGCGACCACCAGCAGGAGTCGCAGCCGGCGGCGCGGCGGGTCGGCGGGTTCGGCATCCTCGGTCAGCGGCGTGGCCTCGGGTGCGGCCGAGGTGTCGACACCAGACTCGGTCGACGACTCCGTCGGGCCCGATGTTTCGTCACTCACGCCCCCATCATCCCCTAAACCGCCGCCGGATCACGTTGCGGCTGCTCCGCGCCGGATTCCGCGGTGCGGCAAGATCGACGCATGACCCGCGTCGTCGTGATCGCCACCGGCGGCACCATCGCCACCAGAACCGGGGCTGACGGCGTCAAACGGCCCGAACAGAGCGGTCGGCAACTGGTCGCCGACCTCGGACTCGAGGCCGACCTCGAAGTCGACGTCGTCGACCTGTTGGCCAAGGACAGCTCGAATCTCACGCCCCGGGATTGGGACCTGATTTCAGCCGCCGTCGCGGACGCCGACGCCGGCGGGGCCGACGGCGTGGTCGTCACGCACGGCACCGACACCCTGGAAGAAACCGCACTGTGGCTGGAGCTGACCTACTCGGGGCGGGCTCCGGTGGTGCTCACCGGAGCTGCGCGCAGCGCCGATCACCCCGACGCCGACGGACCCGGCAACCTGCGCGACGCGCTGCGGTTGGCCGCCGATCCGGCAGCCCGCGGGCAAGGGGTTTTCGTGTGCTTTGCCGGTCGAATGCTGGCGCCGCTCGGGATGCGCAAGATCGGCGCCGATCCGCTCTTCGAGGGCACCCTGGTGACACCGACAGCCAAACAGCGGGTGCGGCTGGGACCCGCGCGCGCCGAGGCCGCGCCTCGGGTGGACATCGTGACGGTGTACGCCGGTGCCGACCCGGTGGCGCTGGATGCGTGCGTAGCGGCGGGGGCGCGCGCCGTCGTCTTGGCCGCTCTGGGTTCCGGCAACGCCGGAGATGCGGTGGTCGAGGGGGTGCGTCGACACTGCGCTGCCGGGGTGTTGATCGCACTGTCCAGTCGGGTTCCCGGCGCGCTGGTGGGTCCGAGTTACGGTCCGGGTGCGGCCATGATCGACGCCGGAGCGGTCCCGGTGTCGCGGCTGTCCCCCGCGCAGGTGCGGGTGCTGCTGCTGGCGACGCTGCCGCTCGATCGGCCGCTGGCCGACGTACTCACCGAACTGAAGCTGCCCTAGTGCGGTTCGGTATGCACACCAGGCATCACTCGTCGGGCAACTCGGCCAGGTAGTCCGCCCAGTCCAAACTGTCCACCGGATCGGCCCGGGTGATCTCGGGGTCTGTCACCGCGAAAGTCCGGGTCGGGCCGGGCCCGGTGCTGCGGGTCTCGAACCGCACGGTCATCACGCCGTGCCCGGCGCCCTGCAGCCAACCGTGACCCCACTGCGGGTGGTGGACATCATCGCCGATCCGCCAGCCACCGGCTTCCGGGGCGGCCTGCGCAGCCGGCGCCCGAGTGTCGCCGAGTTCGACCTCCTGCTGTTCGAGTTCCGGGAACAGCGACTCCTGGCGCACATCGGAAAGTCCGGAAAAGCCAACGCCCAGAAGGCGAATCGGGCCGATATCGACGGGATCGAGCAGCAGCCGGCGGGCGGTGGCGATCAGCGTGGCCGGTTCGGTGGTGGCGTACGGCAGGGTGGCCGAGCGGGTCAGCGTGGTCATGTCCGACTTCTTGAGCTTGACCGTCACGGTGCGGGCACCGCGGCCGTCGCGCAACAATCGGCGGTGCGCGTGCTCGGCGATCGGACCGGTGGCCTCCCGCAACTGGTCCAGCGTGACCAGGTCGGCGGCGAACGTCGATTCGGCGCTGATCTGCTTGGCCTCGGCGCGCTCGGCAACCGGTCGGTCGTCGATGCCCTGGGCCAGCCGGTGCAGCGCGGGGCCGATGGTGGCCCCCAGGATGCTGGCCGCCTCGGCGTCGTCCAGGGCAGCGAGTTGTCCGATGGTTTCGATGCCGAGCCGGTGCAGCTTGTCCTCGGCGACCGGACCTATCCCCCACAACTTGCGGACCGGCAGGCCGTCGAGCAGCGTGCGTTCGGCCGAGCGGTGCACCACCCAGATGCCGTCGGGTTTGGCCAGGCCGGACGCGATCTTGGCGATCTGCTTGCCCGAGCCGGCTCCCACCGACGCGACCAGACCGGTTTCCTCGCGTACCCGGCCGCGCAGCGTCGCGCAGAACGCTTCCACCTCGGCCACTGAGGCGCCGGCCAGTTCGTGCGGTTCACCGAATGCCTCGTCGAAGGACAGCTGTTCGAGCACCGGCAGCATGGTGCGCACGGTGTCGAACACCCGGCGGCTGGCCACCGAGTAGACGGCGCCGCGCGGCGGCAGCACCACCGCAGCCGCACCCACCTGGCGGCGCGCTTGATGCATGGGCATGGCCGACCGGGCGCCGAACACCCGGGCCTGATAGCTGGCGCCGGCCACCACGCCGCGCCCACCGAGCCCGCCGACCAGCACCGGACGATCCCGCAGCGTCGGCCGGGTCAGCTGCTCGACGGATGCGAAGAACGCATCCATGTCCAGATGCAGCACCCACCGGGCCGACCGATCCACGCACCGATGCTAGGTCGGACCCCGCGAGACCTCGGACCCCGGTCGCGCGATCACGCAGGTCGCCATCACCTCGCGACCCGACCGGGCCTCAGTTCGGCGGGGCCATAGTGTCGAACATGCACTTGAAATCCCCTGCGGGACAGCCGTAATCAGTCGGATCTGGGACTTCGGCACATCCTGAGCCGTCGCTGGTGCGGAACTGGCCCTCGGGACATTGGCCGAGTTCCTGTCCGCTCGCCACCGGCGTGCTGAACAGCCCGAAGGCTGCTATGCCTGCCGCCGCGGCGAGGACTGCCGGGATCTTCCGGCCCCCTGCACTTCTCTTTCGGTTCACGATTTCCCCCTCTGTTCATCCCGGAACCCCTTGCCCCCCGGCTGTACGAACAGTAACCGGATACCTACCGCCGAGACCTGTTTTTGGGCACTTGACCTGCACCCACCGGAATTCGGTGGTGCCCCCGATGGCTAGCCTGTTGCCCATGGACGATGTGCCCATCCGCGACGAGACCATTCGACTGGGCCAGTTCCTCAAGTTGGCCGGGCTGATCGATTCCGGCGCCGACGCCAAGGCCGTCATCGGCGACGGTCTGGTCACGGTCAACGACGACGTCGAGCGGCGCCGCGGCCGCCAGCTGCGGGCCGGTGACGTGGTCGGTTTCGCCGGCCGCACCGCCCGGGTCACGACGTAGCCGGCGGTTTGGTCTCCGGCGCAGCGGGTAGCCCTTCGCCAGTCGGTCGGCGACGTCGAGGAGGCAACTATGACCAGCTCACCTGTGCGGTTGAGCGCACTTCTGCTCGGTGTGGTGTTCCTTCTGGTCGGGGTGGCCGGGTTCATTCCTGGGCTGACCACCGACGTCAATGAGTTGACCTTCGCCGGGCATCATTCCGGCGCCCTGCTGTTGGGCGTGTTCCACGTCTCGGTGCTGCACAACCTGGTGCACCTGGCGTTCGGGGTGGCCGGCGTGCTGCTGGCGCGCAGCTTCACCGCAGCGCGGGCCTACCTGGTCGGCGGCGGCCTGATCTACGGCGTGGTGTGGGCCTACGGAATGGTCATCGACCGGGACAGCTCGGCGAACTTCCTGCCGGTGAACACCGCCGACAACTGGCTGCATCTGGGCCTGGCGGTGGTGATGATCGGGCTCGGCCTGGTTCTGGGCCGCGGCATTCCGCGCGGCGCCGCCACCGGCCCGCAGCCCGGTAGCCCCGGCATCATCGAGTGAGTCCCGGCGGGCCTGGTCACACCTTGGCGATCGCCACCCGAACGCCGTCCCCGATCTCGGTGCCGTCGGTCAGCGCGTCGGTGAAATCGAAGCTGGTGGCCAGGATTTCACCGGCGATCAGGTCGCGGTGCGTGCTGGCCCACTCCCGGTAATCGGTCGGTACCGCCATCCGCACGCTGATCCGGTCGGAGACCTCCAGGCCGGTGGACTTGCGCAGTTCCTGCAGTTCGCGGATCCGGTCCTTGGCCCAGCCCTCGGCTTCCAGCTCGGGTGTCACCGCACCGTCGAGCACCACCAAGCCGGCCCCTTCGGGCAGCGCTCCAGTCCACTCCGGTTCGGCCGCAACCAGTTTGGAACTGAACTCCTCGGGCAGCAGGGTGGCCGGGCCGGCGGTCAAGGTGCCGTCGGCGTTGAGCACCCCCTCGCCGGCCTTGACCGCCTTGATCGCGGCCTGCACGTCCTTGCCGATCCGCGGCCCGGCGGCGCGGGCGTTGACCGCCAACTCGAAGCGGCCGTAGCTCGCGATGTCCGCGGTCAACTGCACCGCCTTGACGTTGAGTTCGTCGGCGATCAGGTCCACGAACGGGGCCAACGCATCGGGATCATCGGTGGCGACGGTCAGTTTCGACAGCGGCAGCCGGACCCGCAGCTTCTTGGCCTTGCGCAGCGAGGACCCGACCGAGCACACGTCGCGGACCCGGTCCATGGCGGCCACCAACTCCGGATCGGCCGGTACGACGGCGGGTTCGGGCCAGTCGGTCAGGTGCACCGAACGCTGGCCGGTCAGGCCGCGCCAGATCACCTCGGTGGCCAGCGGCAGCAACGGCGCAGCCAACCGGCAGGTCACCTCGAGCACGGTGTGCAGGGTGTCGATGGCGTCGGGATCCTCGTCCCAGAACCGGGACCGGGACCGGCGCACATACCAATTGGTCAAGGCCTCGGTGAACTGGCGCAGCTGATCGCAGGCACCGGAGATGTCGCAGGTGTCCAGCGAAGCGGTCAGGTCATCGCGCAGTGCGGCCAGCTTGGCCAGGATGTAGCGGTCCAGGACATGTTTAGAATCTGTGCGCCACGCACCGGGTTTCGGCGCGTACAGGGCCAGGAAGCTGTAGGCGTTGGACAGCGGCAGCAGCACCTGCCGGACCCCTTCGCGGATGCCCTGCTCGGTGACGATCAGGTTGCCGCCGCGCAGGATCGGTGAAGCCATCAGGAACCAGCGCATGGCATCCGAGCCGTCGCGGTCGAAAACCTCGGAGACGTCCGGGTAGTTGCGCAGCGACTTGCTCATCTTCTGGCCGTCGTTGCCCAGCACGATGCCGTGCGCGACACAGGTTTTGAACGCCGGTTTGTCGAACAGCGCGGTGGCCAGCACGTGCAACGTGTAGAACCAGCCGCGGGTCTGGCCGATGTACTCGACGATGAAGTCGCCCGGGAAGTGCGCATCGGCACCGGAAGCGTCGCCGTCGAACCACTCCTGGTTCTCGAACGGATAGTGCACCTGCGCATACGGCATCGAACCGGAGTCGAACCACACGTCGAACACGTCCTCGATCCGGCGCATGGTCGACTTGCCGGTCGGGTCGTCGGGGTTGGGTCGGGTCAGCGCGTCGATGAAGGGCCGGTGCAGGTTGTCCGGACGTACCCCGAAGTCGCGTTCGAGTTCGTCCAGGCTGCCGTACACGTCGATCCGCGGGTAGGCCGGGTCGTCGGAGCGCCACACCGGAATCGGCGTGCCCCAGTAGCGGTTCCGCGAGATCGACCAGTCCCGGGCGCCGGCCAGCCACTTGCCGAACTGACCGTCCTTGACGTGTTCGGGATACCAGGTGATCTGCTGGTTGAGTTCGACCATCCGGTCCCGGAACTCGGTGACCTTGACGAACCAGGACGACACCGCGCGGTAGATCAGCGGGTTGCGGCAACGCCAGCAGTGCGGATAGGAGTGCTCATAGGTATCGTGCCGCAGCAGCACCGCACCGTTGGTGGCGGCAGAACCGGTGTGGTTCTTCAGATCCCGGATGATGTGCGGGTTGGCTTCGAACACGTGCTGACCGGTGTAGTCGGGCACCGTGATGTCGAAGCGCCCCTTGGAGTCCACCGGCGTGACCGGCTTGATTCCGACGGTGTCGGTGGTGGCCTTGTCGTCCTCACCGTAGGCCGGCGCCATGTGCACGATGCCGGTGCCGTCCTCGGTGGTGACGAAGTCACCGCGGAGCACCTGAAAGGCGTTGTGCGCGTGATCGGTATCGACGAAGTACGGGAACGGCGGCAGATACCGCAGGCCCAGCAGGTCGGCGCCGCGATGCTCGGCCAGCACCTCGGGTTCCTCGCCCAGTTCGCGCGCGTAGGCACCGAGTCGGGCCTGGGCCAGCACATAGCGGTTGCCGTCGGGTGCGGCCACCTCGACGTAGTCGACCTCCGGGTTGACCGCCACGGCCTGGTTCGACGGCAGCGTCCACGGCGTGGTGGTCCAGACCAGCAGGTGCGCACCGGCCAGTGCACCCTCGGCGACCCGGAACCCGACGGTGATGGCCGGGTCCTGCCGGCTCTGGTAGACGTCGTCGTCCATCCGTAGTTCGTGGGCCGACAGCGGGGTTTCGTCGTTCCAGCAGTACGGCAGCACCCGCACGCCCTCGTAGGCCAGTCCCTTGTCCCACAACTGTTTGAAGGCCCAGATCACCGACTCCATGAAGCTCAGGTCCAGGGTCTTGTAGTCGTTGTCGAAGTCCACCCAGCGGGCCTGCCGGGTGACATACGAGCGCCATTCGTCGGCGTATTTGAACACCGAGGCGCGGCAGGCGTCGTTGAATTTCTCGATGCCCATCTCTTCGATCTGGGCCTTGTCGGTGATGTCGAGCTGGCGCTGCACCTCGAGTTCGGCCGGCAGACCGTGGGTGTCCCAGCCGAATCGGCGTTCCACTTTGTAGCCGCGCATGGTGCGGTAGCGCGGCACGATGTCCTTGACATAACCGGTCAGCAGATGCCCGTAGTGCGGCAGGCCGTTGGCGAACGGCGGACCGTCGTAGAAGACGTACTCGGGGGCCCCCTCGCGCCGCGCGATGCTGGCCTTGAAGGTGTCGTCGGCGGCCCAATAGGCCAGCACGTCGGCCTCCTGGGCCGGGAAGTCCGGGCTTCCACCCGCCAGCTTGGGGTAACCGCTCTGTGCCACGTCCGTCTCCTGTGCCTAACTCACCGGGCACGGGGACGACGACGCGCCAGTGGCGCGAGCACCGCGGTACCACCCCGCTTGCACACCGCACTCGGCGTGCCGCTCAAACTCGGGCGATCACGGGCCCACCCGTCCGGTTCTACTGGGCGGGTCACGCCGTTCTTCCGGAGGCTCCCCGGTGATGGCCGGATCAGCGCCGTTGGCTCAAGTTTAATGACCCGTGCAAATCGTCGGTGCCGGCCACCTCGGCGGGCGCCCAGCGCGTCAGGCCGGCGATGCGGCGGCGGGCGCCGTGGCCGGCGCCGGATAGCGGGCACCGAAGTCCGGGACCCGGTGATAGCCGTTGCGACGGGCCGCCGCGGCACCCCGGCGGGCCAGCGCAGCGGTGCCGACGAAGCCGGCGTGGTCGGTCAGCACCAGCGGGGTGAGCAGACGGTTGTGCACGAAGCCGATGGCCAGACCGGAGTCGGGATCGGCCCAGCCCACCGAACCACCGAGCCCGACATGCCCGAAACCGGACAGCACCCGAGGCACCGGCAGCCCGTGATAGCCGAGGTGGAAGGACATCGGGATGCCCAGGCTGGCGTCCGGACGCAGACTGCGCCGGCCGCGCAGGCCGGCAACCCGCTGCGCGGACAGGTACGGCGTGCCGTCGAGCATCCCACCGTTGGCCAGCGCGCCGTACATCCTGGCCAACCCACGCGCGGTGGCCACCCCGTTGGCGGCCGGGATCTCGCTGTCCAGCAGTTCCAGGTTGCCCTGCACCACCGACGTCATGCCCGGGAAGTAGAGCGCACCGAAACCGGCCGTGCGTGGATTGGCGGCAGCCCATGGAGCCAGCCGGCCGGCCAGTGGGAGCGCCAGGCTCAGCTGCGGATGGATGATCTGCGCAGCCCGGGTGTGCGCCGAGACCGGCGGTCGACCCAGGTGCAGCCCGTCCACCCCGAGCGGTGCGGCGACTTCCTCCCGGATCAGGGTGCGCATGCCCTTGCCGGTGATGGACCGGGTCAGACCGGACAGCAACCAGCCGTAGGTCAACGCGTGATACGCCGCCCGGCCGCGCTGGCCGTTCGGCGCGGCCGCCGCCATCCGCTCCTCCATGCCGACGTGGTCCAGGATGTCGGACTTGCTCACCCCGTTCAGGTGCGCCAAGCCGGCCCGGTGCGCCATCACCTCGCGCACCGTGATGTCGGCCTTGCCGTTGGCGGCAAACTCGCGCCAATATTCGGCGACCGGTGCGTCGTAGTCGATCAGGCCACGGTCGGCGAGCCGGTGGATCACCGTGGAGGCCACCCCCTTGGTCGCGGAGAACACCATCGCCCCGGTGTCCGCCGACCAGCGGGTCCGCCCGCGCCGGTCCGACCACCCGGTCCAGACGTCGACGACGGGCTCACCGTGCAGGTACACCGCCAGCGCGCCACCGCCGAGACGCCGGTGCGGGAACATCGCGGCGAAGCTGCGCACCGCCAGCGCGAAGTTCGGATCCGCGGCGCCATGCACGCCGCGGGGCAGCGCCCCATCGTGTTCTGAGCTCATGAGAATGGAATTTACCCCCGTGCACGGCAAAGAAACGCAAAGTTACTACTCTGTTACGTCACTGATCCGAGTCGGTCGCCGCAACCGCGCTCTACCAGGCGCGCAGGTGTTCCAGCCGGGGTCCTCCGAAACCCGCCGCCGGTACCACAGACTGCGACGCTGGCGAACTCGCCGAGAGCTCAGAGTGCCGCCGCGTCGATGATTTGCTGGGCGGCCAGCGCGGGGGTGGATTCGCCGTCGCGCACCTGCCGTTCCACCTCGGCGCGAATCGCCCTGACCTCCGGATGCGTGAGCACCCGGTCGAGCACCGCGTCACGCACCATCGACCAGGTCCACTCCACCTGCTGCGCGCGCCGACGGGCCTCGAACTCGCCGGCTTCGGTGAGCACGTCGCGGTGCCGCAGCACGGTGTCCCACAGCTCGCCGACACCGGCGCCTTCGACCGCCGACATGGTCAATACCGGTGGGCGCCATAGTGTTTCACGCGGGTAGATGAGCCGGATGGCGCCGGCCAGCTCGCGTGCGGCCTTGCGCGCCTCGGTGACGTGCGGCCCGTCGGCCTTGTTCACCACCACGATGTCGGCCAGCTCCAGCACGCCCTTCTTGATGCCCTGCAGCTGATCGCCGGTGCGGGCCAGCGTCAGGAACACGAAGGTGTCCACCATGCCCGAGACGGTCACCTCGGACTGCCCGACCCCGACCGTCTCGACCAGGATCACGTCGAATCCGGCGGCCTCCAGCAGCACGATGGTCTCGCGGGTGGCCCGGGCCACCCCGCCGAGGGTGCCCGACGTCGGCGACGGCCGGATGTAGGCGTCCGGCGACGCGGCCAGCCGCGACATCCGGGTCTTGTCCCCCAGGATGGAACCGCCGGTGCGGGTCGAGGACGGGTCCACGGCCAGCACGGCGACCCGGTGGCCCTGCTCGATCACGTGCATGCCGAGCGCTTCGATGGAGGTCGACTTGCCTACCCCGGGCACGCCGGTGATGCCGACGTGCATGGACCGGCCCGCTTCCGGCGCCAGCTCCAGCAGCAGCTGCTGGGCTCGGGCGCGGTGATCGGTGCGGGTGGATTCGACCAGCGTGATGGCCCGGGCCAGAGCTGAGCGGTCACCGCGACGAATCGCGTCGGCGAGTCCTTCGACGGTGCTGGAGGGTTTGACGGCCATTTAGCTCAGGTCATACTCCAGTCGCGCGGCCAACTTCTCCAGCAGTCCGACCGCGGCATCGGCGATCACCGTGCCGGGCGGGTAGATCGCGGTCGCCCCGGCGGCGTAGAGCTCGTCGAAGTCGCCCGGCGGGATCACCCCACCGACCACGATCATGATGTCGGGTCGACCCGCCTCGGCCAGCGCGTCGCGCAGCGCCGGCACCAGGGTCAGGTGACCGGCGGCCAACGACGACACCCCGACCACGTGCACGTCGTTGTCGGCGGCCTGCCGGGCCACCTCATCGGGCGTCGAGAACAGCGAGCCGACGTCGACGTCGAAGCCGATGTCGGCGAACGCCGTCGCAATCACCTTCTGACCGCGATCGTGGCCGTCCTGGCCCATCTTGGCCACCAGGATGCGTGGCCGACGCCCGTCGGCCTCGGCGAAGCGTTCCACCAGCTCGGTGGCCCGTCCGATCTGTGTCACGTTTCCGCTCCCGCCCACCTCGTCGCGGTAGACCCCCGCGATGGTCCGGATCTCGGCCTGATGGCGGCCGTACACCTTCTCCAGTGCGTCGGAGATCTCACCCAGGGTGGCCATCGCGCGCGCGGCGTCGATCGCCAGCGCGAGCAGGTTGTTGCCCAGCCCGTCTTCACCGGCGACACCGGTTTCGGCTGCGGCGCGGCTCAATTCGGCCAGTGCGGCCTGGGTCGCGGCCTCGTCACGTTCGGCGCGCAGCCGCTCCAGCTTGGCCAGCTGCTCGGCCCGCACCCGGCTGTTCTCGACCTTGAGCACCTCGATCTCTTGGTCCTCGGCCACCTGGTACTTGTTCACGCCGATCAGCGGCTGGGCCCCGGAGTCGATGCGGGCCTGGGTGCGTGCGGCGGCCTCCTCGATGCGCAGCTTGGGGATACCGTCATCGATGGCCTGAGCCATGCCGCCGTGCTCGGTGACCTCGGCGATGTGGGCCCGTGCCCGCTCGGCGAGCTGATGGGTCAGCCACTCCACGTAGTAGGAGCCGCCCCACGGGTCGATCGGCCGGGTGGTGCCGGACTCCTGCTGCAGCAGCAGCTGGGTGTTGCGGGCGATCCGGGCCGAGAAGTCGGTCGGCAGCGCCAGCGCCTCGTCCAGGGCGTTGGTGTGCAGCGACTGAGTGTGACCCTGGGTGGCGGCCATCGCCTCCACGCAGGTGCGCGCGACGTTGTTGTAGACGTCCTGGGCGGTCAGCGACCAACCCGAGGTCTGCGAATGCGTGCGCAGCGACAGCGATTTGGCGCTCTTCGGGTCGAACTGCGCCACCAGCTCACTCCACAGTAGCCGGCCGGCCCGCAGCTTGGCCACCTCCATGAAGAAGTTCATCCCGATGCCCCAGAAGAACGACAACCGGGGCGCGAACTTGTCGATGTCCAGCCCGGCATCCAGGCCGGCCTTGATGTACTCGACGCCGTCGGCCAGCGTGTAGGCCAGCTCCAGATCAGCTGTCGCACCGGCTTCCTGGATGTGATAGCCCGAGATCGAGATGCTGTTGAACTTGGGCATCTTCGCGCTGGTGTAGCCGAAGATGTCGGAGATGATCCGCATCGACGGCTTGGGCGGATAGATGTAGGTGTTGCGGACCATGAACTCTTTGAGGATGTCGTTCTGGATGGTCCCGGCCAGCTTCTCCGGCGGCACCCCCTGTTCCTCGGCGGCCACCACGTAGAGCGCCAGGATCGGCAGCACCGCACCGTTCATGGTCATCGAGACCGACACCGAGCCCAGGTCGATGCCGTCGAACAGCTGGCGCATGTCCAGGATCGAGTCGATCGCCACACCGGCCATGCCGACGTCACCGGCCACCCGCGGGTGATCCGAGTCGTAGCCGCGGTGGGTGGCCAGGTCGAAGGCCACCGACAGGCCCTTCTGGCCGGCGGCCAGGTTGCGTCGGTAGAACGCGTTGGATTCGGCGGCGGTGGAGAAGCCGGCGTACTGCCGGATGGTCCACGGCTGGTTGACGTACATCGTCGGGTAGGGCCCGCGGATGAACGGCGGTTCGCCCGGGAAGCTGTCCACCGGGTAGCCGGCGGACGCCGCCGCGGCCCGGTCGGCGGCCACGTAGACCGGCTTGACGTCGATGCCTTCCGGGGTGGCCCAGTCCAGCTGTTCGGGTGCGTAGCCGTGCGCGTTCGCGGCGGCCGCGACCAGTTCGCTGACCTCGTCGGCAGTGTGCTCCCCGGCCACGTCGGCGCCGTGCAGCGGCACCTCGGCGAAGCTGTCGATGGTGGGTTTGGTGGCGGTCACGTCATGCCCCCAATCGGGTCAGCAGGTTGGAAAGTGCTTCGACCGCATCGATTTTCGCGGTCAGGAAGTCATCGGGTTGCTCCGCGGACTCGGCCACCGCGCGCTGCGGGCCGGCCAGGTAGAGCTGCTCGACGCCGGCAGCCCGGGCGGCAGCCAGCACGGCTGCGGCCTCACTGCCGTACCGCGCGTCGGTGCCGCACACCACCGCGACCTTGGTACCGGCCGCGCCGACCGCGGCGGCCACGCCGTCGGCGTCCAGCGGGCCGGGATTGACCGCTGCGATGCCGCCGGAGGCCAGCAGGTTGGTCGCGAACGTGGTGCGCACGTTGTGCTCGGCCAGCGGACCGAGTGGCAGCAGCAGCACCTTGGGCCGCTCGCCGTGGCCGGCCAGGTAGGCATCCGAACGGTCCCGCAGGGCTTCGAACCCGGCGGCGTAGCGAGCCACGGCGGGCAGCGGGTCGCCACCGGGCAGCGGCGCCTCACCGAGGTTGGGGAACTCGTTGACGCCGGTCACGGAGGTGCGGCGGTGGGCGATGTCGGCGCTGCGGCGCTGGGCCACCTCGCCGATCTGCTCGCTGACGAAGTCCTGGGCTGCCGCGAACCCGCCGCGGCCCTCGATCGCCTGGAAGTTCTGCCAGGCCTGGGCGGCCAGCTGCTCGGTGAGATCCTCGACGAACCAGGAGCCGCCTGCGGGGTCGAGCACCCGGCCCAGATGGGACTCCTCGAGCAGCAGCAGCTGGGTGTTGCGGGCGATCCGGCGCGAGAAGCTGGCCGAGACTCCGGGCGCCCCGCCCTCGATCGCGACGTCGAAGGGATACACCAGCACGGTGTCGGCACCGCCGACCCCGGCGCCGAATGCCGCCAGGGTGCTGCGCAGCATGTTCACCCAGGGATCGCGCTGGGTCATCATGGGCAGCGAGCTGGTGGCGTGTACGACGGCGGCGCCGTGCTCGGGCACACCGACCACCTCTGCCACCCGGGCCCACAGTTGACGCGCGGCCCGGAACTTGGCGATCGTCATGAACTGGTCGTCGTCGGCGGCCAGCCGCAAGCTGATCTGGTCGATCGCATCGGCCACGGACAGCCCGGCATCGGTCAGTGCCCGCAGGTGGTCCACGCCGGCCGCGATCACCCCGGCCAGTTCCCAGGCGGCGTTGGCGCCCAGGTCGTGCAGCGCCGGACCGTCAACGGTGACCGCGCGCGCCCGGCCACCGAACTCGGTCAGCCGGGCGGCCACCGCGGCCACCTCGGCGAGGCTGGGCGCCGGACGCCGGTGCAGCGCGGCGGTCAGCGGATCGGCACCCAAATCCACCGACAGCGTCGCGCGTCGCTCGGTGTCCAGCGGCGCCAGCAGCGCAAGCATCGACTCGGCCGCCGCCGAGAAGTCGGCACCGGCGTGCAGGATCACCGGGACGAGTTCGATGAACACACCGTCGAGCAGGCCGTCCAGTTCGGCGGCGGGGACGCCGTCGGCCCCGACCCGCAGCGCCAGCGCGCTGACGCCCTCGGTCAACGCCGCCAGCACCACCCCGTTGCCGGTCGCCCCCGTCACCGCGCCGGGCACCGCCGGGAACGTCTCGGCGACCTTCCACCCGGTCAGCACGTCGCGGGTGGCGTCCCCGCCGCGCACGAACGGCCACCGGCCCGGCAGCGCGGGTTCGGGGTGCGCATCCAGCGCGGTGTAGAGCGCCCGGACGTCGAAGCCCTCGTAGGTTGCGGTGTCGAGCAGCCGCTCCGGCTCGGCCGGCAGCTCGGAGACGTCTTTGCGGGTGCTCTTGGCGAGGACGCCGGCCACCCCCTTGCGCCAGCGCTCGAGCGCCGCCGACAAATCGGCGGGGTCGGCGGATACGACTGAGGCCTCAGAGGACACCGGCAGCTCCTGTTGTCGCAGCATGCGGGCCCCAAGATGGGGCGGACCGCGTGACCTTCAGGCTAAATGATGGCGATCCCGGCTCAGCACCCGCCTACACCGGCCCGGCGGACCGACACCAGCTCGCCGGAAACGCATTGTTCAACCACGCCCCGTACCCTTGATCCCCGTGGCCAGCACGCTAAATCGCACTTTGCGCCAGGTTCGCGCGACGACCCTGGCCATTGCTGCTCAGCTGCCGCCACGCCGGGTGGTAGCCACCTCGATCGGCATTGTGATTCTCGTCGCAGTCGCGCTGCTGGTACCGCTACCCACCGCTTTGCAGCTGCGGGACTGGGCCCGCTCGCTGGGCCCCTGGTTTCCGCTGGCGTTCTTGACCGCGCACGCCCTGGTGACGGTGTTGCCGCTCCCCCGCACCGCGTTCACGGTGGCGGCCGGCCTGCTGTTCGGTTCGGCATTGGGCATCGTGCTCGCGGTGGCGGCCAGCACCATCAGCGCCGTGCTGGCCGTGGTGCTGGTGCGCGCCGTGGGCTGGCAGTTGTCCAGACTGGTCCGGCACCCAGCGATCGACAGCGTCGACGCGCACCTGGCCCGGCGCGGTTGGCTGGCGGTACTGTCGCTGCGCTTCATCCCGGCCGTGCCGTTCTCGGTGATCAATTACGCGGTCGGCGCGTCGGCGGTGCGACTCTGGCCCTACACCGCGGCGACCGTCCTGGGTCTGCTGCCCGGCACGGCCGCGGTGGTGATCCTCGGCGATGCCCTGACCGGGCAGGTGAGCCCGATGCTGGTGGCGGTGTCGGCGGTCACCGCGTGTGTGGGATTGGCCGGTCTGGTCTATGAGGTCCGCGCGCACCGCCGGCATCGCGACGCCGACAATGCGAATGCCGATGCGCTACCCGCCGGGCAGCCGATCGACGATCTGGTCCAATAGGTTCCGGGCTAGCGCTGCGGCCCTTTGACCGTCAACGTCGCGAACAGCGCCAGGAAGCTCGACGACGCGACCAAACCCGGGCTCCAATCCTTGACCCGGACATGCGATCCGGCCGCCAAGGCGAAGTAGATGGTGAGCAGCAACGTGGTCAGCCGGGCCAGCGTCGGGAACCGCGTCACCGAAGCCAGACCCACCGCCGAGGCCGCCTTGACCGCCGGCAGGATCGGCCGGTACCGCTCGGGCAGGCCCACGGTGTCCAGCGCTTGCTTGATCGGCGGCACCGGCGGCACACACAGCGCGGCGTCGACGGCCTGGAAGGCCGCCAGACCGTAATAGGTCTTGGGCGAAGTCAACCCGCTCACTGCTGGCCTCCCGGTTGCTGCGGGTAGACATCGGTCGGACTGGACTCAGCGCGGTGCGCTCCGCCGGGCAGACCCGTCTGTACCGGTGTCTCATGCAGCGCCGGCGCAGGCGTGCGGGCCTCGGCTTCGGCCTTGGCGACGGCCTGCGCGATCGCCGGGTCGGTCTTGGTTTCGAACCAGTCGGCCACCTCTTCGGAGTCGTCCTCGGGCCGGGCCAGGTCGTCGTCCACCGGCGACGGCGTGTAGCGGAACACGCCGTCCTCGCCCGGTGCGCCGAGCATCTTGGTGAAGCCCTGCAGCGCGGAACCGAAGTCGCTGGGCACCACCCAGACCTTGTTGGCCTCGCCCTGGGCCATCTTCGGCAGCGTCTGCAGATACTGGTAGGCCAGCAGTTCCGGGGTGGGCCGACCGGCCTTGATCGCCGCGAAGGTCTTCTCGATCGCCTTGGCCTGACCCTGGGCCTGCAGGTACTGCGCGGCGCGTTCACCCTGGGCGCGCAGGATGCGGGACTGCCGCTCGGCTTCGGCGGACAGGATCGCGGCCTGCTTGGCACCCTCGGCCGACAGGATCTGGGCCTGTTTCTGCCCCTCGGCCTGCTTGATCGCGGCCTCCCGGGTGCCCTCGGCGGTCAGGATCATGGCGCGCTTCTCGCGGTCGGCGCGCATCTGTTTTTCCATCGAGTCCTGGATCGACGGTGGCGGGTCGATGCTGCGCAACTCGACCCGCGCCACCCGCAGACCCCATTTGCCGGTGGCTTCGTCGAGCACCCCGCGCAATTGGCGGTTGATCTGATCGCGCGAGGTCAGGGTCTGTTCCAGGGTCATGCCGCCGACCACGTTGCGCAGCGTGGTGGTGGTCAACTGCTCGACACCCACGATGTAGTTGCTGATCTCGTACACCGCGGCCTGCGGGTTGGTGACCCGGAAGTACACCACGGTGTCGATGTCGAGGGTCAGGTTGTCCTCGGTGATCACCGGCTGCGGCGGGAAGGACACCACCCGTTCGCGCAGGTCGACCCGGGCCCGGATGCGATCGATGAACGGCACCAACAAAGTCAGCTGACCGCTGACGGTGCGGCTGTACCGCCCCAGCCGTTCGATCACCGCGGCCTCGGCCTGCGGGATCAGCGCCACCGATTTGGCCACCACGATGATGGCCAGCACCACCAATATGAGCAGAAGTACCAACCCGGCTGCCGCACCGTCCACGAGATTCCCCTTGCCAGTCGATCGTTCTCGGTCGTCGTTCTCGGTCGTGTCGTACTGCTAGTCGTTCTTCCACACCACGGCGGTCGCACCGTCGATGCGCATCACCGTGACGTGCTCACCTTCCTGGTACACGTCGGTTTCGTTGAATGGGCGGGCACTCCACTCCTCGCCGTCGAGCTTGACCCGGCCCTGGTGCGCACTGACCTGGTCCAGAACCAACGCGTGCTTGCCCTCCAGCGCTTCGATGCTGCCGGCCAGCGCCTCCGGGGAGCGCATCCGACGTTTCAGCGCGGGACGCACCAGCACCAGCAGCAGGACCGAAACCACCAGGAAGACCACACCGTCGACCCATACCGGAAAGTCGAACACCGCGCTGCTGCCGGCGGAGGCCAACGCGCCACCGCCCAGCATGAGCAGGAACAGGTCACCGGTGAGAGCTTCTGCACCGATCAGCACCAGCGCCACGACGAGCCAGATCAGGGCTACGGTCATGACGCCAGGATATCGTGCGCCGCGCCACAGCCGCCGAGCTCGCGTACCCGGCCGGGCCCGGAAACTGCCATTACACTGCGTTCATCATGTGGTGTCCGAGTGCTTCGTTGACGATCTGGGCTAACGCCTGGCTGGCCGGCCAGGCCGCGCCCGATGACGTCCTGGACGCGTTATCCCTCTGGGCACCAAGACATTCGGTGACGGCCTACGATGCCACCGCGGCCGGCTGCACCGGTCTGCCGTGGCCGGATGTGGACGACGCCGGGGCGGTGTCGCTGCTGCAGACCATGCGGGCCGCCGCCGGCGGTTCCGCACCGGCCGGTCCCCGGCTCGGGGTCGCCCTGCCGGTCCCCGGCGACGTACGCGGCCTACCGGCCGGCACCACGTTCGCCCGCGACGCACTCGCCGTCGGTGAAGCGGTGTCGATCAGCACGGTGCACGGCGCGTACCTCGGACTGGTGCCGGAATTCTGCACCGACGAGGATGACCCGGTCTTCCCCGACTTGGACGCCGAACCGAGTTCGGTGTCCTGGACCGCTTATTCGCTTCCGGGTCTGCCCTGCGGTGAGCACATCGAGCTCGGCGACGCCGAGTACGCGCTGCGGTCCGCCGTGCGCAGTGCGGCCGAAGCGTTGACCGCGCTGCGGGCCGGCGGCACCGGCGTCGACGTCGACGATCCGCGCGGCATGGTCGAACAGCTGCTGGAGTCCGCGCGCCGGCATCAGCTGCCCGAGCACGCGCCGTGTCGCGCGGTGCGGGTGTTGGACAACGCTGCGCACGTCGAGGCGATCATCACCGTCAGTGCCGGGCTGATGCCGATCTCCACGCAGTCCTCGTCGGAGATGCAGATCGCCGGTGATGCGCTACGTCCGCTGAGCACGGTGGTGCGCTCGGCGCGGTTGGCCGCGATCGAGGCGATCGTGGCGTCGGCCTGGCGCTAACCGCAGCAGTACGGCGAGCACGGCGCCCCGTTCACGCTGGCGCCGTATCCCGGTACCGGGTCACCGTCGGGCACCCGCTGGGCCGGCCGGCCGTAGCGCAGCTCGTCGACCAGGCTCACCACCAGCTCGGCGAACCGCGGACTGGCGTTGGGTGTCGATGCGCGGGCCAACGCGATACCGGCGGCTTCGGCTTGTTCGCGCAGTTCGGTGTCCAGGTCCCAGACCACCTCGATGTGGTCGGCCACGAACCCGAGCGGGCAGACGATCACGGCGCGCTCACCGCGTTGGCTGCACACCGCGAGGTGATCGGCGATGTCCGGCTCGAGCCACGGCACCTGCGGCGGACCCGAACGCGATTGCCACACCTGGTCGTAGTCGTGGTAGCCGGCGGCCGCCGCGACCAGCCGGGCTGCGTAACCGACCTGGCGCCGGTACAGCCCCGGGCCGTGCCGCTCGTCGGCGGCGATCGGCACCGAGTGCGCGGTGAACACCAACCGGGCCTGGCTGCGCAGGTCGTGCGGCAAGGTGTCGCGGGCCGCGGCGATCGCGTCGGCGAAGTGCGCCACCAACAGCGGGTGGTCGAAATACTGGCGCAGCTTGACCAGTTCGGGTGCGCCGGCGCCGACGGCCGCCCGGGCCCGGGCGATGTCCTCGGTGTACTGCGTGCAGCCCGAGTACCCGCCCCAGGCCGAGGTGGCGAACACCGCGGCCCGGCGGACGCCGTCGTCGCGCATGGCCGCGACGGTGTCCTCGACGTACGGTGCCCAATTGCGGTTGCCGAAGTACACCGGCAGGTCCAGCCGGGGCCGGATCTGCTCGATCAGCGCGCGGTTGATGCCATTGATCGGTGAGACCCCGCCGAAGTGGTAGTAGTGCTCAGCCACCTCGGCCAGCCGCTGCTCCGGGATGTTGCGCCCACGGGTGACGTTGCCCAAAAACGGTATGACCTCATCGGGTGCTTCCGGCCCGCCGAATGACAGCAGTAGCAGCGCGTCGACGTCGCTCACGTCATCTCCCGTCCACCGCCGAAACGGCAGTCCGGCAGAATTCATGCGAGTGCACCCCCGCCGGAATGCGATTTCGGCGAGAAATCAAAGCAGCTGGGTGGAGGCGCCGCCGTCGGCGTAGATGATGGTGCCGGTGGTGGCCGGCAGCCAGTCCGACAGCAGCGCGCAGACCGTCTTGGCCACCGGCGTCGGATCCTTCATGTTCCAGCCGATCGGGGCGCGCTGATCCCAGCCCTCCTCGAGCAGGCGCATCTGCTCACCGGCTTCGTCGCCGAGCGCGCCGCCGACGATGGCGCTCATCGCCAGCGTCCGGATCGGTCCTGCCGCAACGAGATTGGAGCGCACGCCGAACGGACCCGCCTCGCGTGCGACGAAGCGGTTGACCGATTCCAGCGCGCTCTTGGCCACCGTCATCCAGTTGTAGGCCGGCATCGCGCGGGTCGGGTCGAAGTCCATGCCGACGATCCCGCCGCCCGGGTTCATGATCGGCAGCAGGGCCTTGGCCAGCGACGCATACGAGTAGGCCGAGATGTGGATGCCCTTGGCGACGTCCTCGTAGGGCGCATCGAAGAACGGGTTGACGCCCATCCCGGACTGCGGCATGAAACCGATCGAGTGCACCACGCCGTCGAGCTTGTTGTCCGCGCCGATCACCTCGGTGACCCGGGCTGCGAGCGAATCGAGGTGCTCGGAGTTCTGCACGTCGAGTTCGATCAGCGGCGCCTTGTTCGGCAGCCGGTCAGCGATGCGCTGGATCAGCTTCATCCGGTCGAACCCGGTCAGCACCAACTCGGCGCCGGCCTCCTGGGCCACCTTGGCGATGTGGAACGCGATCGATGAGTCGGTGATGATCCCGGAAACCAGGATGCGTTTGCCTTCGAGCAGACCTGCCATGAGTGGGACTCCTTCTTGAGTTCAGCGAAAGTTCAGTTGTGCCAGGTTGGATCAGTGGCCCATGCCCATGCCGCCGTCGACCGGGATCACCGCGCCGGCGATGTAGCTGGCGTCCTCGGAGGCCAGGAAGCTGACCGCACCGGCGACTTCTTCGGCGGTGCCGACCCGCTTGGCCGGGATGAACTCCAGGGCACCTTCCTGGATGCGCTCGTCGAGCGCTCGGGTCATCTCGGTGTCGATGTAGCCGGGGGCCACCACGTTCGCGGTCACGCCGGCCTTGGACAGTTCCCGCGAGATCGAGCGGGCCATCCCGATCAGACCGGCCTTGGCGGCCGCGTAGTTGGCCTGGTTACCGATCCCCCACATGCCCGATACCGAGCCGATGTAGATGATCCGACCGAAGCGCTTGCGCTGCATGCTGCGCGACGCCCGCTGGGTCACCCGGAACGCGCCGGTCAGGTTGGCGTTGATGACCTCTTCGAAGCGTTCCTCGGTCATCCGCATCAAGAACGCATCCTTGGAGATGCCGGCGTTGGCCACCAGCACCTCGACCGGGCCCTGGTGCTCCTCGACCTCCCTGAAGGCGCGGTCGACGGCCGCGTTGTCGGTGACGTCGCAGACCACGCCGAACAGGCCCTCGGGTGCACCGGAACCGCGGTGCGTGACGGCCACCTTGTGGCCGTCGGCGGCCAACCGCTGCGCGATGGCCAAGCCGATCCCCCGGTTTCCACCGGTCACCAGCACGGACCGGGAAACGAACGGCGGCTTGCCGCCTGCTGCGGGGGCGGCGTCGGAGGGCGCGGTATCTGTCATGTCGGACAACTTATCGTTTCGTCGGCCGTTCGCCGAAATCCCGTCGGTGCGGCTCAGCCGGGCAGCCTGCGGTTGATCAGCAGTGCGGCCAGTGCAGCCAGCGCCAAGATCAGCGACCCCAGCCGCAGCCAGCCCACACTGGCGTCGCCCTTGATGGTCTCGTAGCCGATCTGCTGCTGCAGGTCCTCGAACACCCGGTTGAGCTCGGCCAGGTTGGAGGCAGAGAAGCTGTTGCCGCCGGACAGTTCGGCGACCTTGCGCAGGGTCTGGTCGTCGACCGGCACCGGTTGGCGCTGACCCTCGATCTCGACATAGCCGTACGGGGTGCCGAACGAGATCGTCGAGATCGGCACGCCCTGGTCCTTGGCGGTGCGCGCGGCGGTGAAGGCGCCCTTGGGGTTGTCCGGGTTGGACGGCACGGTCTCCTTGCCGTCGGAGAACAACACGATGCGCGCCGGCGGGGGCTCGTCGCCGCCGCCGATCACGGCGCCCACCGTGGCGATGGCCTGCAGCGCGGTGAAGATGCCTTCGCCGGTCGCGGTGCGGTCGGCCAGTTGCAGTTTGTCGATCGCGGCCTTGGTGGATTCGCGGCTGGTGGTCGGCGACACCAGCACGGTCGCGGTGCCGGCGTAGGAGATCAGGCCGAGGTTGATGCCCGGGGTCAGTTCGTCGGCGAACTTCTTGGCTGCTTCCTGGGCGGCTTCCAGCCGGTTGGGCTCGACGTCGGTGGCCCGCATGGATTGCGACGTGTCCATCACCAGCACCACCACGGCGCGGTTGCGCGGTACCCGGACGTCATGGGTGGGCCCGGCCATCGCGATGGTCAGCAACACCAGCGAGAGGACCAGCAGGATCGCCGGGAGGTGCCGCCACTGGCTGGGCCGTTCCGGGGCGACGCTTTCCAGCATCTCCAGGTTCGCGAAGCGCAGCACCCGCCGCTCCCGGGACAGCTGAACCATCACGTACAGCGCGATCAGTCCGGCGACGACGAGCAGGAACAGCAGGGCCCACGGGTACTTGAAGCCGGACAGCGACATCGGCCCGAGCAACGGCAAGGTCATTGGTGCAGTGTCATTTCATCGGTTGGTGTCGGTATGGCGATCGTTCGGTCACTGTTGCCCGGCCAGCGCACCGCGTCGACGCGAGGCCACGAACCGCACGATATCGGCGATCCAGTCCCGGTCGGTGCTCAGCGACAGCAGCGGCGCACCGCAGCGGCGCAGCGTCCGGGCCACCTCTGCGCGGTGCGCGGCGGCGGCGTTGGCGAAGTCTTCGCGCAGCGTTTCGTCGATGGTGAACTCGCGGGTGCGGCCGCTCTCGGTGTCTTGCAGCACCACCTCGCCGACCGCCGGCAGTGACACGTCGCGCGGGTCGAGCACCTCGATGCCGAGCACTTCGTGGCGGGCCGCGATGGCGCGCAGCGGCCGCATCCAGTTGATCGGGCCGAGGAAGTCACTGATGATCACGGCCATGCCGCGCCGGCGCTCGGGCCGGCGCAGCGCGTCGATCGCCACCGCGAGGTCGCCGCGCACCCCCACCGGGGCGCGCGGTGAGGTGGCGATGGCCCGCAGCAGCGACTGCTCGTGTTGCCGACCGGATCGGGCGGGCACCCGAATGATGTTGTCGCCGTTGGCGACCAGTGCACCGAGCCGGTTGCCGCCGCCACTGTTGAGGTAGGTGATGGCCGCTGCCGCCGCCACCGCGAGGTCACGTTTCTCACAGCCGGCGGTGCCGAAGTCGAGGCTGGCCGACATGTCGACCACCAGCCAGGTCTCGAGTTCGCGGTCGGCGATCATCTGCCGCACGTGCGGATGGGTGGTGCGGGCGGTGACCGACCAGTCCATCCGGCGCACGTCGTCGCCGGGCTGGTAGATGCGCGACTCCCCCGGTTCAGATCCCGGTCCGGGGATCAGACCGAGGTGGTTGCCGTGCAGCACCCCGTCGAGCTTGCGCCGCACCGTGAGTTCGAGGGTGCGCAGCGCCGCCGACAGCTTCGGGTCGCCGATCTCACCGCGCTGGAACGACGGCGGATGTGCGACCTCGCGTTCGCTCACAGACCGCCAGTCGCCGCAGCTGCCGAAGCCGCCGCCGGAACCACCGGCGGTACCGAATGACCTTGCTGCGGAACGGCATTGACCTGCGGCAAGGCAACCGTCTGCAGGATCCGGTTGATCACGGTCTCCGGTGAGATGTCGTCGGCCAGCGCGTCATAGGTCAGCACCAGGCGGTGGCGCAGCACATCCGGGATGACCTCGATGACGTCCTGCGGGATGACGTAGTCGCGGCCGCGCACCAGCGCCAGCGCGCGCGCGGCGGCGATCACGCCGAGCGAGGCACGCGGCGAGGCGCCGAACGAGATCCAGGACTTGACGTCGGACAGGCCGAACTGTTCGGGCACCCGGGTGGCGGTGATGACCCGCACCACGTAGTCCACCAGGGCGTGGTGCACAAAGTTGTTGGCCGCGGTTTCCTGCAACCGCAGCAGGTCGCCGGGGTTGAGGATCTGCTTGGGCTCCGGCGGGGTGACACCCATCCGGTAGATGATCTCGCGCTCTTCCTCGGGCGTCGGGTAGCCGACGTTGATCTTGAACAGGAAGCGGTCACGCTGGGCTTCCGGCAGCGGGTAGACGCCCTCGTTCTCGATCGGGTTCTGGGTGGCCATCACCAGGAACGGCTTGGGCAGCGGGTAGGTCTTGCCACCGATCGAGATCTTGCGTTCGGCCATCACCTCGAGCAGCGCGGACTGCACCTTGGCCGGGGCGCGGTTGATCTCGTCGGCGAGCAGGAAGTTACACACCACCGGGCCGAGTTCGATGTCGAACTCCTCGCGGCCCTGGCGGTAGATCCGGGTGCCGATGATGTCGGTGGGCACCAGGTCGGGGGTGAACTGGATGCGCGCGAACGATCCGCCGACCACCTTGGCGAAGGTCTCCACGGCCAGGGTCTTGGCCACCCCGGGCACACCCTCGAGCAGCACGTGCCCCTTGGCCAGCAGGCCGACCAGGATGCGCTCGACGAGCTGGTCCTGGCCCACGATGATGCGCTTGACCTCGAAGATGGCGCGTTCCAGGGTGTGCACCTCGGATGCGAGTCCGTTGGTTCCGTTGGGTGCCGCAGACGACGGCGGAGCCGCATGGGCACCGGGAGTGTTCCCGGACGTGTAATTGGGCGGCCCACCAGGTGACGTCATCGACGCGTTCCTCCACATTCTGCGCGCGGCTGGTCTTCTAGGTTACAGCTGGACAGCGGGCGTCGGTCGCACCCGAATCGGTGGCCGCGCGCGTGCCCGGGCTCAACTATTCCAGGCAGGCGCACATCCGTCGACGTGCCCCACCGGTTATCAGGGTTTGCTCAGTCAGGGCTCAGACCCGGCCGGACCGGTCAGGACTCGATGATGCGCGCTGCGTATGGCTGCAGTCCCGCGGTGCGAACCTGGCTGACGGTGACCTTGCCGGCGCTGCTGGACGCCTCCAGCATCTGACCGGCACCGAGGAACAACGCGACGTGCTGGGAGCCGCCCGGGCCCCAGAACAGCAGGTCGCCGCGCTTGACCTGGGACAGCGGCACCTTACGACCGGTGTCGTACTGGTCTCCGGAGTACTTCGGGATCTGCACACCCACGCCCGCGAAGGCATATCGGGTGAAGCCCGAGCAGTCGTAGCCGATCTTGCCTTCGTCACCGTCGACGCCAGGGCCGGGCCCGGTCAGCGTCCCACCGCCCCAGGAGTACGGCACGCCCATCTGGGAGCCGCCGCGCCGGATCACGTACTCGATGGCCTGCGGACCCCGCACTCGCCCGCCCGGGAAGGACGCGGGGGCGTCGTTGCCACCCAGACCGATGCTGGACAGGAACTTCTTGCCCAGGCTCTGCGTGGTCTCCAGCGCGATCCGGCTCGCCTCGAAGGACGCGTTGGCGATCGCCACCGGGTCACCCGGTGCGCCGGAACTGGGCCGGGCCGGCAGCGTGGGATCCCACTGGCCGGGCTCGGCTGCTGCCGGTGCGGCCACCCCGAACAGCAGCGCGCAGCTCGCAACGGCCAGCGCCAGTATTCGGAGGCGACGAAACAGCTTGAAAGGCATGCAGTTTGACTCCATCGGATTAGTACTCGATGTAACGCACCACGAACGGTGTCATCCCGCTGGTGCGCACCGGCGAGACCTTGACGTGCGACCCGGTGTAGGGCGCCTCGAGCATCTGGCCGTTACCGAGGTAGATCGTCACGTGCTGGGAGCCGCCCGGTCCGTAGAAGATCACGTCGCCGCGGCGCATCTGCGACGACGGAATCTGGCGGCCCATCTTGTACTGCGACCCCGAATAGTGCGGCAGCTTGATGCCTACCCCGGCGAACGCGTAGAGCACCAGTCCCGAGCAGTCGAAGCCGACGGTGTTGGCACCCGAGTCGATGCCGCGGCTCGGACCGGCCGCGTTGCCACCACCCCACGAGTACGGCACGCCCATCTGCGACATGCCGCGCTGGATCACGTACTCGGAGGCCTGCCGGCCGTACACCCGCGGAATCTGACCGTTGTTGATCCCGGTGTCGGCGGGCTTGAGGATCCCGACCTTCTCCAGGAACTTGCGGCCGAGATCGGCGGTGACCTGCGCCGAGGTCGCCGAGATCTGCAGCACGGCGTTGACGATGGCGACCGGGTCACCAGAGACGAAGGCGCTGGGCACCATCGGCAGCGTGGTGTCCCACTGCGAGACGTCACCGAACGGCGGCGCTTGGGCCGGTGTCGGGCCGCGGTCCCAGTCGGGGTTGCCGGCCGCGGGTGCCGGGGCCGGGGTTCCGGCGGCCGGGCCGGGTGCGGCTTGCGGGCTGGGCGCGCCGGCCGGACCCGACGTCGGCGCGGCGGCTGGGGCCAGTTGGCTGCGCGCGGCCGCGAGCTTGACCCGGGCCGCGTCGCGCTCGGCGGCCAGCCGGTCGATCTGCGTACGCTGTTCGGCGAACTTGTGCTGCGCATCGGTGAGGGCGGCGACCGCTTGGTCCTGGCTGGCCTGCGCGTCGGCGGCCGCCTGGTCGGCCTTCTCCTTGGCCGCCCGGGCCAGCGACTCCCGGTTCACCTGTTCGGTGCGGGCCTTGCGCAGGTTGTTCAGCACCCGCTCGGTGGAGATCCGCAGGGTGTGTCCCGCGGTTGCGGCGGCAATCAGGTCGTCCGGGTTCGACGCGCTCAGGTAGGAGCGAGACGGGCCACTCATATAGCTGGCGATCGCGTACCGGTTGTACTTGCGCTGAGCCTCTTCGATCGCGGCGTTCGAATCCTCGATGGCCAGCTGGCTGGCCTCCAGCTCGCGTTGGGCGGCCGCGGCCTCGTCGCGCGCGGTCTGCACGTCGACCAGTGCCTTGTTGACGGCTTCCTGCTCGAGCTGGATCGCGGCCCCGAGCTCATCGAGCCGCTGGTTGGCCTCGGCGACGTCACCGATCAGGGTGGCCAGCTCATCCGGGCTGGCGGACGCCGCCGGCGACAGCGTCGGCGTCAGGACGCCGGGCGTGCTGAACAGCAGGACGAGCGCAAACGCAGGAGAAAGGCGATGCATGCGCCTGTCAGGACTCACGACGTCTCCTCATGGCTCGAATCACCCCGATAGCCCAGTGCCCAGCAGCCACTAGGGACACATGTACATCAATAGGCACCCTTTGCACCGTACGTCACAGCTGTCGCTAATGAAACTTCAGTCACAAATTACAAAACTGTAATTAAATGAATGTGACCGAACGGAGACCGAACGGTAATTCGAATGAAAGTACGAATCCCGGGCCGGGGGCCGGCCGGGTCGTCAGCCCTCACCCACGGAAGTGCTGTCTGCCTGGGCTTTTTCCGCCGATGACGGCCCCGGACCGGCGGCGGCCACGGCCGGCTTGCGGCCCCGCACCTGACCCACTCGAACCAATACCGCAATTCCCGCGACGAGCATCAACAAGGCAATGGTCAGTGTGGTCCAGGGAAATATCGGGGTGTTCAACTGACTGACGAAATTCTGCGTGGATTGCACCGGATTACCGGTCTTGGCCAGGTCTTCGCCGGCCTCCAGCGTGACCCGATCGAACTGCGTGCTGTAGGTACCGGCAAAGGACGGGCTGAGCACCAGCACGGTGGCGTCCGGATGCACGTTGCCCACCTCGACGGCGACGTCGCGCAACCAGGAATCCATCGGCGGATTCTGGTCCAGGACCACGACCTTGAGATCCACTCCGTCGCCTCGCGCATCGGTGACGATTTGCTGCAACTGATCGCGCTGGGCCGGCTCCAGGCCGCGCGCGCTGAACCCGTCGCGGCCGACGTCGTCGCGCATCGCGGCCACACACGCGTCGGGAGCCGCCGGGTCACGCGGGTCGATGTCGAGCGTCACGCACAGTTCGTCGGGGATGCGGGCGGGCAGTGCCGGGCCGAGGATCGGACCGAGCGTGGGCGGGACATGCATGCCGGACATGTTCAGCACCGTACGGCACGGCGCCACGCCGGTCGGACAACACGCGCCCGCGTCGAATCAGCCCGCCCCAACACTGGCACCGTCCGGCCTCGGGCGAGAGACTGGAGGGGAGCCGCGCGAGCGGTAGCTGGCCCCGCCGCAATGCAGTACGCGCGTACTGTTAGGATTGGGGTCGATCGCAGGCACAGCCCGTCTGCGAGGACAACTAAACGCCGGGAGTCGATGTGACCAGCAAGAATTCATTCGGAGCGCATGCCACGCTCGAGGTCGGAGACAACAGCTACGAGATCTACCGCCTCGACGCGGTACCCGGCACCGAAAAGCTTCCCTACAGTCTCAAGGTTCTGGCCGAGAACCTGTTGCGCACCGAGGACGGTGCCAACATCACCAAGGAACACATCGAGGCAATCGCCAACTGGGACCCGAAGGCCGAGCCCAGCATCGAAATCCAGTTCACCCCGGCGCGCGTGGTGATGCAGGACTTCACCGGCGTGCCCTGCATCGTCGACCTGGCCACCATGCGCGAGGCCGTCGCAGCCTTGGGCGGTGACCCGGAGAAGGTCAACCCGCTGGCTCCGGCCGAGCTGGTGATCGACCACTCGGTGATCCTGGACGTGTTCGGCCGGGCCGACGCCTTCGAACGCAACGTGGAACTCGAGTACCAGCGCAACGGCGAGCGCTATCAGTTCCTGCGCTGGGGCCAGGGCGCCTTCGACGACTTCAAGGTGGTCCCGCCGGGCACCGGCATCGTGCACCAGGTCAATATCGAATACCTGGCCCGCGTGGTCTTCGAACGCGACGGTGTCGCCTACCCGGACACCTGCGTGGGCACCGACAGCCACACCACCATGGTCAACGGTCTCGGCGTGCTGGGCTGGGGTGTCGGTGGCATCGAGGCCGAGGCCGCCATGCTGGGCCAGCCCGTTTCGATGCTGATCCCCCGGGTGGTCGGCTTCAAGCTGACCGGCGAGATCAAGCCCGGCGTGACGGCCACCGATGTGGTGCTCACCGCGACCGACATGCTGCGCAAGCACGGCGTGGTCGGCAAGTTCGTCGAGTTCTACGGCAAGGGCGTGGCCGAGGTGCCGCTGGCCAACCGCGCCACGCTGGGCAACATGAGCCCCGAATTCGGTTCCACCGCGGCGATCTTCCCGATCGACGAGGAGACCATCAACTACCTGCGGCTGACCGGCCGCACCGAGGAGCAACTCGCCCTGGTCGAGGCCTACGCCAAGGAACAGGGCATGTGGCACGACCCGGATCGCGAACCGGTGTTCTCCGAGTACATCGAGCTGGACCTGTCCACCGTGGTGCCCTCGATCGCCGGGCCCAAGCGCCCGCAGGACCGCATCGAGCTGTCCGACGCCAAGAACGCGTTCCGCAAGGACATCCACAACTACGTCGAGGAGGGCAACACGCCCGCCTACACCGACCTCGACGATGCGCTGGACGACAGCTTCCCGGCCTCGGATCCGGCCAAATTGACCTTTGCCGAGGAAGAGGCGGTGGTGTGCTCGGCGGCCCGCGGTTCGCACGGCCGCCCGTCCAAGCCGGTCAAGGTGGTCTCCGAGGAACGCGGCACGTTCGTGCTCGACCACGGCGCAGTCGTGGTCGCCGGCATCACCAGCTGCACCAACACCTCCAACCCCTCGGTCATGTTGGGCGCGGCGCTGCTGGCCAAGAAGGCCGTCGAGAAGGGTCTGACCTCCAAGCCGTGGGTCAAGACCAACATGGCGCCGGGTTCACAGGTGGTCACCGACTACTACAACAAGGCCGGCCTGTGGCCCTACCTGGAGAAGCTCGGCTTCCACCTGGGTGGCTACGGCTGCACCACCTGCATCGGCAACACCGGCCCGCTGCCCGACGAGATCTCGGCGGCGGTCAACGACAACGACCTGTCGGTGGCCGCGGTGCTGTCCGGCAACCGCAACTTCGAGGGCCGCATCTCCCCCGACGTCAAGATGAACTACCTGGCCTCACCGCCGCTGGTGATTGCCTACGCCATCGCCGGCACCATGGACTTCGACTTCGAGACCGAACCGCTGGGTCAGGACAACGACGGCAACGACGTCTTCCTCAAGGACATCTGGCCGTCGGCCGCCGAGATCCAGGAGACCATCACCTCCTCGATCAACCGGGAGATGTTCACCGACTCCTACGCCGACGTGTTCAAGGGCGATGAGCGCTGGCGCTCGCTGCCCACCCCGGAGGGCAACACCTTCGCGTGGGATGACGCGTCCACCTATGTGCGCAAGGCCCCGTACTTCGACGGCATGCCCGCCGAGCCGGAGCCGGTCACCGACATCAAGGGCGCCAGAGTGCTTGCGCTGCTGGGCGATTCGGTGACCACCGACCACATCTCGCCGGCCGGCAGCATCAAGAAGGGCACGCCCGCCGCGGATTACCTGGAAGCCAACGGGGTGGAGCCCAAGGACTTCAACTCGCTGGGGTCGCGGCGCGGCAACCACGAGGTGATGATCCGCGGCACGTTCGCCAACATCCGGCTGCGCAACCAGCTGCTCGACGACGTCTCCGGCGGGTACACCCGCGACTTCACCCAGGATGGCGGGCCGCAGGCGTTCATCTACGACGCCGCGGTCAACTACCAGAAGGCCGGCATCCCGCTGGTGGTGCTCGGCGGCAAGGAGTACGGCTCGGGCAGCTCGCGGGACTGGGCGGCCAAGGGCACCACGCTGCTGGGTGTGCGCGCGGTGATCACCGAGTCCTTCGAGCGCATCCACCGCTCCAACCTGATCGGTATGGGTGTCATCCCACTGCAGTTCCCCGAGGGCGAGTCGGCAGCCAGCCTCAAGCTGGATGGCACTGAGACCTACGACATCACCGGCATCGAGGAGCTCAACGCCGGCAAGACCCCGAAGACGGTCAAGGTGACCGCGACCCGGGATAACGGCGAGAAGGTCGAGTTCGACGCGGTGGTCCGGATCGACACCCCCGGTGAGGCCGATTACTACCGCAACGGCGGCATCTTGCAGTACGTGCTGCGCAACATGCTGAGGTCCTGACCGGGGTACGGGTGCACGGACTAGAGCCCTGAGCTGATGCCCAAAGTCAGCGAGGAGCATCTGGCGGCCCGGCGCCGGCAGATCCTCGACGGCGCCCGTCGCTGTTTCGCCGAATACGGCTACGAACAGGCGACGGTGCGCCGCCTCGAGGAGGCAATCGGGCTTTCCCGCGGAGCGATCTTCCACCACTTTCGGGACAAGGATTCCTTGTTCTTCGAGTTGGCCCGGGAAGACGCCGAACGCATGGCCGACGTGGCTTCGCGGGAAGGCCTGATCCAGGTGATGCGCAACCTGCTTGCGGCCCCCGACCAGTTCGACTGGCTGGCCACCCGGGTGGAGATCGCCCGCAAGCTGCGCAACGACCCGGAGTTCCGGCGGGGCTGGACCGAACGTTCGGCCGAGTTGTCCGCCGCAACCCATGACCGGTTGCTGCGGCAGAAAGAAGCCGGCCGGTTGCGCGAGGACGTTCCCGACGACGTCCTGCAGACCTATCTGGAGATGGTGCTCGACGGGCTGGTGGCGCGAGTCGCCGCCGGCGAGGATCCCGAACGGTTGTCGGCCGTGCTGGATCTGGTCGAAGATTCGGTGCGCCAGCCGCAGTAGCCGCTGTGCCCGCCGATCAGGCGGGCGAGGCCCGCCGGGTGTGGTTGGGTCCGCCGCGGCTGCGCATCGTCGCGCCCGCTTCGCGCAGCATCGAATGGATGGCTCCGTAGGATCGCCCGGTCGAGGCCACCAGAGTTCGGATGCTCGCGCCGCGCTCGTAGGCATTCCGCAACTCGAAGATCAATTGCTCACGTGCCTCGTTCGGCTTCTTCATCGAATGCCTCCCAGTGACGACGGACCCGGTGAGTCAAGCGTAGGAAGGCCCGCCGCAGGTCGTCAGTGGAATGCCGAAAGTGCTTGTCCGCCAGCCTGCGAACGATCAGGCAAGTTCGATCAGATCGCGGTACTCCGCTGACCAGAAGTCCTCGGTGCCATCCGGCAGCAGCAGTACCCGCTGCGGATCGAGGGCTTCGGCGGCACCCGGATCGTGGGTCACCAGCACCACCGAACCGGTGTAGCTACGCAGCGCGTCGAGCACCTGCTCACGCGAGGCGGGATCGAGGTTGTTGGTCGGTTCGTCGAGCAACAGCACATTGGCCGTCGAGGCCACCAGACCGGCCAGCGCGAGCCGGGTCTTCTCACCGCCGGACAGCGTGCCGGCCGGCTGCTCCAGTTGCGGACCACTGAACATGAACGCACCGAGCAGACCCCGCAGGTCCTGCTCACCGGTGTCGGGCGCGGCGTGCCGGATGTTCTCCCATACCGTGGCCGCGTTGTCCAAAGTGTCGTGTTCCTGCGCGAAATAACCGATCTTGCAACCATGTCCGGGTTCGAGCTGACCGGAATCGGGTGTCTCGACACCGGCCAGCAAGCGCAGCAGCGTGGTCTTTCCGGCGCCGTTGAGACCGAGCACCACCACCCGCGAGCCGCGGTCGATCGCCAGGTCCAGACCGGTGAACACTTCCAGTGAACCGTAGTTCTTGGTCAGACCGGCGGCGGTCAGCGGCACCCGGCCGCACGGCGCCGGCGTCGGGAACTTGATCCGGGCCACCTTGTCGGCCACCCGTTCGGCGTCCAGGGACGCCATCATCCGCTCGGCGCGACGCAACATGTTCTGCGCGGCAACGGCTTTGGTGGCCTTCGCACCCATCTTGGCGGCCTGGGTGCGCAGCGCGGTGGCCTTGCGCTCGGCGTTGGCGCGTTCCCGACGACGACGCTGTTCGTCGGTGGCGCGGGCGTCGAGGTACTTCTGCCAGCCCATGTTGTAGATGTCGGCCTCACCGCGCACCGCGTCGAGGAACCACACCCGGTTCACCACGTCGGCGAGCAGGTCGACGTCGTGGCTGATCACGATCAGTCCGCCGGTGTGGTTGCGCAGGAAGTCCCGCAACCAACCGATCGAATCGGCGTCGAGGTGGTTGGTGGGCTCGTCGAGCAGCAACGTGGTGGACGCCGCGGCACCGGCATCAGAAGCCGCGAACAGGATCCGGGCCAGCTCCACCCGCCGGCGCTGGCCGCCCGAAAGCGTGCGCAGCGGCTGGGTCAGCACCCGGTCCGCCAGGCCCAGGCTGGCACAGATCCGGCCGGCCTCACTCTCGGCGGCGTAGCCACCGAGCGCGGCGAAGCGCTCCTCGAGCTGCCCGTAGCGGCGGATCGCCTTGTCCCGGGCCGCCTCGTCGACGACTTCAGCCATCAGGGCCTGCTGCTTCTCCAGATCCGCGATCAGGGTGTCCAGGCCGCGCGCCGAGAGCACCCGGTCCCGGGCCAGCACCTCGAGGTCGCCTTCCTTGGGGTCCTGCGGGAGGTAGCCGACGTCGCTGGTGCGGGTCACGGTGCCGGCGTAGGGTTCGCCCTCACCGGCCAGGATCCGCATGGTGGTGGTCTTGCCGGCACCGTTGCGGCCCACCAGACCGATCCGGTCGCCGGGCTGCACGCGTAGCGCCGCACCCTCGGTGGCAAGCAGCGTGCGCGCGCCGGCGCGGACCTCGAGGTCCGTTGCGGTGATCACGTTGCGCTCCCTGCCTGTGTGTTTTCGACCGTCGTCCAGGCTACCGGCGCGAGCTCCACATACCGAATCAGTTTCCGAGCGGTGAGAGCAGTCTCACCGCTCGTCGGTGAAGATCGGCGCGCGGCCTTCAGCCCGGGCCGCGACGGCCTCTTCGAAGTTTGCGGTGAGCAGGCGCACATACAGCTGGCCGAGCCCTTCGGCCTGCATGTGGCCTTCCAGGGTGGCGGCGTCGAGACCGGTCCACAGCGTGCGTTTGGTCAACTCCACACCGGGCCGGGAGAACACCGCGATCTGCTCGGCCATGTCATAACAGGTCTGCAGCAGATCGTCGTCGGGTACCTGCCGGGACACCAGCCCGATCCGTTCGGCCTCGGCGGCGTCGACGTCGCGGCCGGTCAGCATCATTTCGAAGGCTCGCGACGTGCCGATGGCCCGCGGCAGCAGGAAGCTCAGCCCGAGTTCGCTGGCCGTCAATCCGTTGTTGATCCCGGCGGCCCGGAAGTAGGCGCCGGCGCCGGCGATCCGGATGTCACACGCCAAGGCCAGGCACAGACCACCGCCGATGGCGGCTCCGTTGACGGCGGCGATCACCGGCTGGTGCAGCTTGCGCAAGGCCAGGATCACGTCGTCGAGGATCTGCATGCTGCGCAAACCGAAGCTCGGTTTGGTCAGCCCCTGCACGTGCGGGACCGCACCGGCGGACTTGTGATCGGCCCCCGAGGAGAACCCGCGGCCGGCGCCAGTCAGCACCACCGCGCGCACCGAATTGTCGACCTTGATCTCGTCGAGTACCCGCTGCAACGGCAGCATCAGGTCGAAGGCCATCGAGTTCATCCGCTCGGGCCGGTTCAATGTGACCAGAGCAACCGCCGGCCGGGGCCGGTCGACCAGTACGTATTCGTCACCCACGACTGGTCACGCTAGCGCGCTGCGGTTCAGACGTCCTTGGTCTGCTCGGCGATGGCGGCGTCGACGTCGAAGTCCTTGATCTGCTGGATCAATTCTTCGAGCGCCGGCGGTGGTAGCGCGCCAGCCTGGTTGAACACCAGTTTGCCCTTCTTGAACGCCATCAGCGTGGGGATCGAGCGGATCTCGGCCGCGGCGGCCAACTCCTGCTCGGCCTCGGTGTCGACCTTGGCGAACACCACATCGGGGTGGTTCTCCGAGGCGGCTTTGAAGGTCGGGGCGAACGCCCGACACGGGCCACACCACGACGCCCAGAAATCCACCAGCACGATGTCGTTGTCGTTGATGGTGTCGTTGAACTGCGCTGCGGTGATGTCTTGGGTGGCCACGTGATTCCTAACGCCGGCACGGTGGGCAATGTTCCCTCGACCCTCTCACGCCTGCTCGAGTGCGTAAACCCGAACCCAGTCGACCTGCAGTTGCTGCGGCTCGAACGGTGCGGCCGGATCCGGGTCGCCGGTCCACGGGTTGCCCACGGCCACGTTCATGATCAGGTAGTGCGGCCAGGCACCGGAGAACGGCGTCCAGTCTCCGCCCATCGCTTCGTACTCTTCGCGGGTGATCCGACCCACCTCGACGCCGTCGACGTGCCAGATGATCTGATCCTCGTACCAGTCGATGCCGTACTCGTGGAAGTCCGCGGACAGATCGACGCCGATATCCTGGTGGGCGCCTTCGAGTTTCACGTCGACGGTGTTGTCGGTCACGGCCGGTCCGTGGATGCTGCCGGTCCAGGTCCGCGAGCCTTCCTCGGTGCCGAAACCGGGCAGCTCGACGATGTCGATCTCACCTTGTCGCGGCCAGTCGAATTCATGTCCCGGCTCCTCCCCGACCATCCAGAACGCCGGCAGGGTGCCTTCGGTGTAGGGCATCTTCATCCGGGCCACGATCCGGGTGTTCGGTTCCACCGAGATCCGCTCATAGGTCACCACCCGCGCCGAGGTGTAGTCATCGGGCGCAGCCCGGCCGTCCGGCGGAGTTTCCCGGCGTGCCTCGATCACTAGGACGCCGTCTTCGGTCACCCAGACGTTGGAGTAGTCGCCGGTGTAGTACTGGTTCTCGCCGGCCGGCTCGCCCCAGCGTCCTTCCTGCAGCCGCCAGTGCTGCTGGGCCTGCTCGATGCTGTCGAAGTTCGATTCCCAGAGCAGTTCCGGCTCGGATGCGGCCGGGGGCTCCGGCTCGGGATCGGTCACCACCGGGGGCTCCGGATCGTCGGGCACCGGAGGGACGGTACGCGGAAACAGCCGATCCCACACCGCCTGCCAGAACGAGTGCAGGGTAGAAACTCGGTTCGCGACGGCAACGGTGTCAACCGGGCGGGCGAAGATCCGAGTCACGTCGCTGATCGTGGCGGTCGGAGCGCTGAGTGCCCGAGCGAACGGAGTGCTGAACGCCCGGGCGATCGCAGCGCTGGCCGGCGGAGCGCCCGCCGTGGACGCCGGCGCTGCGGCGGTACGCACCACCGGCGGGATGGCGACATCGGGCACCGAAGTGCGAACCGGTTGCACGACAACCGGTTCCACCGGAGCCGCAGCAGCGCGCCGGTTCGCGCCTGGAGTCTCGGCTGGCCGGTCCCCAGGACTCATCGGATTGCGGTGCGCCGTAACCGGTTTGTCGAAGGGATCGAGCCGCAGCGTGATCCGGGACCGGCGGTCCGGCCGAGCTGCGCTCTCCTCGACCGAAATAGCTGCTGGCTGCAGGGTTGGCGAGCGGTCGGCCGGCGCTTTCGGTTCGCGTTGTGGCGGCTGCAGCGTCGCAGCACGCAGTCCATCGGGGTGCTGCACCGATCGCCGCGCGGTTACGGTCGGTTCATCCACGGCATTCGTCGGCGCGCTGCGCTGCTGGCGGCGCGTCACCGGCCCAACCGCCGAGGGATCCGCTTCGTGCGTCGCTGCGGCTGTTCGCTGCGACGTGCTCACTGTCGCGGGCCGGCTCTGCCATGTGCGCGGGTGATCGGCCGCCCGCTGCGGGCGGGCCTTCGCGGAGTTGCCCGCCCGGTCGCCGTCGACCTGACGCGTCGTAGCGGTGCGGGTTTCGGCACCGCCGTCGGTGCCGTCGGGGGATGCCGTCGCGACTGGTGTCCCGGTGTACACCAGCACCGTGAATCCCGCGGCGAACAGTCCAGCGCCCAGCCAGTGCACATAGTTGCGCGGGAGTTGAGGTTGCCAGTCGGGATTCATCCAGAATTGTGTACGAACTGACATCTACCTGTTCTCCATTTCCCTCGGGCTGTTGAGGTAAATCAAGATCACGGAATCGATGAGCGATGGATTCTCGAGTGGAATATGAATTTATATTCAAATCACCGGGCGGCCGATCGCGCGAAGATGCTGCACCACAAGGTATTCACCATTCGCGGCCGTTCGATCGCGCCGGTGACTGGAACTGTACTTAATCGGTCGCAGTGAAATCAGAAAATAGGAGAATCCGCGAAATTCAGCCAATTGGAGCGCCCCGAGCAAGCTCGACAGATAACCCACTGCCACGATCAAAAGGCTTTGCTTTGTCCGGACATTTACGAACTCACGAGCAGCGCCGCTCGCCTCCGGTGTCAGCTCCCGTACCGCTCGCGCAACCGGCCCTTGATCAACTTCCCGGTCGGGGTGCGGGGCAGGTCGGTGTCGAACTCGTAGCGACGCGGCAACTTGTAGTGCGCGATCCGGTCCCGCAAGAACTGGTCCAGCGTCGCGGCCAGATCCGGTCCGGCGGCATCATCCGGGTGCACGACCGCGACCACGGACTCGCCCATCTCCGGGTGTGGGATCCCGATCACCGCGACGTCATGGACGGCGGGGTGCAACGCCAACGCATTCTCGATCTCCTGCGAGTAGATGTTGACCCCACCGGAGATGATCATGAACGACTTGCGGTCGGTCAGATACAGATAGCCGTCCGGGTCCAGGTAGCCGATGTCACCGCTGGTGGTCCAGGTCGGGTGCGCCGGATGGCGGGTCTCGGCGGTGCGATCGGGATCATTGTGATACTCGAACGGCACCTCATCACGTTCGAAGTAGACCGTCCCGATCTGGTTGGGCCCCAATTCCTTACCGTCGTCGTCGCAGATCCGCACCACTCCGAGCACCGGCCGGCCGACCGACCCGGGCCGCTGCAGCCACTGCGCACTGTCGATCAGGGTGACGCCGTTCATCTCGGTCGACGAGTAGTACTCCAGCAGCACCGGTCCCCACCAGTCGATCATCGCGCGTTTGACGTCCACCGGGCACGGCGCTGCGGCGTGCACGGCTGAGCGCAGCGATGTGACGTCGTAGCCATCGCGCACCGCCGGATCCAGCTTGAGCATCCGGATGAACATCGTCGGCACCCATTGGCTGTGCGTGACCCGGTAGTGCTCGATGCAGCGCAGCGCTTCCTCGGCGTCGAACTTCGCCATCATCACCACGGTGGCACCGACCCGGTGCGCCATCGCCATGAACCGCAGTGGCGCGGCGTGGTACACCGGTGCCGGCGACAGGTACACCGAATCGGCGTCCAACCCGATCACCGGGCCGAACAGCGCGGTCACCGCGTCTCCTGGTTCATCGACTGCGCGGTCCGGCAGCGGAACCTTGATGCCCTTCGGGAATCCGGTGGTGCCAGACGAATACAGCATGTCGACGCCGCAGGGTTGCGCGGGTAACGGCTCGGTCGACGCCTGCGCCAGCAGCGTCTCGTAGTCGTCGAATCCCGGCACTCCGTCGCCGTCGGCCAGGACGATCTTGCGGGTCACCCGTGCGGTGCGGGCCAGCGCGGCGGTTCCCACCTCGGCGTAACGCTGGGCGACGACGAAAGTCTCTGCGCCGCAGTCATCGACGATGTAGGCAACTTCGTCGGCACTCAGCTGCGAATTGATGAACGTGATGTACAGACCGGAACGCAGTGCGGCCCAATAGACTTCCAACGCCCGCGGCTGGTTGTCGGACAGGATCGCAACATGGTCACCGCGGCGGACACCGTCGTCGTAGAGGTGCCGCGCCAGCCGCAACGAGCGGGTGTCGAGTTCGCGGTAGGTGGTGACCTGCCCGGTCGCGGCCGCAATGATCGCCGGTTTGTCGGGTGTGCTCTGAGCATGGGTTCCCGGATACATCGGGCCGCCTTCAGGTTCCGGGGATCAGCACGGGCTTGATCACCTGGCCGGCCAGCGCACGCTGCTCGGCGGTGTTGATCTCGGACAGCGGAAACGTCTCGATCAGCCGGTCGAACGGAAACCGTCCCGCGCGCCACAGGTCGATCATGACCGGGATCAGCCGCTGCGGGTCGGCGTCACCTTCGAGAATGCCGGTGATGGTGCGGCCGATGGTCAGCGCCATCGGGCCGATGGCGAGATCGCCCTGCTGCACCCCAACGGTGCCGAGCGTGCCTCGGGTCGCCAACGCATCCAGCGTGGCCGAGATGACCGCCGGCAAGCCGGTGGTGTCCAGGCCGTAGTCCGGTCCGGTCGGGGTGACCGCGCGGATCTGCTCGGTCAGGTCACCCTCGCCGGGACGGATGGTGTGGGTGGCCCCGAGTTCGCCGGCCAACGCCAGCCGGTCC
The DNA here is from genome assembly GCF_059812645.1 of Mycobacterium sp. NGS45. Taxonomy (NCBI): domain Bacteria; kingdom Bacillati; phylum Actinomycetota; class Actinomycetes; order Mycobacteriales; family Mycobacteriaceae; genus Mycobacterium; species Mycobacterium sp. NGS45. The sequence goes on along the minus strand of NZ_JCALDB010000002.1, from coordinate 148,098 downwards.
GGGTTGAGATCGACGGCGATGATCGTGGTGGCACCCGCGACCTTGGCGGCCATCACCGCCGAGAGCCCGACGGCACCGGTGCCGGTGATGACGATGCTGTCCCCCGTCCGGACCCGCAGCGCTTCGAACACCGCGCCGGCACCGGTCTGCACACCACAGCCCAGCGGACCGAGCAGTTCCAAGGGCAGATCCTGATCGACGACGACCGCGTTGCCGGCATCGACGAGCGCATGCGTGGCGAATGAGGACTGGCCAAACCAGCGTCCCGCCAACGGTTTTCCGTCCGAATCGGTCAGCGGCGCGCAGTCGCCGACGCCTGGTCCGGCCAGGTTGCGCGCTACGAAGGTGTCGCAGTAGGCCCGATGCCCAGCGCGGCAATTGGCGCACCCGCCGCACGAATCGAAGCTCAGCACCACGTGATCCCCGACCGCGACGGAACGCACCTGCTCGCCGACCGCTTCGACGATGCCGGCTCCTTCGTGGCCGAGCACGATCGGTGGGGTGCCGAGCCCGATTCCGGCCCGCGGCACGACGTCGGTGTGGCAGTGTCCGACGCCGACGACCCGCACCAGGACCTGCCCGGGACCCGGGGCCGCCAGCTCCACTTCCTCGATGGTGAACGGCGAGGATTCGCCGCGCAGCACTGCAGCTTGGATCTTCATTCCCGCGCGCTACCGTTCGCCGGCAGGTAGATGGACTGGATCTGCTGGTAGGTGGCCAGCCCTTCGGGTCCGAGTTCGTGTCCGAGCCCGCTGGCCTTGATGCCGCCGAACGGTGCGTGGAAATCCAGCGTGTAGTCGTTGATCCCGATGCTGCCGGTCTGGACCCGGCGGGCGACATCGAGGCCGCGGTCCGGATCGCTGGTCCACACGCTGCCGCCGAGACCGAAGTCGGAATCGTTGGCGATCGCCACTGCGTCGTCGACATCGCGGTACGGGATGACCGCCAACACCGGCCCGAAGATCTCCTCGCGGGCAATGGTGTGCGAATTGTCGACGCCCTCGAAGATGGTGGGTTCGACGAACCAGCCCCCACCCGCGCCCTCGGGCACCTTACCCCCGGTGGTGATCCGGGCTCCGTCGGCCACCCCCTGCGCAATGTAGTTCTGTACCCGCCGCTGCTGATTGGCGGTCGCCAGCGGACCGATCTGGGTGGCCGGGTCCAAGGCATCACCGACGTTCAGCGCCCGCGCGAAATCGGTGAGCAGGTCCACGATTTCGCGATAGCGGCTCTGCGGCGCCAGCACCCGGGTACCCAGATAGCAGGTCTGCCCGTTGTTCAGCAGCGTGGCTGAGAAGAACTGCTGCAACAGCGCCGGCAAGTCGGCGTCGTCGAGCACGATGGCCGCGGACTTGCCGCCGAGCTCGAGGGTCACCGGACGGATCAGCCGGCCACAGGCCGCCCCGATGGCTCGGCCCGCGGCCGTCGAGCCGGTGAACGCCACCTTGTCGATGCCGGGATGCTCGACCAGGTAGGCGCCGACCTCACGGTCACCGGGCACGATGTTGACCACGCCGGGCGGAATGTCGGACTCGGCAAGCGCTTCGGCCAGCAGGTAGGAGTCCAGCACGGTTTCCGGCGACGGCTTGATCACCGCCGTGCAGCCGGCGGCCAGCAGCGGCGCCAACTTGAAGAACGTCAGCGCCTGCGGGAAGTTCCACGGCACGATCGCGGCAACCACGCCGATCGGCGCCCGCCGCACCAGTGTGGTCCCGCCGCCGAACGCGCTCCGCCGTTCTTCGGCGGGCGCCTCAATGGCCAACTGCGCGTAGTAGTTCAACAGGGCGGCCGGGACGACGGCCTCGGTGGCCGAAGAGATCGCGATCGGCATGCCGTTCTGGGTACTGACCGCCTGCGCCGTGCGCTCGGAGCGGGCCAGCACTGCGGCAGCCAGAGTCGAGATGGCCGCCGCGCGCTCGGCTGCGCTGCGGGTGGCCCAGTCGGTCTCATCGAACGCGCGCCTGGCCGCACCCACCGCGGCATCCACGTCACCGGGGGCGGCGGCCGGGACCGTGCTGACCGGCTCGCCGGTGCTGGCGTTGCGGATTTCGATGCGCCTCTGGGTGGTTGGGGCGACCCAGTTGCCGTCGATCCAGAAACTGTCGCGATCGTCGAAGACCATCAGCTGCTCTCCTGTCCCGGGTAGCGCCCCCGTCAGATGGCGCAAACCACATCTTAGGTTGCATTGTGATGTAGATAACTGTAACATAATTTATGTTTCACTTGGAAGCCGTCGTGACCGGGAGGTCCACACGTCGACGAAGTTCATCACCGAAAGCCCCGGACGGACCATGCCGGTCGAGCCCGAAGCGGTCGCGCAGTCCGCGGTTGCCGGCCTCAACATCTTCGAACCGCACTGGTGGGTCGACGGCCCGCCGTACGAGTTGTTCCGACGGATGCGCGCCGAGGCACCGGTGCATTGGACCCCGCTCCCCGACGGCACCGGGGTGTGGTCGTTGTTCCGGCACGCCGACATCACGGCCGTCAGCCACGACTCGGAGACCTTCTCGAGCCGACAGGGCGGTGTGTTCGTCAACCCGGATCAGGTGCTGAACCTGGACGTGATCGGCAACCAGCTGCTCTACATGGACCCGCCCAAGCACACCCGCTACCGCAAGATCCTGGCGCGCGTGTTCACCCCGAACGCGGTGGCCAAACTCGAAGCCGGGATCCGTGCCCGGGTGTCGCAGTACATCGACGAGATCATCGAATCCGGCCGGGGAGATTTCGTCGCGGACATCGCCGTCCCGATCCCGCTGCTCATCCTGATGGAATTGATGGACGCCCCCGAGGAGCATCTGCCGCAGTTCTACGACTGGACCCAACGGATCGAGGTGGCGATCCGCGCACCCGAACCCAACGCGGCCGAGCAAGTGTTCGGCGAGATGGGTGGCTATCTGGCCGAACAGGTGATGCGGCAATCCCAAGCGCCGAACCAGGATTCGTTGGTCAGCCGGTTGCGGCAAGCCGAGGTCGACGGCGAAGAACTCAACGATCTGGAGATCGTGATGTTCTTCGGGCTGCTCACCTTCGCCGGCAACGACACCACCCGCAACACCGCGGCGACCGGGATGCGCACGCTGCTCGAGCACCCCGACCAGCTGCGTGAGCTCTACGCCGATCCCACGCTGATCCCCAACGCCGTCGAGGAGATCTTGCGTTTCACCTCGGTGGTGCAGTGGTTCGCCCGCACCGCCACCCGAGATGTCGAGTTGGGCGGCAAGCGCATCGCCGCCGGCGACAAGGTGGTGATGTGGTACGGCAGCGGATCCCGCGATGAAGCCGTCTTCGATGAACCCGACAGCTTCGACATCCACCGTCCCAAGCCGGACCACCTGGCCTTCGGCGGCGGCGGCCGGCACTTCTGCCTGGGCGCCAGCCTGGCCCGGTTGGAACTGCGGGTGATCTTCGAAGAGGTGCTCGGGCGGATGAAGGACCTGCGGTTGGATGGCACTCCCGAGGTGGTGCCGTCGAACTGGGCCTACGGTCTGTCGCAGCTTCCGATCGCGTTCACTGCAGGCACCCGCCAGTAGCCGGACGCAGGCGGCGCGCCGGACGAAGCTCTGCCGAGTCGCCGCACGGTCCCTATCCTGGACGAAGCCGCCGGACGGGACGGAATGGAAGCGCATGCACAAGATCGTTGACCGAGACGACTATTTCTCGGCGGCCATCGAGCTCTTGGCCGAGGCCGACCACGGCGGGTTGAAGCTGACCCCGCTGTGTCGTCGGCTCGAGGTCACCACCGGTTCGTTCTACAACTACTTCGGCAGCTGGGCCCGGTTCAAGACCGAACTGTTGCAGTTCTGGCTCGAGGACCGGACTCTCGCGTTGGCCGAGGCCGCGCGCGCCGAAGGCGAGCCGCATCGGACCCTGCACGCGTTGGTCGAATTCGCCTGCGGGTTCCCGCACCGTGCCGAGGCGGCCATCCGGGCCTGGTCGCACAGCGACCCGGAGGTGCGGCAGATCCAGGAGGCTGTCGACGAGCAGCGCTACCAGGTGACCTACGAAACCTTGGCCCAGCTGCTCGACGAGCCGGCGCAGGCCGAAATGCTGGCCCAGCTGGCTCTTTTCACATTGAACGGCTACCAGCAGACGCAGCCGTTGCCCGAGCCCGAGCAGCTGCGCCGAGCGTTGGACCTGATCTTCACCGAACTGCTCGAGCCGCGCGCGGCACTCAGACGGTGAAGCCCAGGGCGCGCAGTTGCTCGCGGCCGTCGTCGGTGATCTTGTCCGGGCCCCACGGCGGACTCCACACCCAGTTCAGTTTGATCTCGTTGACCAATCCGGCGCCGACGAGTGCGGTGCGGGTCTGATCCTCGATCACGTCGGTGAGCGGGCAGGCCGGCGACGTCAGCGTCATGTCGATCAGCGCCACCGGCCCCGACTCCCCCTCCTCCAGGTTGAGTCCGTATACCAAGCCGAGGTCGACGACGTTGATGCCCAACTCGGGGTCGACCACATCATGCATCGCTTCTTCGACGTCGGCGAGCAGCGCATCGCTGGCGTTCAGTCCGGTCATGAGTCCTCCTTAGCCTGGGCCACTGCGTCCTTGAAGGCCATCCATCCCAACAACGCGCACTTGACCCGGGCCGGGTACCGGGACACCCCGGCGAACGCGATGCCGTCGCCGATGACGTCCTCATCTCCCTCGATAGTGCCGCGGGAGGAGATCATCTCGGTGAATGCCGCCACGGTCTTGAGCGCATCACCTACAGTCTGCCCGATCACCTGATCGGTGAGTACCGATGTCGCGGCCTGCGAGATCGAACAGCCCTGTCCGTCATAGGACACGTCGGTGACGGTCTCGCCGTCCGCGCTCAGCGCCACCCGCAGCCTGACCTCGTCCCCGCAGGTGGGATTGACCTGGTAGGACTCGCCGTCGAACGGCTCGCGCAGGCCCCGGTGATGCGGATGTTTGTAATGATCCAGGATCACCTCCTGGTACATCTGTTCCATTCTCACGCGAAGAACTCCACCGAACGCCTCACCCCGGCAACCAGCCGGTCGACCTCTTCGAGGGTGTTGTACACCGCAAACGATGCGCGCGCGGTAGCCGCGATGCCGAAGCGCCGGTGCAGCGGCCAGGCGCAATGGTGTCCCACCCGCACGGCCACGCCTTCGTCGTCCAGCACCTGCCCGACGTCGTGGGCGTGCACGCCGTCGACGACGAAACTGACCGGCGAACCGCGATCGTCCATCGACAGCGGCCCGATGATCCGCACGCCCGGCACCTCGGCCAGTCCGCGCAGCGCGGCGGCCACCAACTCGGCTTCGTGCGCGGCCACCACATCCATCCCGATGCCGTCCAGATACCGTGCGGCAGCGGCCAATCCGACCACCTGCGAGGTCATCGGGGTGCCGGCCTCGAAGCGCTGCGGCGCGGGCGCGTAGCTGGCGCCCTCCATCGTGACGGTTTGGATCATCGACCCGCCGGTCAAGAACGGCGGCAGCGCATCGAGCAGTTCGCGGCGGCCGTAGAGCACCCCGATCCCGGTGGGCCCGAGCATCTTGTGGCCCGAGAAGGCCGCGAAATCCACCTCGAGCGCGTGGAAGTCCACCGGCTGATGCGGCACCGACTGGCAGGCGTCGAGCACCGTGAGCGCCCCGACCGCACGAGCCCGGGACACCAGCTCGGCCACCGGCGTGATCGCGCCGGTGACATTCGAATGGTGGCTGAAGGCAACGACCTTCACCCGCTCGTCGAGCTGGAGCGAATCGAGGTCGATGCGGCCATCGTCGGTCAGGCTGTACCACTTGAGCTCCGCGCCGGTGCGCCGGCAGAGCTCCTGCCACGGAATCAGGTTCGCGTGGTGTTCGAGCTCCGTGGTGACAATGACGTCGCCGGGCCCGACCTGCCGCGCGAACCGGTCGTCGCCGAAGGCATAGGAGACCAGGTTGAGCGCCTCGGTGGCGTTCTTGGTGAACACCAACTCGTCCGGGTCGGCCCCGACGAAGCTCGCGATGTCGGCGCGGCCCTGCTCGTAGGCGTCGGTCGCCTCCTCCATCAGCTGGTGGGCGCCGCGGTGCACCGCGCCGTTGGAGGTGAGGAGGAAGTTGCGCTCGGCGTCGAGCACCTGTACCGGTTTTTGCGAGGTGGCACCGGAGTCCAGGTAGGCCAAGCGATTTCCGCTGCGCATCACCCGACACAGGATCGGGAAGTCAGCGCGTACCGCTTCCAGATCCAGCGGGTGATCGACGGAAATCGTCATTGGCTCCAACTCCTTAGCAAGCGGTCAGGACGCGGTCGCGGCCTGGGTGAAGCGTTCGTAGCCGTTGGCCTCGAGTTCGTCGGCCAACTCCGGCCCGCCGGACTCGACGATGCGGCCGTCGACGAAGACGTGCACGAACTGCGGCTGGATGTAGCGCAGGATCCGGGTGTAGTGGGTGATCAGCAGGATGCCGCCGTTCTCGCTCTCGGCGTACTTGTTGACCCCCTCGCTGACCACCCGCAGCGCGTCGACGTCCAGCCCGGAGTCGGTCTCGTCGAGGATCGCGATCTTGGGCTTGAGCAGCGAAAGTTGCAGCACCTCGTGGCGCTTCTTCTCACCGCCGGAGAAGCCCTCGTTGACGCTGCGTTCGCCGAACGCAGGGTCGATGTCCAGATCGGCCATCGCGGCCTTGACTTCCTTGACCCAGTGCCGCAGCTTCGGCGCCTCACCGCGTACCGCGGTGGCTGCGGTGCGCAGGAAGTTCGACATCGACACCCCGGGCACCTCGATCGGGTACTGCATGGCCAGGAACAGCCCGGCGCGCGCCCGCTCGTCGATGCTCATCTCGAGCACGTCGGCGCCGTCGAGCGTGATCGAGCCTGACGTGACGGTGTACTTGGGGTGCCCGGCGATCGCGTAGGACAGCGTGGACTTGCCGGATCCGTTCGGGCCCATGACCGCATGGGTCTCCCCCGAGCGCACGGTGAGGTTGACGCCCTTGAGAATGGGCACCTCCTCGTTTTCCGGGGTGGTGACCGAAACGTTCAGGTCCTTGATTTCCAGAGTGGTCATGTCAGCTATTTCTCGCTTCGGTGATTGCTAGTTCTCGTTCGATGGCTTCGGTCAGGCGCTCACGCACCTCGGGGACGGCGATCTTGGCGATGATCTCGTTGAAGAAACCGCGGACCACCAACCGGCGCGCCTGCTCCTCGGGGATGCCGCGGGCCTGCAGGTAGAACAACTGCTCGTCGTCGAATCGGCCGGTGGCGCTGGCGTGGCCGGCGCCGGCGATCTCGCCGGTCTCGATCTCGAGGTTGGGCACCGAGTCGGCGCGTGCACCGTCGGTGAGCACCAGGTTGCGGTTCACCTCGAAGGTGTCGGTGCCGGTGGCGGCGGCGCGGATCAGCACGTCGCCGATCCACACGGTGTGCGCGTCGGGCTTGTTCGAGTCCGGATCCCCCTGCAGGGCACCCTTGTAGAGCACATCCGAGCGGCAGTTGGGCACCGCGTGGTCGACCAGCAACCGGGATTCGAAGAACTGGCCGTCGTCGGCGAAGTAGGTGCCGAGCAGCTTGACGTCGCCACCGGGCGCGGTGAACCGGGCGGTGGCGGTGGTGCGGACCACGTCGCCGCCGAGGGTGACGTTGACGTGGCCGAGCACCGCGTCGCGGCCGAGTTTGGCGTGATGCGCGCTGACGTTCACCATGTCGTCGGCCCAGTCGGCGATCCAGATCACGCCCAGTCCGGCCGAATCGCCGACGATGATCTCGACGTTGTCGGCGTAGGTTCCGCTGCCGCGCAGGTCGACCACGACGATCGCGCGGGACAGCTCTTCGACCCGAATCTGCAGGTGGCCGTAGGCAACAGCGCCCGCACCCGGACCGTCGATCACGATCTCGATGGGCTGGGCGACCTCGGTGTCCCGCGCGACGGTCACCACGGTTGCAGTCTCGAACGACGAGTACGCCTGGGCGGCAACGCGATCTGTGGGCACGCCGGCTTGACCCAGGCGTTCGTCGTCGCGGCCGACGGTTTCCACCGTGACCCCGGGGCGTTCGGTGACCGAGATACCGGCCGTCGCGGTGGCGACCGCCGAACCGTCGTGCAAACCGCGCAGCCGGCGCAGCGGGGTGAACCGCCACAGCTCGTCGCGGCCGCCGGGCACCTCGAAGGCGTTGACGTCGAACGACGCGAACAGCTCGCCCTTGTTGGCGTTCGCCAGCGTGGAGCCGGAGTTGGGGGCGGCACCCTCCAGGGCGCCAGTCAGATTCGAGCTCACTTAACCGACCGCACCTTCCATCTGCAGCTCGATCAAGCGGTTCAGCTCGAGCGCGTACTCCATCGGCAGTTCCTTGGCGATCGGCTCGACGAAGCCGCGCACCACCATCGCCATCGCCTCGTCCTCGGACAGCCCGCGACTCATCAGGTAGAACAGCTGATCCTCGCTGACCTGCGAGACCGTGGCCTCGTGCCCCATGGTGACGTCGTCCTCGCGGATGTCGACGTACGGGTAGGTATCGCTGCGGCTGATCGTGTCGACCAGCAGCGCATCGCATTTCACGCTGGACCGCGACCCGTGCGCACCCTTGTTGACCTGCACCAGGCCCCGGTAGGACGAGCGGCCGCCGCCGCGGGCCACCGACTTGGAGATGATGTTGGAGCTGGTGTTGGGCGCCAGGTGCAGCATCTTGGCACCGGTGTCCTGGTGCTGACCCTCGCCGGCGAACGCCACCGAGAGCACCTCGCCCTTGGCGTGCTCACCGGTCATCCACACCGCGGGGTACTTCATCGTGACCTTGGAGCCGATGTTGCCGTCGATCCACTCCATGGTGGCGCCGGCTTCGGCCCGGGCCCGCTTGGTGACCAGGTTGTAGACGTTGTTCGACCAGTTCTGGATCGTGGTGTAGCGCACCCGGGCGCCCGGCTTGACGATGATCTCGACCACCGCGCTGTGCAGCGAGTCGGACTTGTAGATCGGCGCGGTGCAACCCTCGACGTAGTGCACATAGGAGCCCTCGTCGGCGATGATGAGGGTGCGCTCGAACTGCCCCATGTTCTCGGTGTTGATCCGGAAGTAGGCCTGCAGCGGGATGTCGACATGCACGCCCGGCGGCACGTAGATGAACGACCCGCCCGACCACACCGCGGTGTTCAGCGCGGAGAACTTGTTGTCGCCGGCCGGGATCACGGTGCCGAAGTACTGCTTGAAGATCTCCGGGTACTCGCGCAATCCGGTGTCGGTGTCCACGAAGATCACGCCGAGCGCCTCGAGGTCCTCGCGGATCTGGTGGTAGACCACCTCGGATTCGTACTGCGCGGCCACACCGGCGACCAGGCGCTGCTTCTCGGCTTCCGGGATGCCCAGCCGGTCGTAGGTGTTGCGGATGTCCTCGGGCAGTTCCTCCCAGGAAGTGGCCTGCTTCTCGGTGGACCGCACGAAGTACTTGATGTTGTCGAAGTCGATGCCCTCGAGGTTGGAGCCCCAGTTCGGCATCGGCTTCTTGTCGAAGGTGCGCAGCGCCTTCAGACGGATGTCGAGCATCCATTCCGGCTCGTTCTTCTTGTCCGAGATGTCGCGCACCACTGCCTCGGACAGCCCCCGTTGGGCGCTGGCGCCGGCGACATCGGAGTCAGCCCAGCCGTAGCCGTACTTGCCCAGTGAGGCAATCGTCTCCTCCTGGGTGAGTGGCGTCTCGGGTGTGAGTGTCATTGCGACACACTCCTTTTTGCTCTTGTCGGTACTCCGGTGCGGGCTGTGCGCCGGAGGTCATGCTGGTGGTTCGCTAACGGCCGGGCGGATTCAGCGGAACGTGGGTGGTGCACGCGAAATCGCCGTTGACGATGGTCGCCAACCGCTGCACGTGGGTACCCAGCAGTTCGGCCATGGCCTCCTGCTCGGCTTCGCACAGCTCGGGGAACTCCTCGGCGACGTGCGACACCGGACAGTGGTGCTGGCAGATTTGCACGCCGTGCAACGGCGCCGCCACCCGGGTGGTGGTGGTGGCGTAGCCGGCGTTGCTCAGCGCACCGGCAATCTGCCCGGCCGCGGCCTCGATCTCCTCGGCTGCGGCCGGCTCCCCGGCGTCGGGCACGGGTGCCACCTCGGCCAGGATCGAGTCGATCCGACGACGCGCGAAGGTACGCACCGCCTCATCCCCGCCGATCTCGCGCAGTTGCCGCATGGCAGCCGACGCCAGATCGTCGTAGGCGTGTTCGAGCTTGGCCCGGCCGGCCGCGGTGAGCTGGAAGCGCTTGGCGGGCCGTCCCCGACCCACCTGCTGCCAGGCCGCCGCGGCGTTGGCCTGCGCATCGCCCGCCTCGATCAGTGCATCGAGGTGCCGTCGCACACCTGCTGCCGAAATACCCAACTCCTCGCCGATCCGGCTTGCGGTGGTGGGACCCAGCTGCAGCAGCAGTTTGACGATCGCGCCGCGGGTGTCACCGTCTTGGCCATACGCCAGCTCAGGCGCAGGGTTGACCACCGGACGGATTTTCACAACACCAGTGTGACGCAATTCGAAGAACGGGTCTAGCAAGGTCACCCTAACTGCAGCTATGCGACTCGCCACACCGACCCGTCACGGCACTGCGGTTAGGCTGCTCGGGTGGCACTCCGGCTCCGTTCGCTGAGCACCTCGATCGCCGGATGGCACGGCGACGAGCGAACCGTGGGCTCGCCACTCAACGACGCTGAGCTGGTCGCTTTGCGTCGGACCAGGCTGTTCGGCGCCACCGGCACGGTGCTGATGGCGATCGGCGCGCTCGGTGCCGGCGCACGTCCGGTGGTGCAGGATCCGACCTTCGGTGTGAGATTGCTCAACCTGCCGTCGCGCATCCAGACGGTGTCCTTGACCATGACCACCACCGGCGCGGTGATCATGGCCCTGGCCTGGCTGATGCTGGGCCGGTTCTCGCTGGGCCAACGCCGGATGACCCGCAGCCAACTGGACCGGACCCTGGTGCTGTGGATGCTGCCGCTGCTGGTCGCACCACCGATGTACAGCAAGGACGTCTACTCCTATCTGGCGCAGAGTCAGATCGCGGCCAATGGGCTCGACCCCTACCAGGTGGGTCCGGCGCCCGGGCTGGGCCTCGACCACGTCTTCACGCTGTCGGTGCCGAGTCTGTGGCGGGAGACCCCCGCGCCGTATGGCCCGCTGTTCTTGTGGATCGGACGCGGCATCTCGGCGCTGACCGGTGAGAACATCGTCGCCGCGGTCCTGTGTCACCGCTTGGTGGTGCTGATCGGGGTGGCGCTGATCATCTGGGCCACTCCGCGGCTGGCCCGGCGCTGCGGTGTCGCCGAGGTCAGCGCGCTGTGGCTGGGCGCCACCAATCCGCTGCTGTTCATGCATCTGGTGGCCGGCATCCACAACGAAGCGCTGATGCTGGGCCTGATGCTGGCCGGCACCGAGTTCGCGCTGCGCGCCGTCGACGCCAAGGATCGACTGTTGCCCCGGCCACTGGGCTGGCCGCGCGGGCCGGCCGAGTGGCGGCGCTGGGCCCCACTGGGCCTGCTGCTGTTCGGCACGGTGCTGATCACGATGTCTTCGCAGATCAAGTTGCCGTCGCTGCTGGCACTGGGTTTCGTCGCGATGGGCCTGGGGTGTCGCTGGGGCAGCACCGTCAAAGCGTTCTTCGCGGCCAGCAGCCTGCTCGTGGCGCCGGCGTTGATCGTGATGGCGATCATCGGCTGGGCCAGCGGGCTGGGCTTCGGCTGGCTGTTCACACTGGGCACCGCCAACGTGGTGCGCAGCTGGATGTCGCCGCCGACGCTGTTGGCGCTGGGGACCGGCCAGGTCGGGATCCTGCTCGGTCTGGGCGACCACACCACCGCGGTGCTGTCGCTGACGCGCGCCATCGGCGTGTTGATCATCATGGTGGTGGTGACCTGGTTGTTGCTCGCGGTGTTCCGCGGCCGGTTACATCCGGTGGGCGGCCTGGGCGTCGCACTCGGCGCCACCGTGCTGCTGTTCCCGGTGGTCCAGCCCTGGTATCTGCTGTGGGCGATCATCCCGCTGGCCTGCTGGGCCACCCGACCCCGGTTCCGCACCGCGGCCATCGTGATCACGTTGGTGGTGGGCATCTTCGGGCCGACCGCGAACGGGGACCGCTTCGCGTTGTTCCAGATCATCGACGCCACCCTGGCCAGCGCACTGATCGTGCTGATCTTGATCGGACTCACCTACCGACGGCTGCCGTGGCGCCGCTTGCCCGGCTCGGATGCCGAGCCCGGCCGGCCATCCGACCAGGTGGCTGCGCGGCCCGGATCCTCCGACGCCTACGCTGAGTCTCCGTGAGTCAGGGCAGCACTGTTCCCGTGCGATTGCGCGGGGTCAGCAAGCAGTACGGGGCAACCACCGCGGTCGACGCCCTGGACCTCGACGTCAACCCGGCCGAAGTGCTGGCCCTACTGGGTCCCAACGGCGCCGGGAAGACCACGACGGTCGAGATGTGCGAGGGGTTCCTGCGGCCCGACGCCGGCACCATCGAGGTGCTCGGCCTGGATCCGTTCGACGACAACGCCGAGTTGCGGGCCCGGATCGGCGTGATGCTGCAGGGTGGCGGCGGCTACCCGGCCGCGCGGGCCGGCGAGATGCTCGAGCTGGTGGCCAGCTACGCCGCCAACCCGCTCGACCCGGCCTGGCTGCTGGACACCCTGGGCCTGACCGAGTCGGTGCGGACCACCTACCGGCGGCTTTCCGGCGGACAGCAGCAGCGGTTGGCCCTGGCCTGCGCTCTGGTCGGACGACCCGAGCTGGTCTTCCTCGACGAACCCACGGCCGGGATGGATGCCCACGCCCGGGTGGTGGTGTGGGAGTTGATCGACGCGCTGCGCCGCGACGGCGTGACCGTGGTGCTGACCACGCACCAGCTCAAGGAGGCCGAAGAACTGGCCGACCGGATCGTGATCATCGACCGCGGCGCGCAGGTGGCGGCCGGCACCCCGGCCGAGCTGATGCGCAGCGGAGCCGAGGACCAGTTGCGGTTCAGCGCACCCCGCAAGCTCGACCTGGCACTGCTGGAAGCGGCGCTGCCGGAGAACTACCGGGCCGTCGAGATCGCGCCCGGCGAATACCGCGTCGACGGCCGGATCGATCCGCAGGTGCTGGCCACCGTGACCGCGTGGTGCGCCCGGATGAACGTGCTGGCCACCGACATGCGTGTCGAGCAGCGCAGCCTCGAGGACGTGTTCCTGGACCTGACCGGGCGGGATTTGCGATGAGCGCTTGCGCGAAGAGCGGAGGACACCGATGAGCGCGCTGTTTCCGCCCGGGACCTTCACCCCGGACCCGCGGCCGGCCCCGGTGGCCAAGATGCTCTCGGCGCAGTTCGGCCTGGAGCTCAAACTGCTGCTGCGCAACGGCGAGCAGCTGCTGCTGACCATGTTCATCCCGATCACCCTGCTGATCGGTTTGACCCTGCTGCCGTTCGGCGACTTCGGCCCCAACCGGGCCGCCACCTTCGTTCCGGCGATCATGGCGTTGGCGTTGATCTCGACGGCGTTCACCGGGCAGGCCATCGCGGTCGCGTTCGACCGGCGGTACGGCGCACTCAAACGGCTGGGCGCCACCGCCCTGCCGGTCTGGGGGATCATCGTCGGCAAGGTGCTGGCCGTGGTCGCGGTGGTGTTCTTGCAGGCGATCCTGTTGGGCGCCATCGGGTTTGCGTTGGGCTGGCGACCCAACCCGGCTGGCTTGCTGTTGGGTGCGGCGATCATCGCGGTGGGTACCGCGAGCTTCACCGCGATGGGCCTGTGGCTCGGCGGCACGCTACGCGCCGAGATCGTGCTGGCGCTGGCCAACCTGCTGTGGTTCGTGTTCGCCGGCCTGGGCGCACTGACGCTGGACAACGAGGCGGTGCCCGATTCGGTGCAGCTGATCGCGCGGTTGACCCCGTCGGGTGCGCTGACCGAAGCCATCACCCAGGCCATGACGGTGTCGGTGGATTGGCTGGGCATCGCGGTGTTGGCAGTCTGGGGTGTGCTGGCCACCGTGGGCGCGGTGCGCTGGTTCCGGTTCACCTAAGTACGGCTCGACGCTCCCCTACTACGAGGTGTAGTTGGGCCTGGCATACCCTGAGTGGGTGTTCCGGCGCCTGGTCGACCTGCTTCCCGAACCCAGCTTGCGTACCCAGCGGCTGATCGCTGCCTTGGTCATTTTGACCCAGGGCGGGATCGCGGTGACCGGCGCCGTCGTCCGGGTCACGGCGTCCGGACTGGGCTGCCCCACCTGGCCGCAGTGCTTCCCGGGCAGCTTCACCCCGATCGAACATCCCGAGGTGGCGGGCATCCACCAGGCCGTCGAGTTCGGCAACCGGTTGGTGACGTTCTTGGTGGTCTTCACCGCAATCGCCGCGGTGCTGGCCGTGCTGCGCGCCCGGCGCCGCCGCGAGGTGCTGATCTACGCCTGGCTGATGCCGGCCTCCACGGTGGTGCAGGCCGTCATCGGGGGCATCACGGTGCTGACCGGGCTGCTGTGGTGGACCGTGGCGATCCACCTGCTGGCCTCGATGACCATGGTGTGGCTGGCGGTGCTGCTCTACGTCAAGGTCGGCGAGCCCGACGACGGCGTGGTCCGGCACGTGGTGGCCAAACCGCTGCGCGGTCTGACCGTGCTCAGCGCGATCACCCTGGCGCTGGTGCTGGTGACCGGCACTCTGGTGACCGCGGCCGGCCCGCACGCCGGCGACAAGAGCTACGAACGACCGGTGGCCCGGCTGCAGATCGAGATCACCACGCTGGTGCATGCGCACTCGTCGCTGCTGTGGATCTATCTGGCGCTGCTGGTGGGTCTGGGCTTCGGGCTGCTGGCGGTGGCCGCCCCGGCATCGGTGCGCACCCGGCTGTACGTGGTGATCGGTCTGGCCGTCGCCCAGGGCGCAGTCGGCGTGGTGCAGTACTTCACCGGGGTGCCCGAGGCCCTGGTGGCCTTGCACGTGGCCGGCGCTGCGGCCTGCACCGCGGCCACCGCGGCGTTATGGGCGTCGATGCGACAGCGGACCCAACCCGAGTTGCTCCAGAGCTGAACCCACCGCCAGCGCGAACTGCCGCTGAGCCAGTTCCCGGGCCTTGCTGTCCAGTTGCCGCCAACCCAGCGACGGTTCGACCAGTTCGAGTTCCAGCAGCACCGGCTCCTCGCGACCACCGATGATGTCGACGCGCGCATACAAGAAGTCCGACGTCGCCACCCCGAGATGCTCGGCGGCAACATCGATGGTGCGGTAACCCAGGTCCCACAGTTCGAAGTCCGGGTCGGCCGGGCGCAGTGATTCGGTCGCGAAGGTCCGCGAGTAATCCAGGGTCGGCCCGGTACCCGGAGCGGGCAGCATCGGCCCCTTGATGAATGCATGCGACTGCTTGCCGGCGATGAACACCAGCGCGGTCTCGCCGTCCACGATGCGCCGGTCGTAGGGCTGCACCAACACCGTCTGCCCGGCCTCCTGCAGCGTGGCGGCATGGTCACGGGCCGCGCAGTGGTCGGTGAACCGTTGCGCCCCAACCGATCCGGCCCCGATCGCAGGTTTGACCACCACTTCCCCGGCACTCAGGTGCACGGTTTCATCGGGCGCGAAGAACTCGCTTTCCAGCACCGGTAGCCCGGCCACCCCCAGTTCCCGCAGATAGGACTTGTCGACGTTCCAGGCCACCACGTCGGGTGCGTTGAGCAGGTTCGGCACCCGCCGCGACCAGTCCAGGAACTCCTCGAGGCGTTGGGTGTAGTCCCAGGTGGCGCGCAGGATCACCAGGTCGGCGGCCAGCGCCGCCGGATCGTCCCACGCCAGCCAGCGCGCCGCCAGACCGCGGGTCTGCAGCGCGGGCACCAGGCCTGCGTCGTCGCCGTCGCCCGCAGGCAGTCGGCGGCAGCCGGCCAGCACGATCTTCGGGTGGAAGACATCGGGACGCGCCAACTTCATAGCGACCTCACGCCAGCAGATGCTACTCATCAAGCATGATGGGACACATGCATGCGATCGAAGTCAGCCAAACCGGTGGTCCTGAAGCGCTGTCCCTGGTCGACCGGCCGCAACCAGCGCCGGGTCCCGGCGAAGTGCTGATCAAGGCCGACGCGATCGGCGTCAACTTCATCGACACCTACTTCCGTTCCGGGCTCTACCCCCGCGACCTACCGTTCGTGGTCGGCAACGAAGTGTGCGGCACCATCGCCGCGGTCGGCCCGGATGTCGCCGCACTGTCCGTCGGCGACCGCGTGGTGAGCGCCAACGCAGTCGGCGCGTACGCCGAATACTGCACGGCGCCAGCTGATTTCGTCGCCTTTGTGCCCGAGTCCGTGCCGTCGGATGCGATTGCGTCAGCGCTGCTGAAGGGCATGACCGCGCACTACCTGATCAAGTCGGTGTACGCCGTGCAGCCGTCGGACACCGTGCTGCTGCACGCCGGCGCCGGCGGCGTCGGGCTGATCCTGACCCAGTGGGCCACCAGCATCGGTACCAAGGTGATCACCACGGTGTCCTCGCCGGAGAAGGCGCAGCTGTCCCGGCAGGCCGGCGCCTGGGAGGTGCTGGACTATCCGGAGGACCCCGAGCAGTTCGGGGCGCGCATCCGCGATCTCACCGACGGCAAGGGCGTGCAGGCCGTCTACGACGGCGTCGGGCGGACCACCTTCGACGCGAGCCTGGCCAGCTTGGCCCGGCGCGGCACGCTGGCGCTGTTCGGTGCGGCCTCCGGACCGGTGCCGCCGGTCGATCCACAACGGCTGAACAAGGCCGGCTCGGTCTATCTGACCCGCCCGAATCTGACCGACTTCACCCGCGACGCCGACGAGTTCGCCTGGCGCGCGGGCGAGGTGATGGATGCCATCGGCTCGGGCGCGATCACGATCACGGTCAGCCAGCGCTACCCGCTGGCCGAGGCGCAGCGTGCGCACCAGGACCTCGAGGGCCGCAAGACGGTCGGTTCGATCGTGCTGACGCCGTAGCGGCGCAACCCGGCCGGATGCGGCGTGCGGGTCAGCGCGCCCAGATCTGCACCAAGGTGGGCAGATCCAGTGCCGAGTCGACGGCCAACGCCAAGAACACCACGGCCAGATAGTTGTTGGACTGCAGGAACAGCCGCAGCGGCTTGACCGGTTCGCCGCGGCGCACACCGGCCTGCAGTTGATGCGCCATGGTCAGGAACCAGGTACCGGCCAGCAATGCGACGGCCAGATACAGCCAGCCGGTGGCGAACGCCAGCGCCACGGTGGCCAGCACGGTCAGCCAGGTGTAGATCACGATCTGGCGGGTCACCTGCGCCTCGGTGGCCACCACCGGCAGCATCGGCACACCGGCGGCCTCGTAGTCGGCCTTGTAGCGCATGGCCAGCGCCCAGGTGTGCGGTGGGGTCCAGAAGAAGATGATCAGGAACATCACCAGCGCCGGCCAAGCCACCGTGCCGGTGACCGCAGACCAGCCGATCATCACCGGCATACAACCGGCCGCGCCGCCCCACACCACGTTCTGCGAGGTCCGGCGTTTGAGCAGCAGCGTGTAGATCAGCACGTAGAACGCGATGGTGGCGCCGGCCAGGTGCGCCGAAAGCATGTTGGTGGTCTGCCACAGCCAGAAGAACGAGGCCACCGACAGCGCCAGACCGAAGATCAGCGCGTGGCTGCGGGGCACACTGGCGCGGGCCAGCGGCCGCCGCTCGGTGCGCTTCATCACCTTGTCGATGTCGGCGTCGGCCACGCAGTTGAGCGAGTTGGCCCCGGCCGCGGCCAGCATGCCGCCGAACAAGGTGTTCAGGATCAGCAGCAGATCGACGGTGCCGCGGTCGGCCAGCAACATCGCCGGGATGGTGGTGACCAGCAGCAGTTCGATGACGCGGGGCTTGGTCAGCGCGACGTAGGCCAGCACCTTCGCGCCCACGCGACCCAAGATCGAGGAACCCAGTCGACCCTGGACGGCGGTGCCGATCCGGCCAGGCGAGTGCTCCTCGCGAATGTCCACGTGACTGACTCCTCGATGACGCAACGGCGCGGTGTCCCACGGCGTCTACTACAGAGGATGGTAGACCCATGCCGATCGGGACCGTTAACCGCCGGTGGAATCGCCGATGCGGCCTGCAGGGTCCGACGTGCGGACACTAGGCTGGGGCCAACCGCCTGGCCACGCAGCGCCAGGGCGCCCATGCACGTTCCGGTACTCGAGGAGTATGCCTTCATGACCGCAGTGGAAGAGATCACCGCACTCACCACGCCAAACCATCCCGAGGACTGGACCGAGGTGGACTCGCGGGCGGTCGACACCGTGCGGGTGTTGGCTGCCGACGCTGTGCAGAAGGTGGGCAACGGTCATCCGGGCACCGCGATGAGCTTGGCGCCGCTGGCCTACACGCTGTTCCAGCGGCAGCTGCGGCACGACCCGTCCGACACCCACTGGTTGGGCCGGGACCGCTTCGTGCTGTCCTGCGGGCACTCCAGCCTGACCCTCTACATCCAGCTCTACCTGGGCGGGTTCGGTCTCGAGCTGTCCGACATCGAGGCGCTGCGCACCTGGGGCTCCAAGACCCCCGGGCACCCGGAGTTCCGGCACACCCAGGGCGTGGAGATCACTACCGGCCCGCTCGGTCAGGGTCTGGCCTCGGCGGTCGGCATGGCGATGGCCGCGCGCTATGAGCGCGGCCTGTTCGACCCGGACGCCGCGCCCGGCGAGAGCCCGTTCGACCACTACATCTACGTGATCGCGTCCGACGGCGACATCCAAGAGGGTGTCACCAGCGAGGCTTCGTCGCTGGCCGGCACCCAGCAGCTGGGCAACCTGATCGTGTTCTACGACAAGAACCACATCTCGATCGAGCACGACACCGACATCGCGCTGAGCGAGGACGTCGCCGCGCGCTACCGCGCCTACGGCTGGCATGTGCAGGAGGTCGAGGGCGGCGAGAACGTCGTCGCGATCGAAGCCGCGATCGAGGCCGCCAAGAAGGTGACCGACAAGCCGTCGTTCATCAGCGTGCGGACCATCATCGGCTACCCGGCGCCGACCAAGATGAACACCGGCGGGATCCACGGTTCGGCGCTGGGCGCCGACGAGGTGGCCGCGACCAAGAAGATCCTCGGCTTCGACCCGGAGCGCAGCTTCGAGGTCAGCGACGAGGTGATCAGCCACACCCGCAAACTGGTTGACCGCGGCCGGGCCGCACACGCCGCGTGGCAGGAGACCTTCGACGCCTGGGCCGCGCGCGAGCCTGAGCGCAAGGCGCTGCTGGATCGGCTGCTGGCCCACGAACTGCCCGACGGGTGGGATGCCGACCTGACCTACTGGGAGCCCGGCTCCAAGGCCGTGGCCACCCGCGCCGCGTTCGGCCAGGTGCTCAACGACGTCGCGCCCAAGCTGCCCGAATTGTGGGGCGGCTCGGCCGATTTGGCCGGCAGCAACAACACCACGATCAAGAGTGCGCGGTCGTTCGGGCCGCCGTCGATCTCCACCGCCGACTTCACCGCCGACTGGTACGGCCGGGTGCTGCACTTCGGTGTGCGGGAACACGCCATGGGCGCCATCTTGAGCGGCATCGTGCTGCACGGGCCGACCCGGGCGTTCGCCGGTACCTTCCTGCAGTTCGCCGACTACATGCGTCCCGCGGTGCGGCTGGCCGCGCTGATGGACATCGACCCGATCTACATCTGGACCCACGACTCGATCGGGCTCGGTGAGGACGGACCGACCCACCAACCGATCGAGCACCTGGCCGCGCTGCGCGCCATCCCGCAACTGGCCGTGGTGCGTCCCGCCGATCCGAACGAGACCGCCTACACCTGGCGGTCGATCATCGAGCGCGGCAACACCAGCGGTCCGGTCGGCTTCATCCTGACCCGCCAGCCGGTCCCGGTGCTCGACGGCACCGACGCGGCCGGTGCGGCCAAGGGCGGCTACGTCGTCGGCGGTGCCGGCGACCAGCAGCCCGACGTGGTCATCATCGCCACCGGCTCCGAGGTCCAGTTGGCGCTCGGCGCCCAAAAGCTGTTGGCGGACAAGGGCGTCAACGCTCGCGTGGTGTCCATGCCGTGTGTGGAATGGTTCGAGGCGCAGCCGCAGGAGTACCGCGACGCGGTGCTGCCGCCGAACGTCACCGCACGGGTCGCCGTCGAGGCCGGCATCGCGCTGCCGTGGTACCGCTGGGTGGGCGATCGCGGCGAGATCGTGTCGATCGAGCACTTCGGCGAGTCCGCCGACGACAAGACGCTGTTCCGCAAGTTCGGCTTCACCGAGGAGGCGGTCGCAGCGGCCGCGCAGCGCGCTTTGGACAAGTAAACGTTTGGCGCCCGCCCGGAGCGGCCAACCTCCGAGCGGGCGGTCGACCCGCATCCGGCGATCACGTCGGCCGGCCCCGAGGAGAGGCAGTACTGATGACGCAGAATCCGAACCTGGCGGCACTGAGCGCGGCCGGGGTATCCGTTTGGCTCGATGACCTGTCCCGCGACCGGTTGCAGACCGGCAACCTGCAGGAACTCATCGACACCCGCAGCGTGGTCGGGGTGACCACCAACCCGTCGATCTTCCAGGCCGCGCTGTCGGCCGGCACCGCCTACGACGCCCAGATCAGCGAACTGGCCGCGCGGGACGCCGACGTCGACGCCACCATCCGCACCGTCACCACCGACGACGTGCGCAACGCCTGCGATGTGCTGGCCAAGGTCCACGAACGGTCCGGCGGGATCGACGGCCGGGTGTCGATCGAGGTCGACCCCCGCCTGGCGCACGACACCGACAAGACCATCCTGCAGGCCATCGAGCTGTGGAAGATCGTCGATCGGCCCAACCTGCTGATCAAGATCCCGGCCACGCTGGCGGGTCTGCCGGCGATCACCGCGGTGATCGCCGAGGGCATCTCGGTGAACGTGACGCTGATCTTCTCGGTCGAGCGGCACCGCGAGGTGATGGATGCCTATCTGGCCGGTCTGGAGAAGGCTCGCGAGGCCGGCCATGACCTGAGCAAGATCCACTCGGTGGCCTCGTTCTTCGTGTCCCGGGTGGACACCGAGATCGACAAGCGGCTCGACAAGATCGGCTCCGATGCGGCGCTGGCGCTGCGCGGCAAGGCCGGGGTGGCCAACGCGCGGCTGGCCTACGCGGCCTATCAGGAGGTGTTCGAGAAGGGCGAGCGGTTCGCCGCCCTGGCCAAAGACGGCGCGCTGGTGCAGCGTCCGCTGTGGGCGTCGACCGGCGTGAAGAACCCGGACTACCCGGACACCCTCTACGTCACCGAGTTGGTGGCCGCGCACACCGTCAACACGCTGCCGGAGAAGACCTTGGAGGCGGTCGCCGACCACGGCGAGATCAGCGGTGACACCGTCACCGGGACCGCTGCGGCCGCGCAGCAGGTGTTCGACGAGTTGGCCGGCATCGGCGTGGATCTACCCGATGTGTTCAAGCTGCTCGAGGACGAGGGCGTGGAGAAGTTCGAGAAGTCCTGGCAGGAACTGATCGACGCAACTCAGGAACAACTCGACGCGCACAACGCATGAGCACCACGGCCGGGACCGACTGGGTCAACCCGCTGCGCGACGAGCGGGATCAGCGGCTGCCGCGGATCGCCGGGCCGTGCGCGGCGGTGATCTTCGGGGTCACCGGGGATCTGGCCCGCAAGAAGTTGATGCCGGCGATCTATGACCTGGCCAACCGCGGGCTGCTGCCGCCGCAGTTCGCGCTGGTCGGGTTCGCCCGCCGGGACTGGGCCGACGAGGACTTCGGGCAGATCGTGCACGACGCGGTCCGTGAGCACGCCCGCACCCCGTTCCGGCCCGAGGTGTGGGACCGGTTGGCCGAGGGAATCCGGTTCGTACAAGGCAGTTTCGACGACGATGCTGCCTTTGCCCGGCTCACCGAAACCCTGCACCGGCTCGACACCGAGCGCGGCACCGGCGGCAATCACGCGTTCTACCTGTCCATCCCGCCGGCGGCCTTTCCGGTGGTGTGCCGGCAGCTGTCGGAGTCCGGGCTGGCGCAGACCACCGACGGCTCCTGGAGCCGGGTGGTGATCGAAAAGCCGTTCGGTCACGACCTGGACAGCGCCGAGGAACTCAACGCCGTGGTCAACAGTGTGTTCCCGGAACCCTCGGTGTTCCGGATCGACCATTACCTGGGCAAGGAAACGGTGCAGAACATCTTGGCGTTGCGCTTCGCCAACGAGATGTTCGAACCGATCTGGAACTCGCACTACGTCGACCACGTCCAGATCACCATGGCCGAGGACATCGGACTGGGCGGGCGCGCAGGCTATTACGACGGGATCGGCGCAGCCCGGGACGTGATCCAGAACCATCTGCTGCAGCTGTTGGCGCTCACCGCGATGGAAGAACCGGTCAGCTTCTCCCCCGACCAGGTGCGGGCCGAGAAGCTCAAGGTGCTCTCGGCCACCAGGCTGCTGGAACCCATCGCGGACAACATCGCCCGCGGCCAGTACACCGCGGGCTGGCAGGGCAGCCAACCGGTGGTCGGACTGCTCGACGAGGAAGGTTTTTCGGCCACTTCGACCACCGAGACCTTCGCGGCGATCGCACTGGAGGTGGACACCCGGCGCTGGGCCGGGGTGCCGTTCTACCTGCGCACCGGAAAACGGTTGGGGCGACGCGTCACCGAGATCGCGTTGATGTTCAAGCGGGCCCCGCATCTACCGTTCGACGCCACCATGACCGAGGAGTTGGGCCAGAACGCGTTGGTGATCCGGGTGCAACCGGATGAAGGCATCACGTTGCGGTTCGGTTCCAAGGTGCCCGGGCATCTGATGGAGGTGCGCGACGTCAACATGGACTTCTCCTATGGCTCGTCGTTCGCCGAGGCCTCGCCGGAGGCCTACGAACGGTTGATCCTCGATGTGCTGCTCGGTGAGCCGTCGCTGTTCCCCGGTAACGAAGAGGTCGAATTGTCCTGGCGGATATTGGATCCGGCGCTGGAGACCTGGGCAGCCGGTGGCCGGCCGCAGCCGTATGAGTCCGGCGGCTGGGGTCCGGAGTCGGCGTTCGAGATGCTGCGGCGCTCGGGCCGGGAATGGAGAAGGCCGTGATCCTGCCCTTGGCCGATACCACCACCAACGAGGTCAACAAGAAACTGGTCGGGCTGCGCGAGGAGTACGGCGCCATCACGATGGGCCGGGTACTGACCCTGGTGATCGCCTCGACCGGCACGCAGATCCCCGAGGATGCGATCGAAGCCGCGAACTACGCCAGCCGGGAACACCCGTGCCGGGTGATCGTGGTCGGGCCCGCGGACGCCTCGGCGCCGGAGCCGCGGCTGGACGCCGAGATCCGGGTCGGCGGCGATGCCGGCGCCGGTGAGGTGGTGGTGCTGCGACTGTCCGGTCCGCTGGCCGAGCAGGCCGCCAGCGTGGTGGTTCCGTTCCTGCTGCCGGACACCCCGGTGGTGGCCTGGTGGCCGGATGTGGCGCCGCCGGTTCCGGCCCAAGACCCGTTGGGCAAGTTGGCGATCCGCCGGATCACCGACGCCACCAACTGCGCCGAACCGCTGGCCGCGATCCGCGACCGGCTGGCCGGCTACACCCCCGGCGACACCGATCTGTGCTGGAGCCGGGTCACCTCCTGGCGTGCCCTGTTGGCTTCGGCGGTCGACCAGCCGCCGCACGCAGCGATCGACTCGGCGACCGTGTCCGGGCTGGAATCCGAACCGGCGCTGGATATCCTGGCCGGCTGGCTGGCCAGCCGGATCGCCGGTCCGGTGACCCGAGTGACCGGCCCGCCCCGGGTGGATCTGGTGCGTGGTGCGGAGACCATCACGCTGACCCGCCCGCAGACTGCGGTGACCGCCACGCTGAGTCGCACCGGCCGGCCGGATGCGTTGCTGCCGCTGGCGCGCCGCGAGACCCGGGACTGCCTGGCCGAGGACCTACGCCGGCTCGACGCCGACGAGATCTACCACGAGGCGCTGCAGGGTCTGGCCAAGGTGAGGTACGCATGACCGCATCAGAACCCATCGTCGAAACCTATTCCGACAGCACCAAACTGGCTGCCGCTGCCGGAGCTCGGTTAGTCGAGGCGATCCGGTCCGCGCTGGCTACCCGCGGCCGCGCCGACATCGTGCTGACCGGTGGCGGCACCGGTATCGCATTGCTGCGCCATGTCGCCGAACACGGCAGCGACGTCGACTGGTCGGCCGTGCACCTGTACTGGGGTGATGACCGCTACGTCGCGCACGATGATGACGAACGTAACGACAAGCAGGCGTGCGAGGCCCTACTGGACCGGATCAGTATCCCGGCCGCCAATGTGCACCGGATGCCGGCCGCCGACGGCGAGTTCGGCACCGACATCGAGGCCGCTGCCCGCGCCTACGAACGCGAACTCGCCGAAGCCGCCGAGGATGGTGCGCCAACACCGGTGTTCGACGTGCATCTGCTCGGCATGGGCGGTGAGGGACATGTGAATTCACTGTTCCCCGACACCCCGGCGGTGCGCGAAACGACCCGGATGGTGGTGGCGGTCACCGACTCCCCCAAACCGCCGCCGGCCCGGCTGACCCTGACCCTGCCGGCCGTGCAGCGCTCCCGCGAAGTCTGGCTGATAACCGGCGGTGCAGCCAAGGCCGAAGCGGTCGCGGCTGCCCTGGCCGGGGCCGAGCCGGTGGATCTGCCCGCGGCCGGCGCCGTCGGCTCCGAGCGGACGGTCTGGTTGCTCGACCGCGAAGCGGCCTCCGCATTGCGTTGAGTTAGCGTCAGTGTACGAGATTTGGCGCAGATCACGTACCTAGCTTCTAGGTCAACGTATTTCGGCGTCAGCCGACCACGATGACGTGCAGGGTGCGCGGCCCGTGCACCCCCTCCACCCGGTCCAGTTCGATGTCGCTGGTGGCGCTCGGTCCGCTGATCCAGGTCAAAGGTTTGGTGTGAGAGCCCATTTCGATCAGCCGGGCCACCGCTTCGGGGACGTCGCTGACGATCTGATCGACGCCCACCACGCAGACGTGCTTGTCCGGAACCAGACTGACCGCGCGCCGACCCTGTCCTGGGCCGTGATCGAGCACCAGCGTTCCGGTGTTGGCGATCGCGACGGTAGCGGTGGTGAGAACGGCGTCGACGGCATCGAGTTCGGTTGCGCTCAGCGCGTGGTCATCAACCCAGGGCAGTCGAACCGTCGGTGCCCAACGTTCGCGCACCGTCTGGTCGGCGACCACACTGCGGGCATCCTGCAGTGCGGCCTCGATAGCCGCGCCGGCCGCCTGCGGGTCCACCCGCGCCACCACCGCGCGGTAGTCGGCGGTGCGCTCGATGAACCGCGCCACCACGTCGAGATCACCGGTACGCACCGGTTGCCCGTAGTTCCAGGGCACCTCGGCCGGTGTCGGCCGGTCGGCCAGCGCGGTGCGGATCCGCGCCAGGATCTCCTCTCGGGCGGTGCTGCTCATTCGTTCCGCCCGCCGTCGGTGCGTTGCCACCAGGCCCGGAACGACTCGGTGGGCGGCACCGGAACATCGCGGGCCCCGGACCACAGACTGGCCGGCCAGGGCAGCGAACGCAGCAGTTGTTTGCCGCCGAACAGCTTGCTGCGCAACATCTTGCCGCCGGCACCGGCCACCGATTCGGCACCTTGCAGCCGGCGGTGGTCGGCGAACATCCAGGACGCGGCCTTCATCGCGAGTTCTTCGGCCGACGGCAGCCCGCCCCGGCTCTCGTCGACCACGCGGGTGCGCAGATGCACCAGCAGCGTGGGGATGTCGATGCGCACCGGGCAGACGTCGAAACAGGCACCGCACAGACTCGACGCGAACGGCAGCGACTTGTCCACGTCGCTGGAGGTGCCGCGCAGCTGCGGGGTCAGTACCGCGCCGATCGGGCCGGGATACACCGAGCCGTAGGAGTGTCCGCCGGCGCGTTCGTAGACCGGGCACACGTTCAGGCACGCCGAGCAGCGGATGCAGCGCAGTGCGGCCCGGCCGACGGTGTCGGCCAGTGCCGCGGTCCGGCCGTTGTCGACCAGCACGATGTGCATCTGCTCGGGACCGTCGCCGGCGGCCGGCCCGGTCCAGATCGAGGTGTACGGGTTCTCCCGCTCACCGGTGCTGCTGCGCGGCAACACCTGTAGCAGGACTTCCAGGTCGCGCCAGCTCGGCAGCACCTTCTCGATCCCGACCACCGAGATCAGGGTCTGCGGCAGCGTCAGGCACATCCGTCCGTTGCCCTCGGACTCGACCACCACCAGGCTGCCGGTCTCGGCGATCGCGAAGTTGGCGCCCGAGATCCCCACCTTGGCGCGCAGGAACTTCTCCCGCAGGTGCAGCCGCGCCGCCTCGGCCAGCCGGCGTGGCTCGTCGGTCAGGTCAGCGGGCGCGGGCCGGCCGACCTTGCCCATTTCGCGCAGGAAGATCTCCCGCACCTGGGCGCGGTTGCGGTGGATGGCCGGCACCAGGATGTGGCTGGGCCAGTCGTCGCCGAGCTGCACGATCAGCTCGGCCAGGTCGGTTTCCCAGGCCGCGATGCCGGCTTCAGCCAACGCCTCGTTGAGCTCGATCTCCTGGGTGGCCATCGATTTGACCTTGACCACCTCGCGGCGATCGCCCGGATCCAGACTCCGCTTCACCAGCTCCACCACGATCTGGTTGGCCTCTTCGGCGTCGCGGGCCCAGTGCACCACCGAACCGGCCGCGACGGCGTTGGCTTCGAAGTTCTGCAGATGCTCGTCGAGGCGCAGCAGCGCGTCGTTCTTGATCGCCTCGGCCGCCAGCCGCAGCTGCTCCCAGTTGTCCAGTTCGTCGACGACGGCGGCGCGCTTGGCCCGGATGATCCCGGTGGCGTGCGCCAGGTTTCGGCGCTGCACCGAGTTGCCCAGCGCCACCCGGGCGGCCTCGGGGAATTTCGGCATGCCCAGGAAGTCACGGGTCACGCCGACGTGCGGAGCGCCGGCGCTCACAGCGGCTCGGCTTCGGTCGCGGCCAGGATCTCGGCCAGGTGACACACCCGCATCCCGCTGCGCTGCCGGGACAGCATGCCGCCGATCTGCACCAGACATGAGTTGTCCCCGGCGACAAGCACTTCGGCTCCGGCGGCGCGGACATTGCGGGCCTTGTCCGCACCCATCGCCACCGAGGTGTCGGCGTTCTTCAGCGCGAAGGTGCCGCCGAAGCCGCAGCACTGGTCGGCATCGGGCAGCTCCACCAGGTCGATGCCGCGCACCGCGCGCAGCAACTGCAGCGGCCGGTCCCCCACCCGCAGCATCCGCAGCGAGTGACAGGTCGGGTGGTAGGTGACCCGGTGCGGAAAGTAGGCGCCGACGTCGGTGACGCCGAGCACGTCGACCAAGAACTCGGACAGCTCGTACACCCGGGGCGCCATCGCCTGCACCGCGGCCAGCAGACCGGAATCGCCTGTGCGAAGGGCGATGTCGCGGTGTTGATGGCGCACCGAACCCACACACGACCCCGACGGTGCGACGACGGCGTCGTAGTCGGCGAAGGCGTCCAGGAAGGTGCGCACCGCGGGTTCGGCTTCGGCCGCGTAGCCGGTGTTGGTGAACATCTGACCGCAGCAGGTCTGGGTCGGCGGGAAGTGGACTTCACAACCGAGCCGGCGCAACAGCCGCACCACGGCCTTGGGGGTCTCCGGAAACATCAAGTCGTTGAAGCAGGTGGCGAACAGCGCAACCACCAGGCCGGAGCGGATCGGGGCGGCGGTCATGGCAACATCCACGACAGTACGCCGGCCTGCAGGCCGACCAACATGCACAGTGCGACCAACATGCCCAGGCTCCACCAGATCACCTTGCGGAAGATCTCCGATTCCCGGCCCACCAGTCCCACCGCAGTCGCCGCGATGGTCAGGTTCTGCGGGCTGATCATCTTGCCCACCACCCCACCGGAGGTGTTGGCCGACACCAGCAGCGTCGGGTTGATGCCGGCGTGCTGGCCGGCGGTCTGTTGCAGGGTGGCGAACAGCGCGTTGGCGCTGGTGTCCGATCCGGTGACGGCCGTGCCGATCCAGCCCAGGATCGGCGACAGGAAGGCGAACGCCGCGCCGGTGCCGGCGATCCAGGCACCGATCGTGATGGTCTGGCCGCTTTGGTTCATCACGTATGCCAGCGCCAGCACCGCGGCCACGGTCAGGATGGCGAACCGCATCTTGACCAGGTTGCGGCCGTAGACCGCGACGGCCTGTCCGGGCGACATCCGGTAGACGAGTGCGACCAGCACACCGGTGATCAACAGCAGGGTGCCCGGCGAGGACAGCCAGGTCCAGGTGTAGACCGTCGAGGTGGCCAGCTGACCGGACACCGTTGCCACCTGCCCGTGCAGACCCGGCCAGTTGATCCGCAGATCGGTGGAGCTCAACCAATCATCGATCGGGCCAACCAGTTTGGCCACCCCGAAGATCGCCACCACCAGCAGGTACGGGAACAGCGCCAGGAACGAACGCGTCGGGGTGAGCGGGTCCTGGACCCGGTCATCGACCGCGACACCGGCGCGGCCGGCGTCGTCTGCGGCGCCGGGCCGCGCGGCCCGCTCGGCGGCCTCGGCCTGACTCTCGACGAGCATCCGGGCGCGCGCATCGGAGGTGCCGGTCGGTTGCCAGACCCGCAGCATCAGCACTGCGACCGCGAGCGCGACCAGGGATGCGATCACATCGGTGAGCTCGACCGAAAAATAGTTGGCGGAGACGAATTGGGCCAACGCGAACGTCACGCCGACCATCGCGGCGATCGGCCAGCATTGCCGCAGCCCGCGGCGGCCGTCGGCCAGCAGCACCAGGATCAGCGGCACGAACATGGCCAGCAGCGGGGTCTGTCTTCCGACCACCGCGCCGATCTCGGTGTAGGGGATCCCGGTCAGGTTGCCGGCCGTGATGATCGGGATCGCGATCGCACCGAACGCCACCGGTGCGGTGTTGGCCACCAGCACCACCACGGCCGCGCGCATCGCGGTGAACCCGATCGCGATCAGCATGACGCCGGTGATCGCCACCGGCGCGCCGAAACCGGCCAGCGCTTCGAGCAGGCCGCCGAAACAGAACGCGATGATGATCGCTTGGATACGCGGATCGTCGGACACCGCGTCGATCACCCGGCGCAGGTCGTCGAACCGCCCACTGGCCACCGTCAACTCGTAGAGCCAGATGGCGTTGAGCACGATCCACATGATCGGGTAGAGACCGAACACGAAGCCTTCGGTGGCCGACAGCCCGGCCAACCGCACCGGCATGCCGTACACCGTGACCGCCACCACCAGGGCCACCGCGAGTGCGCTCAGTCCGGCCCAGTGCGCCTTCCAGCGCAACACCCCGAGCGTGACGAACACGGTCAGCAGCGGTAGCAGCGCCACCAACGCCGAGAGCAGCAGGCTGTCACCGAGCGGCGCCAGGACCGGCGTGTACATGTTGCGGCTCCTCGAGGGGCTGTCTCGAAACCGTGTCAGACCACTATGGATGATCCCGACCGGCAGCGCGCGACATTCGACCCGCCCGATCTCGGATCGCCCCCGCTGCCCGCGGGACCGGCCATGCCGGCACGCCCGATGAGCGCTCGGGTAATACTGGTCACATGGCAGACAGAGGCGGGGGCGTTCGCAGCACCAGGACCAGACCGGCCCAGCAGCGGCTGAAGACGCTGGCGCAGGCCGCGCTCAACGCCGACGTGACCGTCGGCCAGGTCGAGACCATCCTGGAGAGTCTGTCGGAGACGCTGGACGACCTGAACAACTCCACCGCGGGCCTGGATTCGACGATGGAGCGGTTCAACGCCACCATCACCTCGATCGATGAGTTGGCTCCGCGCCTGGTCGCCGTGGTGGAGCGGCTGGAGGGCATCGTCGACCGGGTGGAACGCATCGTCGACGTCGGCGAGGCGGTGGTCAGTCCGCTCGCGGCCACCGAGAACGTGCTGCGCGGCGCGATCAGCGCGGTGCGCAGCCGCGCCGGTATTTAGACCTCGACGAACCGCTGCACATACGGCGCGAACCGCCGGCGCAGCACATCGCGGTCCAAGCCGAGGTCCTCGGGCCGGTATTCGATGCGGCCCAACCGGTTCCGGGTGTGCCCGCGCAGGTAGTCGGCGACTGCGTCGCGGGAGCGCTGATTCGGCCGGTATCCGGCAACATCCCAGACCCGTTGCACCATGGCCAGATCGTCGGCCATGAACTCGTCGAACCGGACGTCGATGGTGCGCTCGGGCGGCAGCAAGTCGTGATCACGCAGGCAGGCCGACAGCATCTCGTCGATCCGGGTGATCCAGTATTCGGCCACTGTGGGCACGTCGACGACGTCGACGCTCATCCGCATGGTGTAGGTCATCATGGTGGCCATCGACACCGCGACGTCGACCGGGTCGCGGTGCGTGACGATCATGGTGGCGTCCGGGAACACCTGCATGATCGGACCGAACTGTTCGAGGTGCTGCGGGCTTTTGAGCACCCAGCGGCGGTGCTGCCCGTCCTGATGACTCAGCACCTGCAGCATCATCCGCAGGAATTGGTAGCCCGGGGTCTGATCGTGGTCGCGCAGATAGTCCGACCAGCGCGGCAGGTGGGTCAGCGTGGTGAAGAAGCCACTGGCGAAGTCCTGCACCATCAGCCCGATGTCCTCGTGGATATGGTCGATGGTCATCTCGTGCATCAACCCGAAGTACGGCATCAAGGTGTTGGAGATGTTCAGCGCGTCGCCGGTGCGTTGCCGGCGGGGCTCGATGGTGCCCTCCTCGCCGGGCGCCGGCAACGGCTCCTGAGCCTCCCAGTACGGCAGGGCACGCAACGCCGGGTCGGCGGCCAGCAGGCTGTGCAGATGCGTGGTGCCGGTGCGCGGCAATCCGGCGATGATCAGTGGCGCGGTGATCTCGACGTCGAAGATCTCCGGATGATGCTTGAGGTGGTCGATCACCCGCAGCCGGCCCTTGAGGAAGGTCAGCATCAACGAAAACGCATAGGTGCGACCGAACTCGGTGAAGTTGGGCAGTTCCTCGAAGGCGATCAGCAGCACCGCCATCCGCTCGCGGTAGTCCTGATCACCGAAGTCGGTCAGCCCGGTCTGGGCGGTGGCCTGCTCGTGTAGGGCCTCGGCGGTCAACGGGCAGTACGGCGCCATCGCGGCCATGCCGTCGATGATCGCCTGGGCGTCCGGCGAGAACGTCGGACGTGCCAGATCGGTGAGACGGATGGCGTCCTCAGTGGCGTGGGTCACAGCAGCCGACCTTACGACAGCTTTACACTTCATACAAGAAGTGTTGTGCTGCTCGTGGCCGGCTGGATATGCTCGCGGCCATGTCCGCCCCCGAAAGTGCCGCGGCCTGGCGCGAATTGCTGTCGGCCTTCGCTGAATTCGACAACCAGTTCCTGGACGGACCCAAGGCCGTGCGCGGGCAGGTCGCGGTGGCCGAGGGGTACCAGAATCTGGCCACCATCTTGGGCTTGGCCCTGGACATGCACTTCTTCGCCGACCCGGTGGCACCGCGATTCATCGACAACCTCACACCGTTTCGCCCGGATCGGCGCTGGGGTGGGGACAACACCGACTGCTACTACAGCTATGCCGCCGTCGATCCGCGCCGCACCTACCGGGTCAGCGGCTCCCCCGCCGACAGCGCGCTGTACTCGGTCACGGTCTACAACGAACCCGAGCCTGGCGCGTGGCCCAACCGCACCGTCGGATTGTTGTACGACACCGACATGCCACTCGACGACGACGGCCGGTTCAGCGCTGTGCTGGGACCGGTCCGCCCGGACACCTACGACGGGCCGTTCCTGGAACTGAGTCCGGATGCCCGCGGTGTACTGACCCGCGACTATCACGAATTCCCGGCTACCGGCCGGCGAGTGGACTGGCAGATCGAAGTGCTCGACCACGCCGGATTGGAGGTCAGCCCAGGCAAATCCGATGACGACGTGGCCCGTGGCCTGCGCGCAGCGCTGCGGTTCGCCCAGGACGTGTACTCCTTGACGCCGCTGATCCTGGCCGAACGCCGGCCCGTCGAACTCGCCGACGGCCAACAGCTGAGCACCAACACCTTGGCCCCGCCGTACCGGGCAGGTGGCGCGACCTTCGGCTATTCCATGCAGGATGCCTGCTATTGCCTGGGTGGGTTCTCGCTGGAACCCGGTGAAGCGCTGGTGATCACCGCAACCCATCCCCCGGCCAGGTTCTGGAACTTCACGCTGTGGAACCAGTACATGGCGGCCCTGGACGTCGAATACGGCCGCAGCGGAATCAATTCCGGTTCCGCGGTGCCCAACGCCGATGGTACGGTCACCATCGTGATCAGCCGGGAGCTGCTCGATCACCCCAATGCGCTGTCCACCAAGGACCATCCAGAAGGTCTGATGTCGTTTCGCTGGTTCCACACCGACGAGGTACCCGAGCCGCCCACGATCGAGTTGGTCGCGGCGACCGAGGCGCCGCGCAGCGTCGGCTGACTACGCAGTCAACGGCGTTGTTCGGGCCGCAGATACGGCACCAACACCACCGCGAAGATCGCCAACACCAGCAGCGGCGCGGCCAACGGAACCCAGCGCAGCTGCACCGGAATGGAAACCGCCAGCGCTGCAACCACACCCAGGCCGAACATGCCGGCCAACGTCGGTGCGGTGACGATCGGCGCCGCGGTCCGCGACCCGTGACACGCCAGCAGGAATCCGGCGGCGGCCAGGCCGGCCAACACCGCGAATCCCGCAGCGGTGTCGGTGATCGCGATGATCGATACCGCCGCACACACCGCCACGGTGCCGGCGGCCGCGAGCCACAGGCTCGCGAGCACCGCGACCGCAGCCGCCCCGGCCAGCAGCTCCGCCGGGCCTTCGGCCTGCACCGCGGCCGCCGCAACCATCAGCAGCCCCAGCGTCACGGCCAGCCAGCGGCGGATCACAGCGCTCGGCCCGACTTCGCGGTCCGGCCGCCGCGCGCGCCGGCCGCCGAGTGCATCACGGCCCCGAGTTCGGCGGACTCCGGCCAGGAGACGATGTCGACGCCGATCGAGCGCATGTCCCGGTACATGAATGCGCGCTGCAGCAGCCACATTCGGGTGAGCAGCGGATCCGGCTCGTCCGGAAACGGCGCCCCGGCCAGCACATCGACGGCCAGCACCGGGTGGCCACGCTTGGCCAGGTCGATCAGCGCCAACGCAAAGTCGGTGTCCAGCAGGGTCGACAACGCCACCACGATCGCACCGGGCGGCACCGCCGCGCGCGGGCTCAGGGTGCCCGTCGTGGTGACGAAGCCGGCCCCGGCGCCCAGCACGGCGTCGAGTACCCGGTAGAACTGTCGTCGGCCGATGTCGATACCCAGCCACCGCGGGCGGCCACCGCCGAGCACCACCACCCCGGCGCGATCACCGTTGCGCAACGCGCTCTGCGCGATCTGCACGGCACCGCGCACCGTGCGATCCATCGCCGCGGTGGCCGGCCCGGCAGGTTGCCGATAGGCGTCGACCAGCACCACCAGGTCGGCGGCACGTTCACTGAGCCGCTCGGTGACGTGCAGGCTGCCGCGCCGCATGCTGACCGGCCAGTTCACCGAGCGCAACTGATCACCGGCGACATAGCCGCGGACATCGGCGTACTCCACGCCGTGGCCGGCCTGCCGCATCAGGTGCGTGCCCAACCGCTCCAGCAGGTCGGCCCGCGGCATCGCGGTGGCCTGCGGCGGGGCCACCGGGAACACGAAGACGTCGCCGAACCCCACCGTGACCGTCGATTCCAGCAACGCGCCGGGCGCCGTCATGGTCACCGGCGCCGCCAACCGGTAGCGGCCCCAACGCTGCGCGGTGACCTCGACGGTGCACCGGCCGCAGTCGGCCTCGACGACGTCGACCTGCGCTCCGGACGCCGTCGGCAACCCCAGCAGCACAGCGCTGCCGGATGCCGATCCGCGCAGCCACAGCCGCACCGTCACCGTCTCGCCCTCGAAGCAGCGTGACACCCCGGGTTCAGCGTGAAGCCGGACACCGTGCGCGCGCGGTTGCCATCCCAGCACGGCCAACGCGCCCAGCAGCGGCGCGCCGAAGGCGATCAGCTGCCAGCGCGAACCCAGCACCGCAACACACAGCGCCACGGCCGCGCAGCTGGCCAGGGCGCGGGCCAAAGGTGCTGCGCGCCACCGCGGTTCGACGTCAAACCAGGTCTCCTCGGTGGTCGGCATCGGGCTATCCGACCCCGCCGGCCCGCGGCACCGGCAGCCGGTGCAACACATCGTCGACGACGTCGACCGCGCGCACCTGCCGAACCCACATCTCGGGGCGCAACGCGATCCGGTGCGCCATCGCCGGGATGGCCAACGCCTTGACGTCTTCGGGCAGGACGTAGTCGCGGCCGACCAGCAGGGCTCGGGCCCGGGCCAGTTGCACCAGATCCAGTTCGGCGCGTGGGCTGGCACCGACCAGCACCTGGGAATGGGTTCGGGTGGCGCCGGCCAACCCGACCACGTAACGCAACACGTCGTCGTGCACGCTGACCTGTTCCACCGATTCCCGCATTTCCGCGAGTTCGGTGGCGTCCACCACTTGCCCGATCGTCGGGGCTGCCGAACCCCGGGCGATCCGGCGGTTGAGCATCAGCACTTCTTCTTCGGCGGACAGGTACCGCAATTCCAGCCGAATCGTGAACCGGTCCAGCTGCGCTTCCGGCAGCGGGTAGGTGCCCTCGTATTCGATCGGGTTGTCGGTGGCGACCACGAAGAACGGCTCGGGCAGCGGGTAGGTGGTGCCGTCGACACTGACCTGACGTTCGGCCATCGCCTCGAGCAGCGCCGCCTGGGTCTTGGGTGGGGTGCGGTTGATCTCGTCGGCCATCAACACGTCGGTGAAGATCGGTCCGCGCCGAAACTCGAAGCGGCCCGAGGACATGTCGTAGATGGTGGACCCCAGCAGGTCGGCGGGCAGCAGATCGGGGGTGAACTGCACCCGGGTGAAGGACAGCCCCAGGGTCGCGGCGAAGGACCGGGCGATCAGCGTCTTGCCCAGTCCGGGCAGGTCCTCGATCAGGATGTGCCCGCGGGCCAGCACCGCGATCAGCATCAGCTCCAGCGCGCCCTGCTTGCCCACCACGACACGCTGCATCTCCTCGATGATCGCGCGGCAGCGCGCCGTGGTGGGATGCAGTGAGGTGGTCATGCCTGCTCGATTCGTCGCAGTATCTCGGCCAGCACCGCCCGGCCCGGCCCGGGCCGGGAAGCCTGACCCGGATCCACCTGGTCCGGATCGACCCACTGCCACAGCTGTTCGCCGAGCAGGGCCCTACCGGTGTCGGCGAATGCGGTGGCGTCCTTGCGTTTCGAGGTGCGGGTGGCCAATTCGAATTGCCGCGCCAGCATCGGACGCAGATGCCGGTCCCAGTCCCGCCGCGACGACTCGGCCCGGCTGATCAAGGTTTGTGTGCGAATCCTCCAGCGCTGCAACGATTCCGCCGCATCGTCGGTGACTTCGACGTCAGCACCCGGACCGGAGCCGCTCAGCGATCGGCGCAGCGGGTAGAGCACCGCGGCCAGCGCCACCCCGGACAGCACCGGCACCCAGGCCCGATCAGGGGCGGCCAGCGCCAGCACCTGGGTCACCGCGATGAGGCAGGCCCCGACGGCCAGAACTCGATAGATCATCAGCGCCCACCCCGCAGATCGGTGAGCACGTCACGCAGCGCGCCGACCGCCTGATCGCGGTGACCTTCGTCCATGATGTGCTGACTGAACCGGGCTTCGTCGAACAACTCCACCAGATGTGTTGCCGCACCGGTGCGCAGCGCGCGCTGCGCAACCGCCCGCTCCAGGACTTCCGAGGCGGTGTCGAAGGCCCGCGGCGCGGCCGCGGGCACCAGTTCGAGTTCGCGTTCCATGGTGGCGTAGCAGCCGATGATGGCCGAGCGGGGATCCCGCGACGGGTCGATCACCTCGGCGAGCGCCAGCTCGGCGGCGCGGGCCAACGGGTCCTGCGGCTCGTCGGACCCGGGGTCCGACGAGGCCGGCGCGACCAGACCGGCCGGCAGGCTCGGCTCGCGACGCCGACGCCGGCGTAGCAGCACCGTGAACACCAGCATGGCGGCCAGCGCCGCGATCAGGACGACGGCGAGTGCGCCGAGCCCACGCGCTGGTTCGGCGCCGGGCGGGGCCGGTTGTCCCGGCGGGGCCGGCTGCCCGACGCCGGCGGGGTCGCCCCCGGGGACCGGGGTGACGGTGGGCGCGGGCAGCGGATCGGTCGGCAGCCAGCCGGGGATGTGGAGCAGCACCAGTGCCAGGCTGACGAACGCTGCCAGCGCCAGCACCGCGACCAGCACGGCCGAAAGCCGCGGCCGGGCGCCGCGGCCGGTGGTCCACTCCAGTCGGGTCACCGGTGCCGGTAGCCGGGCACGCGGGTCCCGCCAGCGGGCGATCGCAGCGCCGCCGAGGATCACCGCTGATGCCAGCAGCAGAGTGATCAGCGCCGCCAACCCGGCCGGGGAGGCGGTTTCGGTGTCGTCGCGCGGTGCTGGTGGGGTGGCTCCCGGCAGAGTGCCCCGCACCGCGACGGTCGCAAGGACCAGCAGGACGGCTACGACGGCCAGCCGCGCAGCGTCGCTCCCGCTGCGCGATCGGGTGCCAGACGAGCCGGCCACATCCGCATTGTTGCACGTCGCAGCCACCGCGCAGCCGGTGTTGGCAATGCCGCAGCCCGGCGACGATCCGGTCCGGTAAACGAAAACCCCGCTCGCCGAATGGTGAGCGGGGCGTTTCTGCGCTGACCGGCGTCAGCCGTACTTGATCTGCAGGCCCATCCCGACGATCGAGACCACCCAGATGCCGGTCACGAACAGGGTCAGCCGGTCCAGGTTCTTCTCCACCACGGTCGAGCCGGACAGGCTGGACTGCACACCGCCGCCGAACAGGGTCGACAAACCGCCACCCTTGGCGCGGTGCAGCAGCACCAGCAGAATCACCAGCAGGCTGGTGACGATCAGCACGATCTGCAGGGCAAACTCCATGCCGGACAGCGTACCGGACAGCGATTTCGGTGCGTTCAGGGGCGCCGTGCGCCCAGCCGCACCGAACTCACCCGGTGGGCGGGTAGTAGTTCAGGGCGCCGTCGACCACTGCGGCAATGCCGTCCCCGACCGAGGCGACGGTCTGGGCGTTCCGGAGTCGCCACACCATCTTTCCGGTGGTCAGATCGATTGCCTGGACCTCGTCGGGGTCGAGGAAGTCGGTGATGCAGCGCTGCCCGTCGTTGATGACGCAGTGCAACGAGTCGTCGTGGCTCCACAGCACCTCCCCGGTGTCGGGGTCGAGGCCGACCGTGACGTCGTCGTCGTAAGCCGAGGTGGACTTGCGCTCCGAACCGATCAGCACCGGGCCGTACCGCCCGTACACCGTGACGTCTCCCGACGCGGTCCACAGTTCAGCACCGGGCGCGCTGTCATAGGCGGACGGCCCGAGGTAGTACGGGTCGCCCGGTTGGTTGCCGACGGCCACATGATCCTCGGTGCCCGGATGCGTCCACAGCGTGGCGCCGGACGCGTCAACGATCCTCCATTGGTGCTCGCGGTGGCACGCCATGGACGGCGAGGCGATCGCGAACTTGTCGTCACCGGGGAAGGCGATCGCCGAGGTCAACGGGTCGTTGAAGGTTTTGCCGGTCTCCTTGTCGACCAGCACCCGGGCGCCGAACTGCAGGTAGGCGCTGTCCGCCGGAACGTGCAGCCAGTTACCGACCCCGCAGTGATCCGCCTCGAACTCCACATGCCAGTCGGCGTCCAGGTCTTCGGAGTTACCGCGCGAAACCCATGCGGTGTCGTCGAACATGCCGCCGGTGTAGAGCGCGCCGTCGCGCGCATCGACCCGGGTCAGACCGCGCGGCGTCGCGGTGCGCGCCAAACTGCCGTCCTCGACCCGGTAGAACCGCAGTTCTTCCGAGCTGCCGTACCTGTCGAGGAGCGGACGAGTACAGGCCAGCAAACCGTCGATCGCGGCATCCGCGCAGCCGAACGCATGGTGGCCTTCTGACGGCGTGGTCCACAGGATCTCGCCCGAGGTGCTGTCCAGCGCGATCAACAACGCCCGGTCCTTCTGGTCGTGTCTCGACGCAGACAGTAGGACGGCATTGCCGTAATCCATCGGGAACTGCAGGTCCAGGCCGTCCAGGTCGCGACCGGATGCTGCCTCGACATCCGCGATCGAAACCGACCAACTCGGACTCGGCCGCTCCCCGAAGCTGCCGGTGGCCGGGTCGGTCACGCTGGTCCAGTCCTGGCGCTGGGTCGCGTTCTGGGCCGCGTCGCCGCGCAGCACCCACACTGTCCCGGCAGCGACCAGCGCCACCACCGCGACCACGCCCGCGCTGATCCACGGCCACCGTTTGCGGCGAACCCGCGGTGGCCCGTAGGGCGGGCCGCCCGGGTATTGCTGATACTGCGGCGGCCCCGGGTATCCCATGGCTGGATCCTACGATTTCGGTGCGCACCGGGGCGCCCAGCGCCCCGGCCGCACCGAAATCGCTTAGGGCAGCGGGCCGCCGGCGGCGATCGCGGACAGGGTGGCGAACTGTTCGCCGTCCAGCGACGCCCCGCCCACCAGGGCACCGTCGACGTCGTCCTGCGCGACGATCTCGCCGACGTTCTTGGCGTTCACCGAACCGCCGTAGAGGATCCGCACGCCGGCCGCGACGTCGGCCGAAGCCAGGTTCGCCAACTCGTCGCGGATCGCCTTGCACACTTCTTGCGCATCGGCCGCGCTGGCCACCCGACCGGTGCCGATCGCCCACACCGGTTCGTAGGCGATCACAGCCTGACCGATCTGTTCCTTGGACAGTCCGGCCAGTGAACCGCGCAGCGAATTCACGTTGAACTCAACGTGATTGCCGGCCTCGCGCACCTCGAGCTGCTCACCGATGCAGATGATCGGGGTGAGCTCGTGCTTGAACGCGGCGGCGGCCTTGACGGCCACCAGCTCGTCGGTCTCGTGATGGTAGGTGCGCCGCTCGGAGTGTCCGACGACGACGAAGGTGCAGCCCAGTTTGGCCAGGAACGCCCCGCTGATCTCCCCGGTGTAAGCACCCGAGTCGTGTTGGGACAGATCCTGGGCGCCGTAGGTCAACCG
The DNA here is from genome assembly GCF_059812645.1 of Mycobacterium sp. NGS45. NCBI lineage: Bacteria > Bacillati > Actinomycetota > Actinomycetes > Mycobacteriales > Mycobacteriaceae > Mycobacterium > Mycobacterium sp. NGS45. The sequence goes on along the minus strand of NZ_JCALDB010000002.1, from coordinate 109,197 downwards.
CAGCTTGTCACCGTCGACCAGGGTCTGCACGCTGCGCAGATCGGTGAACGGCGGGATGACGGCGACATCGACCTTGTCGAAGTACTTGTCCGGCAACGAAAATGCGATCTTCTGCACCAGAGCGATGGCCTCGAAATGGTTGAGGTTCATCTTCCAGTTGCCCGCAATCAGCGGTTTACGCGACACCTGATCTCCTAGCTTTCCAGAACGGCGATCCCGGGCAGTTCCTTGCCCTCCAGGTATTCCAGCGAGGCTCCACCACCGGTGGAGATGTGGCTGAACCCGTCCTCGGCCAAGCCGAGCACCCGTACGGCCGCGGCCGAGTCACCGCCGCCGACCACGCTGAACGCGCCCTTGCCGGTGGCCCCGATGATCGCCTCGGCCACACCCTTGGTGCCGGCCGCGAATGCGTCGAACTCGAACACCCCCATCGGCCCGTTCCAGAACACCGTCTTGGCATTCGACAGCAGCGCACTGAATCGCCGGACCGACTCCGGTCCGATGTCCAGGCCCATCTTGTCGGCCGGGATCTGGTCGGCGGCAACCTGTTCGGGTGTCGCGTCGGCGGCGAACTTGTCGGCCACCACGATGTCCACCGGCAGATGGATCACGTCGCCGTACTGCTCGAGCAGTTGGCGGCAGGTGTCCACCATCTCTTCCTGCAGTAGCGAGGTGCCCACCGAAAGACCTTGTGCGGCAAGGAAGGTGAAGCACATACCGCCACCGATGATCAAACTGTCGGCCTTGGTCGCCAGGTTCTCGATCACCGCGAGCTTGTCGGAGACCTTCGACCCACCCAGCACCACGGCGTAGGGCCGCTCGGTCGAACTGGTCAGCTGCTCGAGCACCTTGACCTCGGTACCCACCAGCTCACCGGCGTAGTGCGGCAGCAGTTTGGCCACGTCGTAGACCGAGGCCTGCTTGCGGTGCACCACCCCGAAACCGTCGGAGACGAATGCCGCTTCCGGACCGCCGGGGGTGTCCACCAGCTCGACCAGGGCCTGCGCCAACGCGGTGCGCTCGGCTTCGTCCTTGCTGGTTTCGCGCGGGTCGAAGCGAATGTTCTCCAGCAGCAACACATCACCGTCGGTCAGGCCTTCGGCCCGGGCCAACGCATCGGTGCCGACCACGTCACCGGCCAGTTGCACATGCCGGCCCAGCCGCTCCCCCAGTTCCTTGGCCACCGGGGCCAGCGAGAACTTGGGATCCGGTTCGCCCTTGGGGCGACCCAGGTGCGCGGTCACGACGACCTTGGCGCCGGCCTCGGCCAGCGCACGCAGCGTCGGCAGCGACGCGATGATCCGGCCCGGGTCAGTGATGGTGCCGTCGTCGTCGAGCGGGACGTTGAGGTCGGAGCGCACCAGCACGCCCCGACCTTCCACGCCTTGCGCCAACAGCTCCGAAAGTGTCTTGACGCTCATCGGTCGATCGCGGTCAGAGAGACTTGCCGACCAGGGCGATCAGGTCGACCAGACGGTTGGAGTAACCCCACTCGTTGTCGTACCAGGAGACCACCTTGGCCTGGTCGTCGATGACCTTGGTCAGACCCGCATCGAAGATCGAGCTGTGCGGGTCGGTGACGATGTCGCTGGACACGATCGGGGCGTCGTAGTACTTCAGGATGCCCTTGAGCTTGCCCTCGGCGGCGGCCTTGAGCGCGGCGTTGATCTCCTCGGCGGTGGCCTTCTTGGCCAACTCGGCGGTCAGGTCGGTGACCGAGCCGGTGGGGATCGGCACCCGCAGCGCGTAGCCGTCCAGCTTGCCCTTGAGCTCGGGCAGCACCAGGCCGATGGCCTTGGCCGCACCGGTCGATGTCGGCACGATGTTCAGCGCGGCCGCGCGGGCCCGACGCAGATCCTTGTGCGGGCCGTCCTGCAGGTTCTGGTCCTGGGTGTAGGCGTGGATGGTGGTCATCAGGCCCTTGACGATGCCGAACTCGTCGTTGAGCACCTTGGCCAGCGGCCCGAGGCAGTTCGTGGTGCACGAGGCGTTGGAGATGATGTTCTGGCTGCCGTCGTACTTGTCGTCGTTGACGCCCAGCACGATGGTGATGTCCTCGTCGCTGGCCGGTGCGGAGATGATGACCTTCTTGGCGCCCGCGTCCAGGTGGCCCTGGGCCTTGGCGCGCGCGGTGAAGATGCCGGTGGACTCGACCACGATGTCCACACCCAGGTCACCCCAGGGCAGCGCGGCCGGGCCTTCCTTGACCTCGAGCGCCTTGATCTTGGTGTCGCCGACGACGATGGTGTCCTCGCCCTCCAGGGACACGTCGTAGGGCAGCCGGCCCAGGATCGAGTCGAACTTCAGCAGGTGGGCCAGGCTGGCGTTGTCAGTGAGGTCGTTGACCGCCACGATTTCGATGTCGGTGTTCTGGCCGGCGGCCTTCTGCGCATCCAGCGCGCGGAAGAAGTTACGTCCGATGCGGCCGAAGCCATTGACGCCTACCCGGATGGTCACGTGGTTCTCCCTTTGATCTGCTTCTCGACACTGCTCACCGGTCAGCCTAGTAGTCAGCAATCTTCGACGTGCAGGTTGGTTCCCAAACCCCGCCCGCCCCGGCCGGACTGGGCCGGTGCTGCGGTCACGGCCCGGGTTCGGATTCGCCGACCGCGATGCCGAACCGCCGTTGTTGCCCCCACTTCGGTCCGCCACCCAGCACGGTCAGCCAACCCAGCGCGGCGCCGCAGTGCAGCAAGACCGTGAAGGTCAGCGGCGCCACCAGCGTGCTTGCCGCCGCGCCCAGCAAGCTGGCCCGGCCCGGGTCACCGACCCAGCGTCGGTACCGCTGCAGTGACCAGACCGCGAACACCGCGTCGATCACGAGTTTGGCCGCGACCACGGTCAGCACCGGGATCAGCACGTCGAAACGGCGCTCGACGACGAACCAGACCAGCAGCGCCAGCGCAGTCAGCCCGTAGAGCGGGGCGACGGTGTCCAGCGCCTTGACCGGAAGCATCACGGTGCCCAGCGCGCCGAAGCGCCGATCCCCCACCATCGCGCGGTACCACCAGTGGGTTTGCAGAAAGCCGCCGAACCAGCGGCGGCGCTGACGCAGGAAGGCGGCCGCGGTGCCGGGCGCCTCGGTTCGCGCCTGCGCGGCGCCCAGTGCGCCGAAGCGCCAGTGCAGGCCGTGTTCACCGGCGTAGCGCTGCAGCCGGGCCACCAGTTCGTAGTCCTCCACCAGGCAGGCCGCATCGAAGCCGCCGACCGCGACCAGTGCACTGCGCCGGAAACCGGCGAAGGCACCGGAGATCAGCTGCAGGCAGTCGATCCGCATCCAGGCGTAGCGAGCCAGGAAATTGCGGATGTACTCGTAGGTTTGGAACCAGCCCAGCAGCCGGGCGGGCAGACCGCGGTCGCACACCGGGGTGATCACACCGGTGAGGCCGACCAGCTGCCGATCGTCGCGAAACGCGGAGCGCAGCGCGGCGATCGCACCGGGTTCCAGGACCGTGTCGGCGTCGACGGTCACCACCACCTCGGCCCGGGTCGCAGCCAGCGCGGTGTTCAGCGCTGCGGCCTTGCCGCCGTGCGGCAGCCGCAGCCAGACCAGCTGGGTCGAGCCGATCAGCGTGGGCACTTCCGGTGTCAACCGGTAGTCGCGGCGCAGCAGGGCGGCGGTGTCGTCGGTGGATCCGTCGTCGGCGATCACGATCTGCTGCGGCGGCTCGGTCTGGCGCAGCAACGCGGTCAAGGTGCCCGGTAGTGCGGTGGCCTCATCGCGGGCGGCGATCAGCACCGCGACGTCGACGACGCCGCCGCCGTCGTCGTGGTGCGCGGGACCGGGACGGTCGGCGCGGCGTCCGATCCGGGCGATCTGCACCCCGGTGAAGATCTGCAGCGCCAGGTCATAACCGAGGTAGACCAGCCCGATGGACCAGGCCAGCAACCCGCCGTGACCGAACGCGAGCGCGAACAGCGCCACCCACACCGACACCACCACCAGGTGGATCGCGGTGCTGCGCAGCGGGGTTGGCGGCGGTGAGAGCCGAGACGACGCACGGCGCAGCGCCGCGGCCAAGGCGGGGTCGGCGGCTGCGATGGGGTCACCTGCGCGGGAGCGCTGCGGTTCAGGCTTCGTCGAGCAGTTCGGGGGTGACTGCCGACTCGGTGTCCGGGATGCCGTCCTGCTTGGCCTTGCGGTCGGCCATCGACAGCAACCGCCGGATCCGGCCAGCCACGGCGTCCTTGGTCATCGGCGGGTCGGCCAACCGGCCCAGCTCCTCCAGCGAGGCCTGCCGGTGCTCGACCCGCAGCCGGCCGGCCGCGGCCAAATGGTCGGGTACCGAGTCACCGAGGATGTGCAGCGCACGGTCCACCCGGGCCGCGGCGGCCACCGCGGCCCGCGCCGAGCGGCGCAGGTTGGCGTCGTCGAAGTTGGCCAGCCGGTTGGCGGTGGCGCGGACCTCGCGCCGCATCCGGCGTTCCTCCCAGGTCAGTCGGGTGTCCTGGGCGCCCATCCGGGTCAGCAACGCCCCGATCGCCTCGCCGTCACGGACCACCACCCGGTCGATGCCGCGTACCTCGCGGGCCTTGGCCGAAATCCCGAGCCGGCGTGCCGCACCGACCAGGGCCAGCGCAGCTTCCGGGCCCGGGCAGCTGACTTCCAGCGCCGACGAGCGGCCCGGTTCGGTCAGCGAACCGTGCGCCAGGAAGGCACCGCGCCAGGCCGCTTCGGCATCGGCGACGCTGCCGCCGACCACCTGCGCCGGCAGGCCGCGCACCGGCCGCCCGCGCAGGTCCAGCAACCCGGTCTGGCGGGCCAGCGCCTCGCCGTCCTTGGCCACCCGGACCACATACCGGGTCTGTTTGCGGATGCCGCTGGCGCTGAGCGCGTGCACGATCGCGTTGTAGCCGTAGAGGTCGAAGATGTCCTTGCGCAGCCGTCGGGCGATGACGCCGAGATCCACCTCGGCTTCGACCACCACCCGACCGGACACGATGTGCAGCCCCCCGGCAAACCGCAGCAGTGAAGCCACCTCCGCGCGCCGCGCGCTGACGGAGTTGACCACCAGGCGGCTGAGCTCATCCTTCACCTCGGCAGTCATCGCCACGAGTCGTCACCTCTCGGTCTGTCCGGGTTGGGGGCAGGAGTGGGCACCGTCGGCGCGGCAGGTACCACCCCCCGGTCGTATACCGCCTGCAGCGCCGCCGCCAACTTGGCCGGGTCATGTACAGGTGTACCAGGCCGGGACACGTCAGCAAACATTACCTCGGCCCCCAACGCGGCCGCGGCCCGCCGCAACTGGTCCCGTTCCCGCTCGCTGGTGCTCCGTCCGGCGTCCACCACGATGTCGTGCACGGTGAAGTCCGGCGCATGCTGGGCCAGTACGTGAATGTGCCGTTCGACGGAGAATCCGGCGGTCTCGCCGGGCTCGGTCTCGAGGTTGAGCACCAGGGCGCGGCGCGCCGCGGTGGCGCGCAACGCGGCGGCCAGACCGGGCACCAGCATGTGCGGGATCACGCTGGTGAACCACGAGCCCGGACCCAGCACCACCAGATCGGCGTCCAGCACCGCGTCGACGGCCTGCCGGGTGGCCGGCGGGTTGCCCGGCAGCAACCGCACCCGGCGCACCTTGCCGGGGGTGCTCGCGATCGCCACCTGACCGCGGATCACCCGACTCATCCGGGGGTCCGATTCCAGTCCGGCGACATCGGCCTCGATCTGCAGCGCGATCGGGCACATCGGCAGCACCCGGCCCTTGACGCCGAGGATCCGGCCCAGTTCGTCGAGCGCGGCCACCGGGTCGGCCAGCAACTCGTTGAGCCCGGCCAGGATCAGATTGCCGATCGGGTGCCCGGCCAACGCGCCGCTGCCACCGAACCGGTGTTGGATGATGGTCGCCCACAGTTGACCGTGTGGACTGTCGGATGCCAACGCCGCCAACGCCATTCGCAGGTCACCAGGCGGCACGATGTCCAGTTCGCTGCGCAGCCGCCCGGAGGAGCCGCCGTCGTCGGCAACCGTCACCACCGCGGTGACGTGCGGCGTGAGTCGGCGCGCAGCCGACAGCGTCGCATACAGGCCGTGGCCACCACCGAAGGCGACGATCCGTTCGATCGGGGCACTCATTCGCGGCCCAGATCCCGGTGCAGCACACGCACCGACAACCGGTTGCCTTCAGCCAGTCGTGCGGCCAACGCTTCGGCCATCGCGACGCTGCGGTGCTTACCGCCTGTGCAACCGATGGCGACCGTCATGTATCGCTTACCCTCCCGTCGATAACCGTCTACCACCAATCCGAGAAGTTCGTGGTAACCATCGAGAAATCGTGCTGCCCCGGGCTGTTCGACGACGTAGTCGCGCACCGCGGGATGCTGACCGGTGAAGGGGCGCAACTCGTCGACCCAATGCGGATTCGGCAGGAAACGCACATCGGCGACCATGTCGGCGTCCATCGGCAGGCCGTATTTGAAACCGAAGGATTCCACCGTCACGTTGGTGTCGGGGACGGTCTCCCCGCCGAAGGCACCCTCGATGCTCTCCCGCAACTCACGCACGCTGGTGTGCGACGTGTCGAGCACCAGGTCCGCCGAGGCGCGCACCGGGGCCAGCATTGCGCGTTCGGCCGCGATGCCTTCGGCCAGCGTGAGGTCACCCTGCAACGGGTGGCTGCGCCGGTTGTTCTCGTAGCGGCGGACCAGGATGTCGTCGCTGGCCTCCATGAACAGCACCCGCGGCGTGATGTCGCGGGTGGCCAATTCGGTGCGCACCCAATCCAGGTCGCCGGTGAAACCCTTGGACCGGGCGTCCATCACCAGGGCCAGCTGGGTGATCCGCGAGCCGGCCGCCAGGCCCAGGTCCACCATTTTGGCGATCAACTCAGGCGGCAGGTTGTCGGCCACGTACCAGCCCAGGTCTTCGAGCACCTTGGCCGCGGTGTCCCGGCCGGCCCCGGACAGGCCGGTCACCACGACGACGTCGATCCCCGAACCCGGTTCGTCCCGGCGTTGCTCGCCGCCGTGTTCGCCGTGCTGCTGCTGCTCTGTCATCCCGATGCCCGTTCGCCGTGGCCATCATCGCTCAGCTCACCCACTGCCGCACTCGATCCGGACGCATCGGCGCCGTCCGATTCAGCACCCTGCGGGTGCAGCGCGGCCAGCACCGCCGTCGCGGTGGCCACGCCGATCCCGGGCACCGAGGTGATCTCGGCCACCGAAGCCTGCTTGAGCCGGGCCACCGAACCGAAGTGACTCACCAGGGCCTTGCGGCGGTGCTCGCCGAGCCCGGGGATCGAATCCAGCGCCGAGGCCGTCATCCGCTTGGAGCGCTTGGAGCGGTGGAACGCGATGGCGAACCGGTGCGCCTCGTCGCGGACCCGCTGCAGCAGATACAGGCCTTCGTCGTTGCGGGGCAGGATCACCGGATCAGGCTCGCCAGGCACCCACACCTCCTCGAGTCGTTTGGCCAACCCGATCACCGCGACGTCGTCGACCCCGAGTTCTTCGAGCACCGCGGCCGCCGCGTTCACCTGGGGCGCGCCGCCGTCGACCAGGTAGAGGTTGGGCGGGTAGGCGAATTTGCGGGACTTGCCCTCCGGGGCGAGTTCCACCGGCGCCGAAGCGTCGGCCACATGCCGCCAGAACCGCCGGCGGGTGACCTCGGCGATCGAGGCGACGTCATCGGAACGGCCATCCCCGGCGGCCTCCTTGATCGCATAGTGCCGGTAGTCCGACTTACGCGGCAGACCGTCCTCGAACACCACCAGGGAGGCCACCACGTCGGTGCCCTGCACATGGCTGATGTCGACGCATTCGATGCGCAGCGGGGCCTCGGAAAGTCCCAGCGCGTCTTGAATGCTCTGCAGTGCAGCCGATCTCGCGTTGAAGTCGCCGGCCCGGCGCAGCTTGTGCTGAGCCAGCGCCTCGACCGCATTGCGCTGCACGGTCTCGGCCAACGCCTTCTTGTCGCCGCGCTGCGGCACCCGCAACCGCACCTTGGAACCGCGCAGACCGGACAGCCACTCGGTCAGCTGGGCCGCATCGGCCGGCAGGCACGGCACCAGCACCTCGCGTGGCACCGGGTTGGTCACATCGTCACCGCCACCGGTGTCAGCGGCGCCGTCCAACTCGGCCTGATCGCCGTAGAACTGCATCAGGAACTGTTCCACCAGCTGTTCGCGACCGGTTCCCTCGGCTTGGTCTGGTTCACTTGACTTTTCGATAATCCAACCGCGCTGACCACGGACCCGCCCGCCACGCACGTGGAACACCTGTACCGCAGCTTCGAGTTCGTCGTCGGCGAATGCCATCACGTCGGCGTCGGTACCGTCGCCGAGCACCACGGCCTGCTTCTCCAGTGCGCGCCGCAGGGCGGACAGGTCATCACGTAACCGGGCGGCCCGTTCGAAGTCCAACTCGGCTGCGGCCGCGTTCATCTGGGCCTCGAGCTGACGGGCGAACCGGTCGGTGCGCCCGGACAAGAAGTCGCAGAAGTCCGTCACGATCTTGCGGTGCTCTTCGGCGCTGACCCGGCCCACACATGGTGCCGAGCACTTGTCGATGTAGCCGAGCAAGCAGGGCCGACCGATCTGGTTGTGCCGCTTGAAAACCCCGGCCGAGCAGGTGCGCGCCGGGAACACCCGGGTCAACAGGTCGAGGGTTTCCCGGATGGCCCAGGCATGCGAGTACGGCCCGAAGTAGCGTACGCCCTTGCGCCGCGCCCCGCGGTAGACGAACAACCGCGGATACTCTTCGTTGAGCGTGACCGCCAGCACCGGGTAGGACTTGTCGTCGCGGTAACGGACGTTGAACCGCGGGTCGAACTCCTTGATCCAGTTGTACTCGAGTTGCAGCGCCTCGACCTCGGTGCCGACCACGGTCCACTCCACCTTGGCGGCCGTGGTCACCATCTGCCGGGTGCGCGGATGCAGGCTGGCCAGATCGGCGAAGTAGGAGGTCAGGCGACTGCGCAGGCTCTTGGCCTTGCCGACGTAGATGACCCGGCCGTGGACGTCGGAGAACCGATAGACGCCCGGCTCAACCGGGATGGAGCCCGGAGCGGGTCGGTACGTGGCAGGGTCTGGCACCACACCAGCCTAGTCGGCGTCGGCGACATCCCACCGCGACTGCGGGGCTCAGCCGAGGTAGCGGGCCACCAGCGCGCGCACCTCGTCCATCGCCAGCACGGCACGCTGTTTGTCGGCGGCCTGGATCGCCATCACCGGGATGTATTCGTCGTCGGGCAGCTCGACCCGGGCCCAGCGGGCGCCGACCGGGAACGACACCCCGACCACGTTCGACCACGGAACCTCTCTGTCGGCCAACAGATTCCGCACCGTCAATCCGGCCGCCCCGATCCGCAGCCGCGGCCTGGTCAACAACAACACCACGCCGGCGATCACCACGCCGAGTAATCCCATCGCGATCTGATCGGCGGCGGTGAAGTACACGCCGGTGGAGCCGACGGTCAGCAGGAAACCCACCGCGATGTGCGCCACCGCGATGACGGCGGCGGCGATGTAGGCGTACCTCGGGGTCGCCCGGGGACGCACCACCAGGTCCCAGTCCGACGAGCTACCCACTGCCGGCGCGCAACCCGCGCAGGGTCAGTGCGGTGCTCAGCGCTGCCGCGGCGGCCTGCTCACCCTTGTCCTCGGCCGAGCCGGGCAGACCCGCGCGGTCCAGCGCCTGCTCCTCGGTGTTGGTGGTCAGCACACCGTTGGCCACCGGGGTGGCCTCGTCCAACGACACCCGGGTCAAGCCCTGCGTCACGGCATCGCAGACGTAGTCGAAATGCGGTGTCTGGCCGCGGATTACCACACCGAGCGCAACCACGGCGTCATGGCTGCGAGCCAATTCCTGCGCCACCACCGGGATTTCGATGGCACCGAGGACGCGGGCCACCGTCGGCTCGCGGACACCGGCCGCCTTGGCGGCGCGCAGCGCACCGTCGAGCAGCGCGTCGCAGATCTTGGTGTGCCAGGTGCTGGCCACGATGGCCAGGCTGACGTCCTGCGCGTCGAGCTCGGGCATGTCCGGGATGCCGGCGCCACCGCTCACGACTCGGCTCCGGGCAGGTCGGTCGCCGACGGCCGGTGCCGCTCGCCGAGCAGATAGACCGCCTCGTCGTAGCCCTCCATGCTGGTGGCTTCGTGGAAGTCCTCCAGACCCACCAGGTCGTGCCCCATCCGGTCGCGCTTGGTCATCAGGTAGCGGATGTTGTGCGCGTTGGCCCGCACCGGCAGCGGCACCCGCTCGGTGATGTGCAGGCCGTAGCCGTCCAGACCGACCCGCTTGGCGGGGTTGTTGGTCAGCAGCCGCATGGATCGGATGCCCAGATCGACCAGGATCTGGGCGCCGATGCCGTAGTCGCGGGCGTCGGCGGGCAACCCGAGCTCCAGGTTCGCGTCCACGGTGTCAGCTCCGGCGTCCTGCAGCTGATAGGCCTGCAGTTTGTGCATCAGGCCGATGCCGCGGCCCTCGTGTCCGCGCATGTAGAGCACCACGCCGCGGCCTTCGGAGGCGACCATCGCCATCGCGGCGTCCAACTGCGGTCCACAGTCGCAGCGCCGCGAGCCGAACACATCCCCGGTCAGACATTCCGAGTGCACCCGGACCAGGACGTCCTGGCCGTCGCTGTGCGGGCCGGCAATCTCGCCGCGGACCAGCGCGACGTGCTCGACGTCGTCGTAGACGCTCTTGTACCCGACCGCACGGAACTCGCCGTGCCGGGTCGGGATGCGGGCCTCGGCGATCCGCTCGATGTGCTTTTCGTGCTTGCGGCGCCACTCGATCAGATCGGCGATCGTGATCATCGCCAACTGGTGTTCGTCGGCGAACACCCGCAGTTCGTCGGTGCGGGCCATCGAGCCCTCGTCCTTCTGGCTGACGATCTCGCAGATCGCTCCGGCCGGCTGCAGGCCGGCCAGGCGGGCCAGGTCGACCGCGGCCTCGGTGTGCCCGGGCCGGCGCAGCACTCCGCCGTCCTTGGCGCGCAGCGGCACCACGTGGCCGGGTTTGGTGAAGTCCTGCGCGATGGCGTTCGGATCGGCCAGCAGCCGCATGGTGGTGGCCCGGTCCGAGGCCGAAATACCGGTTCCGACACCCAGTCTGGCGTCGACGGTGACCGTGTAGGCGGTGCCGTGCTTGTCCTGGTTGACCGCGTACATCGGCAGCAGACCCAGCCGGTCGCAGATGTCACCGTCGAGCGGGACGCACAGGTATCCCGAGGTGTAGCGGACCATGAATGCCACCAGTTCGGGGGTGGCCTTCTCGGCCGCGAAGATCAGGTCGCCCTCGTTCTCCCGGTCTTCGTCGTCGATGACGACCACGGCCTTACCCGCCGCGATGTCGGCGACCGCCCTCTCGACGGTATCCAGCCTCGTCATCTCTGCCACCTTTGCCAGTTCGTGCCCGCATGCCCCCCGGTCGTCGGGGCGCTGCCCTATCAGTATGAACCACCCCCGGAGCGCGATGATCCTCCTACCCGGGCACATCCCGCTGGCCGAGCGTGGGCTCGGTCACTGTCCCGGCGGCGGTGTGGCGCAGGACGCGGCGTAGGGGCGGATTCAGCGCAAGCTGGGCGCCGGACGGCCGTCGTCGAGGGCCACGCAGTCGAAGAGCATCAGCACCTCACCCCGGATCAGGGTGTCCATCTTCTTGTCCGCGACTGCCGCGTAGAGCTTCGAGAGTCCGCCGGCGCCCGGCAGCAGCCAGTCGTGCGGTTCGATCATCAGGCAGGGGAACGACGACACCGCAGCCGGCGAGGCCCGGAACACCTCATCCTCGGCGCCTTCGATGTCGAGCTTGACGATCAACGGTTCGGCGTTGGGAACCCGCGCGATCAGCGACTCCAGCGTCTGCGAGGGCGTGGTGCCGCCGTCGGTCACCCAGTTGGCCCACGAGCCCACCTCTCGGTGGTTGAGCACGACACCGTCGCAGTGGCTCCACAGCGCGGCGCGCACGGCCTGGATGTTCGGATTGCCGGCGCAGTTGCGTTCGATCAGGTCGACACAGGCCGGGTCCGGTTCCACGGCCAACACCACGGCCTGCGGGAAGTGCTCGGCGAAGTAGAGGGCCGAATAGCCGACGTTGGCGCCGGCGTCGATGATCAGCGGCACCCGACCGGCCTGCACGGCTGCTTCGGCGGCGCGTTTCAACCGGTCCAACCAGAACGGCTGCAAGCCGTACTCGTTGCTGCTGAAGATCTGGGTCAGCACGAACGAGTCGCTGTCGGTGGGTCGCACGACCAGCCGGTGTGCACCGCACCGCACGGTCACCGGTTTGGTCGAACCGAGTAACCGGCGGGCCACCACGTTGGCCGCCGACAGCAGTCCGATGCTCTTGCCGAGCGCCAGGGTATGGCCAAGTTTTGCGCGCACAGTCTTGATCGTTCAGCTCCTCGGACGACACTTCGGACACGGCCTCGGCCGAGAAGATGTGCTAGCCCGAAGCTCCCGATTTCTAACAGAGCAGCGCGCTCCCCGCAATGCCTACGTCCTGGAATCCACGCAGCTCACGACGGGTTCGCAGATCCGTGCGCACCGCCCGCGGACGGTTCAGGACTGCCGATGCTCGAGCAGTCGCTCGACATACTTGGCGATCACGTCGACTTCCAGGTTGACGACGGTGCCCGGCCCGGCCTGGCCCAATGTGGTCAGCCCCAGCGTGGTCGGGATCAGCGACACCTCGAACCAGTGCTGACCATCCTCCACGCCGAGGCCAGAAACGGTCAGCGAGGTGCCGTCGACGGTGATCGATCCTTTTTCCACCACATACCGGGCCAACGCGTCCGGCAGCGTCAACCGCACCACTTCCCAGTGCTCCGAGGGGGTCCGGGTGAGCACCTGCGCGGTGCCGTCGACGTGGCCCTGCACGATGTGTCCGCCGAGTCGGCTGTTCACCGCCGCGGCGCGTTCCAGGTTCACCGGGGAGCCGGCCTCGAGTCCGCCCAGACTGGAGCGGTTCAGGGTTTCGGCCATCACGTCGGCGCTGAACTGCCCGTCGGGCAGCACCTCGACCACGGTCAGACACACTCCGTTGACCGCGATCGAATCACCGTGGCCGGCGTCGGCAGTCACCACCGGGCCGCGGATCACGAACCGCGCCGCGTCGGCGAGATCCTCCTTGCCGACCACCTGACCCAGTTCTTCGACGATTCCGGTGAACACAATCGACAAGGCTACGAGGTCACGGGGGTTGGGGCGGCACCGACCGGTCGTGGCGCGGCCGAGGGGTCTGCCACACCCTCTACGATGCAAGGCATGCAGCGCCGACTTCTGTCCCGCAAGTCCCTGTCCACCAAATTCTGTCTTCTCACCGCCGTGGCCGCGACCGCGTTGGTTGCCGGATGCTCCGGATCGGAGTCCGCCGTCGACGAGTCTCTGCCGGCCGGCTCCGAACTGCTGACCCAGTCCAGTGCCACCACCAAGAAGCTGACCAGCGCACACCTCGACATCGCCGTGGACGGCACCATCGACGGGTTGCCGGTGCAGACGCTGTCCGGCGATCTGACCAACGTGCCCAGCGTCGCCGTGCAGGGCCAGGCCACCATCACGTTGATGGGTCAGGCCGCCGATGTCGGACTCATCGTGATCGACGGCCGCTTGTACGGCGCGCTGACCCCAGGTCAGTGGTCGGACTTCGGGCCGGTCGGCGCAGCGATCGACTACGACCCCTCCACGATCCTGAACCCGGACACCGGTCTGGCCAACATGCTGGCCAACATCTCCGACCCGAAGTCGACCGGCACCGAGAAGATCGACGGCGTCGAGACGGTCAAGGTGACCGGTGCGGTCAGCCCGGAGGCCGCCAACAAGCTGCTCCCCCAGCTCGAGGCCACCGAACCGATCCCCAGCACCACCTGGATCGAGAAGGAAGGCGAGCACAATCTGGTGCGGGCCGAGATCAAACCGGGTGAGGACACCTCGATTCAGATCACGCTCTCGAACTGGAACGCGCCCGTCACCGTGACCAAGCCGCAAACGTGACCCGGCGCGGCACCAACCGCAGCGTCGCGATCAGCGCCGGCGGGCTGGCGGTCCTGCTCGGCGCAGTCGACACCTATGTGGTCGTCACGATCATGGTCGACATCATGCGCGACGTCGGCATCCCGGTGAACCAGCTGCAGCGGGTTGCGCCGATCATCACCGGCTATCTGCTCGGCTACATCGCGGCGATGCCGCTGCTGGGCCGCGCTTCCGACCGGTTCGGCCGCAAACTGGTGCTGCAGCTGGGCCTGGCCGGTTTCGCGATCGGATCAGTGGTGACCGCGATGGCGCCGGACCTGACCACCCTGGTGGTGGGCCGGGTCATCCAGGGCACCGCCAGCGGCGCGCTGCTGCCGGTGACCCTGGCGTTGGCCGCCGATCTGTGGGCCGCGCGCAACCGCGCCGCCATCCTGGGCGGCATCGGTGCCGCGCAGGAACTCGGCAGTGTGCTCGGTCCGCTCTACGGCGTCTTCATCGTGTGGCTGCTGCGGGACTGGCGGGACGTCTTCTGGATCAACATCCCGCTGACCGTGCTCGCGATGGTGATGATCCACTTCAGCCTGCCGTCGCACGAACGCGGCACCGGTCCGCGCGAACGCGTCGACATCATCGGCGGTGTGCTGCTGGCCATCGCGTTGGGGTTGGCGGTCATCGGTCTGTACAACCCGCAACCCGACGGCAAACAGGTGCTGCCGGAGTGGGGTCTGCCCATGGTGGGCGGCGCGGTCCTGGTGGCGATCGCGTTCTTCGTCTGGGAACGGTTCGCCAGGACCAAGTTGATCGAACCCGCCCAGGTGCACTTCACCCCGTTCCTGGCTGCGCTGGGCACCTCGATCTGCGCCGGCGCGGCGCTGATGGTGACGCTGGTCAACATCGAGTTGTTCGGCCAAGGTGTGTTGGGGCTCAACCAAACCGAGGCAGCACTGAAGCTGACCTGGTTCCTGGCCGCACTGCCGGTGGGCGCCGTCATCGGCGGTTTGATCGCAACCCGCGTCGGAGACCGCATCGTGGTTTTCGTCGGCATGTCGTTGGCCGGCTACGCCTATTGGTTGGTGTCGCATTGGCACACCGATGCGCTCGACGTCCGACACGATCTCGGGTTCGTCTCGCTGCCGGTGTTCGGAACCGATTTGATTTTGGCCGGACTCGGCCTGGGTTTGGTGATCGGACCGCTGACCTCCGCTGCGCTGCGGGTGGTGCCGCCGGCTCAGCACGGCATCGCGTCCTCGTTGGTGGTGGTGGCCCGGATGACCGGCATGCTGGTCGGTGTCGCGGCGCTGTCGGCTTGGGGACTGTACCGGTTCAATCAGCTGCTGGCCGAACAGCCCAAGCCGCCGGGCGGCAATCCGCTGGCGGTCGCCGAGGCGTTGAGACGCAACTACACCAACGCTTTTGCCGAGCAGTACGGCGAGATGTTCTTCATCACCATGGTGGTCTGCGTGATCGGTGCGGTGATCGGCTTGCTGATCGCCAGGCACGATCTGCACGTCGAGGGGCCGATCCCGGTCGGTGCCGCGACGGCGCCCGACGACGAAGCGGAGCGGCAGACAGCCGGCTGACCCTGCTGCAGTGCTGATTCCACCACCGCGGTCTCAGCCAGGCGGACAACGATGGAGGGATTCGTGGGGGCTCAGTCGCCGGGTCACTTCGGGCGCTACGAGTTGCTCGACCTGCTGGGCCGAGGCGGCATGGGTGATGTCTTTCGCGCTCGTGACAGCAGCACCGGGCGCATCGTCGCGGTCAAGTTGCTGCCCGCGCAGCTGGCCGAGAATCCCGAATTCCGGGAGCGTTTTCGTCGCGAGGCGCAGATCGCGGCAGCGCTGAACGACCCGCACATCGTCCCGATCCATCACTACGGGGAGATCGAGGGCCGCCTCTATGTGGAGATGCGGCTGGTGGATGGCCGCGACCTGAGCGCGGTGATCGGCGCCGAGGGCGCGCTGCCCCCGGATCGTGCAGTGGCGATCGTCGCACAGGCGGCTTCGGCCCTGGACTCCGCGCACCGGGCCGGGCTGGTGCACCGCGACGTCAAACCGGCCAACGTGTTGGTGACCACGCAGGATTTCGCCTACCTGATCGACTTCGGCATCGCCCGGGCCACCGACGCCGCCGCGTTGACCCAGACCGGACAGACGATGGGCACGTTCGCCTAGATGGCACCGGAGCGGTTCAGCGGTACCGCCGATCCCCGCGCCGACATCTACGCGCTGACCTGTGTGTTGCACGAATGCTTGACCGGGCTACGGCCCTTCCCGGGCGACAGCCTGGAACGACAGTTCGCGGTCACTTCCACTCGGCACCGCCGCGTCCGTCCCTCGCCGGTCCAGCCGTGCCCGCCGCCTTCGACCACGTCGTCGCGCGCGGAATGGCCAAGAACCCCGAGCACCGCTACCAGTCCGGGGCCGAATTGGCTGCCGCAGCCCGGGCTGCCCTCAGCGGCCAGCTCGCACTCGACACCCCTTCTGTCCCAACACAGTTCGCTGCACCACCGGATCCCACGGTACCCGCATCGGCGCACCCGTTCCGGCCGCCACCGTCCGGCGCCCGTCGCGGAAAGGCCTGGGCACTGACCGCTGGCGTCGTAGTCGTGGTGGCCGCACTGGGCACGGGACTGTTGCTGATCCGACCCAGCACCGACAACGTGGCAGAGTCGGCGACCACCAGCACCGAAGCGTCGAGCCCGGCAGCAGCGGCACCGAGTGCTACGACGCTTCTCGACGCGGCGGCATCGGCCACCAGGGCACTGGCCAGCGCGCAGCTGCGGATGGCAGTGGACGGGACGATCGAGGGCCTGCCGGTGCGGGCGCTGGACATGACCGTGACCAACCAGCCCACCCGGGCCGCGCAGGGCGGCTGGACCATGCAGATCACTGGCCAGTCCCTCGACGCCGAGGTGATACAGATCGACGGCACGATGTTCGCCCGACTGGATGAGGATCGGTTCTTCGATTTCGGACCGGTGGGCGACATCTTCGACGCCACGGTGTTGCTGGACCCGGACAGCGGGTTGGCCAACCTACTCGCCGAACTCGACGCCCCCGATCTGGAGCGCACCGAACGCATCGGCTCCGAGCGCACCGTCCGGATCGGCGGACACTCTGCCGCCGCCGACGTGCAGCGGCTGATACCGCAGTGGAACCTGCGCGAGGCAGTGCCGACCACGGTGTGGCTGCGCGAAGACTCGCCACATCAACTGGTCCGGATGGCGGTGCAGCAACCCGGCGTTGCTGGCATCCAGTTCGACGTGTCGGCGTGGGACGCCGCGGTGACGATCGCGCGACCATCGCCGTAGTGGGGAGGTCGATTATCCGCCGGCACAGCGGGTACCCGCTGTGCCATGAGCATTGATCTGAAGAACCGAACCATCGCCTTCCTGGTGGCGCCCGAGGGCGTCGAACAGGTCGAGTTGACCGAACCGTGGCAAGCGGTGCAAGACGCCGGCGGGCGGCCGGTGTTGGTGTCCACCGAGGTCGGCAAGGTGCAGGCCTTCAACCACCTGACGCCGGCCGACACCTTCGATGCCGACATCGCGGTGGGCGACGCCGACATAGCCGATTACGACGGGTTGCTGCTGCCCGGCGGGGTGGCCAATCCCGATCTGCTGCGCACCGACGACACCGCGGTTTCGTTCGCCAAGTCCTTCTTCGACGGCGGAAAGCCGGTTGCGGTGATCTGCCACGGTCCGTGGACGCTGGTCGAAGCCGATGTGCTGCGCGGTCGCACCCTGACCTCGTGGCCGAGCGTGCGCACCGACATCGTCAACGCCGGCGGAAACTGGGTGGATCAGGAAGTCAGCGTCTGCTCTGCAGGCCCGAACACGCTGGTGTCGAGCCGGCGCCCCGATGACCTGCCGGCATTCTGCGATGCCGCGCTGAAAGCCTTTGCCGCACAGTGACTATCCGCGATCACTCATAGCTTGCTCACCCGCACCCAGTCGACCAGCATGGTGACCGGGAACCCAGTGGTGTCGTCCGCCGGCCCCGGCCACTCGCCGCCGACCGCAAGGTTCAGCAGCAGGAAGAACGGCGCATCGAAGACCCACTGGGCGCCCGGTTCGAGATTGAACGGCGTCACGGTCATCAGCGTGACGCCGTCGACGCCGGTGACGATCCGCTCCGGGGTGCGCTCCACCCAGTAGGTGCGGAATTCACCCGCCAACTGAAACGGTGCCGGACCGCTGGCCATGATCTGTTGCCCGCGCGCCGTTCCGGGCTGCGGGGCGTGCACAGCCGTGTGGTATTCGGCGGCGTCGTTGAGCGTCTCGATGACGTCGATCTCACCCGACTCGGGCCAGCCGACGGTGTCGACGTTGGCGCCGAGCAGCCAAAACGCGGGGTGCAACCCAGTCCCGGCCGGCAACGCGATACGCGCCTCGGCACGGCCCGTGACGAAGTCGAAGGCGCCCTTGGTGGAGATCCGTGCCGAGGTGATCACCCCGGCGTCGTCGCGGCGTGCGGTGATGGCCAGATGCCCATCACCGTCGAGTGCGAGGTTGGCCGGGTCAGCGGAATAGACCTGCACCTCGTTGTTGCCCCAACCGCCACCACCTGTGTCGGGGTGCCAGGCGCCGGGCGGCAGGGCACCTGCCGGCCCGTCGAAATCATCAGTGAACAACCAGGTTTCACCCGGATCGGCGTGCCCGAGGAGTGTCGGCAGCGAACATCCGGCGACCAGCAGACCGGCGGCGACCACGCTAAGCCGGCGGAACAGCTGCCGTCGGCGGCCCGGTCCGCGCCTCACGGCTTGGCCTCTTCGAGTTCGGCAATGACCACGGTGCTCGATCCGGCGACACTCATGCCGACTTGGTCGTTCGGGCGCGGGGCTGAGGGACACGATCATGACTCCGGAGGCGGGGTGGGACGCGAAGTTGCGCGTCGATGTCGCTGACTCGGTACAAATCAAGGTTAGCCTAACCTCTGTCTGATGAGGTGTCGCATCCGGGTGTCGACCTCGGACAGCGCGGCCTCGACTCGTTCCGGGGCGAACGTCGTGCTGTGAAACTCGGCGGTGAGCCCGAGGTTTCCCGACATCGAGGTCGACGTGACCGTGATGCCCTCGGGGCCGGCCGGATCGCTCGCGATGATCAAGTAGGCGCGGTCGTGATCAACGAACGGCCATCGCTCGGCGTGCTCGGGCGGACTGACGTTGGAGTGCAGGAGTTGCACTCGCGGATGTTCGGGGCGGTGCTGAATCCGTGCTGGGTCCCGACGGCGCGCGGCGACCGTCTTGGCCGTTCCGGCTAGCAGATTGGCCACCGGCCGCCCGGAGCGCGACGCGCGGTCCAGATCGGCCTGGAGCGCGGCGGGGCCGCCTGCGGGCGTCAGGGTGAAGTCCAGGCCGGCGGTGAATGAGCCGAGCGTGTCCGATCCCGGGCGCAGGTAGCGCCGAACGTCGAACGGAAGTTTGACGGTCTCGCAGATCGGGAGGCCGGCCGCGGCGAAGCCCTCCCAGAGCGCATAGGTGCACAGTGACACCAGGCCGACCTGCAGCCGGGCTTCATCGCGGAGCCTGCGTAACTCCCCGACCGAATCGGCCGGGATCTGAATGAAATGTGCTGTCGGCGAAGGCACAACTGGAACCGTGCGCTCGCCGCGAGTGTCTGCACCCGACTGCGGCGTGCGACGGTGCAGATAGTCGGCCAGCACGGCCGGCAGGCGACGAGGATCGGTGCCGAAGGTGCGCACTGCGGCCCGCAACAGCGGCCGGGAGCCACGCAGGTAGGGATCGAGCAGCTTCGGGTCCCGGGGGTCGATGACCCCCAGCAACGCATCGAGCACCAGGAACACGAAGGAGACCTCGCCGAGTCCGTGGCAGAAATCGATGGCCAATTGGTCGCCGGCGCAGAGGATCCGGACGCCGTCGCGCACCGGGTCGGCATGCATGGCGCGCACCAGCGGCACTACGTCGGTCAGCGGGGCGCCGGCCGGCAAGGCATCGGCGACCCCGATCACCGCCTCTGCGTCGATCGCGGAGGTGCGCCAGCGGGAGGTGTGGGTCGAGGGTTCCAAGCACAATCGTGTCAACGGCCCGCGCTGTGCCAGTGCACGGTAGCGGTCGACGAGTTCGTCTCGTGGCGGCAGTTCGAGCGGGCCGAGCACGAAGGTGGATCGGCGTTGGCTGTGTGCCAAGTCGAGCGTTGCGACGCGAAAGCGTTCAGGTGTGTGCCCACGGGTCATCGTCGGGTGCATGCCGCCTCAACTGTCACGACCGGGAGCTGCACGGTGTGCGGCTGCGCGTGGCCCGGCGGGGCGTTAACGAGAATCATTGCAGCGTAACAGTTTCAGCGTAGCCGGATGGCCCCCACGCGCCGCGCAGGGGCCATCCGTAGCACCGAGGTGCTAGTCGTCGCTACCGGAGTCGGGCTCGCTGGAGTCAGACTTGGTGCTCGTCGACGCTTCCTTCTTGCTCTTCGACGGAGTTGCCTTGGCCGGCTTCGCCGAAGACGGCTTCTGGTCCGCAGTGCGGGACCCGCCGGTGTCGGCCTTGCTAGCGTCGACCTTGCTTGCGTCGGACTTCGTCTTGCCCAACTTGGCGGCAATCTTGTCCTTCAGCGACTTCGGCTTCGCCTTCGTCCTGTCGGCTGCCGGGGTGGCCCCGGCGTCGGCCTTGGTTTCGGCCTTGGTGTCGGCAGCAGGCGTGCTGACGGCTGCGGGCGCGCTCTCCGTTTCAGCCTCCGCGGCAACCGGCGTGAGCTTGGCCGAGTCGCTGTCGATGTCCGTCTTGGTGTGCGCGACGGTGCTGTCCTCGGCCTCGGTGGTGGTATCGGTCAGCGGGGCGGCTGCTGGCGTGTCGCCTTCGGTCGCACCCTGCGGTGTGCCCTTGGCCTCGACCGCGGTGGCGACCTTGGACAGAGCCGACGCCGCCCCCAACTCGGCCGGATCCACGGACAGGGGAAGCAGATTCGCGCCGGTGTCGGTTGAGGTGATCTCCGACAGCACCAACGGCTCGGTCCCGGCCACGGCCTCAGCGGTCTCGAGCGTCGGTGCTGGCGCGAAGCCCAGCGACGCCAGGAACTTATCGCGCGGCGTGGTGAGCGCCCAGGTGATCTCCCGAGGCAGCGTGAAGATGAGGTGCTCCACGGTGCCCTTCTGCGTGAGAACACCCGACCAGTCCCAGTTCATGCCTTCTTCTGCGGCCACCCGCGGAGTATGGCCGTTTAGGAAGGCATCGACCGTGTAAGCGGGGAGGTTCAGCACCTCGCTGGCCAGGGTGTCCCATTCACGACTCTGGCCTGCCGCATAGATGTCGTCCAGGCCCTCGGTGAACCGCATGTTCGCGGTGATGAATGGTGTCATCAGGGCCTCGGTGAGGCTCCCCAGGGCGTTGTGCCCCTTGCCGTTGATCAGTGCATCCACCACATTGGCCAGCCGATCGGCGCCCAGGGTGGCGAGCATGTCGCCGGGAATCGCGAGGATCTCCAACAACGGCCAGGCGCCGCCACCGAGGCTCCACAGGAAGTACTGGTTGAACTCGGCGTAGGCGTAGTTGAACTGCCCGTTCTGCACGTAGTTGACGACGTTCTGGGCCATCTCGGTGAAGCCTTCGAGGCCGGCCGGGGTGTCGGTGTTGTCCGGGCCGGTCTGGCCGCCTTCCTGGGCGGCCGCAAGCGCCGCCTGGATCGTCTCGCCGTATGCCGGCAGTTTCGCGACGAGCGCTTGCCAGCCCTCGGCATTCGTGAAGACGCCGGCCAACTCTTGGAGCATGGTCGGCGCGCTGTCGACCGATTCTTGGAACAGCGTCGGGTACAGGGTGCCGGCGTAGTTGAACCCGTACTCGAGGTGTCCGGCAGAGGTGGTGAGGGTGTCTTGCCACACCTCGAGCGGGTTCGCGAAGGCGGCCAACTGGACCGCCCGAGCTTGTGCAGCGGCCATCGCCGGAACAGAGGACGTCGCCGGAGTGACGGCTATCAGGGACGCGCCGGCCAGCGCGACGCCGGCCACCAGGACCTTCTGGCGGGCCGGTCCGGAACGCGTTGCCTCAGAAGGGGGTTGCGGATGTTGATGGGCGCGGAGGGCCAACTCCATGATGCTCCTGCTTGGTAGTAGAGGGGGGTCAATGGCGCAATGCCGTCTGAAGATTACCTGAGGCTAACCTTAAAGAGCAAGGCTTATCTATTTGCTATAGAGCGCTGACGGCGGGCCGTGCGGCCGAGCTGGCACCCCGAATGTTCGGTGCGCGTGCTGGTTCGAGCGGCCAGCGTCGCCGGCCTCGTACTCAGCGAATATCCGTTTGCTCCAGGGCTATTGCAGACAGCACAGAATCGTCGAAGCCACAGACGGGAGCCCGGTGCAGCCCGTCGCGACTTTCACCCGACTCCGAGCGAGTGAGTCCCGTCGGCTTCGTATGAGTTTGCTGTAAGGATACTTGCGTTCACAACAAACTAGCGTGAACCGCTCAGCAAGTGGGGGCTACCCCATGTGAGATACACAACAGTGGGATGTCGCCACGCGAACCGGCGGCGAAGTGTGCGAGTCGTGCTCGCCAGGTGAATAGCCGTACCCTGCACCAACTTTGGGCGGTCGAGGGTAGGTATTGCACGGCTCCAGGCGATCTGTTAGGACATCGGCGTGATCGAGTCGCCGATGCCCAGAGGTTGTTCCAGTGGGCTTCCGGGTAACCCCTGTTCTCGGTCACGGGCCCCGACTGGATGGTCAGTCGCGGGCGATGACGCGGGCCTTGACGGCCTTGTGCTCGCGCCGCTCCTGGTCGATCGTGCGCAACACGCGCCAGCCGTCACTGAAGGCATTGAGGTTGCTGCGGCCATGGATGCGCTCGCGCTCATAGCTGCCGACTTCGCGGATCAGCAAGCCACTGCGGGCAATTCGAACGTTGATCACCGTCTCGACCTCGAAGCCGTCGCCCCACTGCGGTTCGGCGAGGTCGGTAGGCGGAAGGTCCAGCGTGGACAACGCATGCCGCCAGAAGGCGTTGTAGCCGTAACACAGGTCGGTGAACGAGGTTTTGAAGATCCGGTTGACCAACCAGTTCAGCCCCCAGTTGCCCAACCGGCGGAACCTGGTGATGTCGTCGCTGCCACCGCCATGCGAAAACCGGCTGCCCTTGGCCAGATCGGCCCCCTCGGTCAAGGCCCGTACGAACAACGGAATCTCGGCCGGATCGGTGGAGCCGTCGGCGTCGATCATCACCAGGATGTCTCCGGTGGCGGCCTCGAACCCGCAGGCCAGCGCATTGCCCTTGCCGGAACGAGTTTGTCGCAGCACCAAGGCTTCTGGCCACAGCGCGCGGGCCACCTCCATGGTGTCATCCACCGAACCGCCGTCGACCACCACGATCTGATCCACCGGTGGCATCCGCTCGGCAACGTGCGGCAGGTTGCGCGCCTCGTTGAGCGCCGGGATGATCACCGTCACCGTCGGACGATTACCGCCCCCGTGCCCGGTTGGCTGTCCGTTGGGCACCTGCGGCATGCCGTCACCAGCATCTTCAGCGAAGTCAGCATCGGTAGCGTCAAGGGCGCGGTCGGGAGCCAGTTCAGTCACGGGGGATCGATCTCTTTCTCGCGTCTCTTTGACCAAAACGGATGTCGTCTCGGCCCGGACAGACTCGGCGCGATTCGTCTGAACCTGCGCTCGTACCGGTACGCTAGTACAACCTGAGGCTAGCCTTGCCTCTACGTTAGGCACCGTGACCATCATCACATTTAGGTCACCCTTTGCTTAACAGTAGGCTGGCGCGAGGCAGCGCTGAGAACGCCGTTCCGGGTCGCTGAGGCGGCTGCCACTCCCCCGTCCGATCGCGAGAAGAGTTTCCGAATTGCGTTGCCAAGTAGCCATTATCGGTGCCGGCCCAGCCGGCCTGAGTTTGGCGCACATGCTGCATCTTCAGGGCATCGACACGGTCGTCGTCGAGCACCGCTCGCGCGATTACGTGCAGCAACGGGTGCGTGCCGGGGTACTCGAACAGGTCAGTGTGGACTTACTAATCGAGATCGGGGTGGGCGCCCGCCTGCAGGCCAACGCGCTGGTGCACGACGGCTTCTACATCCGCTTCGACCGCACCACCTACCACCTCGACTTCCACGCCCGATCCGGACGGCACAGCTATGTCTACGGCCAATCCGAAGTGGTACATGACCTCATCGAGGCGCGCCTGGCAACCGGCCGTCAGCTGGTGTTCGGCGCCCAGGACGTGACGGTCACCGGCATCGACTCCGACCGACCCAGCGTGCACTTCACATCCGACGGGCAAACTCACCGAATAGAAGCCGATTTCGTCGCCGGCTGTGACGGCGGCCAGGGCATCTGTCGCACCTTGCCGCCCCCGGGAGCACTGAGGCATTACACCCGCAGCTACCCGTTCGCCTGGTTGGGCATCCTGGCGCACAGCACACCAGTCACCGCGGAGGGCATGTATTGCGCTCACCCGGACGGCCTTTCGGTGCACAGCATGCGCGGGCCGCACATCACCCGGCAATACCTGCAGGTACCCGCCGATACCGACCTACGGGAGTGGTCGGATGAACGGATCTGGAAGGAACTGCTGCGCCGCAGCGAATCCGACGATCACCCGCCGCTGCAGACCGGTGAGATCTTCGACCGCAGCCTGGCCCAGCTGCGCAGCGAGGTCACCGAGCCGATGCAATACCGGAACCTGTTCCTGCTCGGCGATGCCGCCCACATCGTGCCGCCCACCGGCGCCAAGGGCCTCAATCTCGCGCTCTCGGATGCCTGTGTGCTGTCGCACGCGTTGGGCGCTTTCTATCGCAGCGGGCAGCGCACCTATCTTGATGACTACAGCGTGACGGCATTGCCGAGAGTCTGGCAGGCGCAGAACTTCTCGGCGACGCTCACCTCTGTGCTGCACCGGTTGAGCGACGACCCGTTGGACTACCGTCTGCGCCGGGCGCGACTGGAGCGCTGGGCCACTTCGCAGGCGGAGCAGGATGCGTTGGGCGAGGTGTACTTCGGGTTGCCGTTCCCTACACCCTGGCGGTTCGAGTGACAACCCCACACCCGCCGACGTACGTTACTTCTCAGGTAATCATTAGGCTAGCCTGGCCTAATTCCTAACTGGTGTCCTTTGATCGGAGAGTCCATGTTCGAAAACCGCGCCTGGCTTCGACGCGGCGACACCGGTAAACGAATTCGGCTGTCGCGCATCTTCAATCCGCACAGTGCCCGCGCACTGGTGGTGCCGATGGACCATTCGGTCACGATCGGCCCGCTGGGCAAGGCCGACCACGCCAACCGCACCGTGGCCATGCTCGCGGCGGCGGGCGCCGATGCCGTGGTGGTGCACAAGGGCCGCGCCCGCTCGATCGATCCGGTGCACTTCACCGAGATGGGGTTGATCATCCACCTGTCGGCCGGTACCGAACTCGCGCTGGACCGCACCGGCAAGGTGCTGGTCGGCACCGTCGAGGAATGCCTGCGGGCCGGTGCCGACGCGGTCAGCGTGCATGTGAACGTCGGATCCCCCACCGAGGCCGCACAATTGAACGACCTCGGCGCCGTGGCCTCGGCCTGCGATGCGTTGGGTATCCCGCTGCTGGCGATGATGTACGCACGTGGTCCGCACATCGAGTCGGGGACCCCGCTGGTCGAGACGCTGGCCCACCTCGGCGCGATCGCGACCGATCTCGGCGCCGATATCGTGAAGCTGGACTACGCCGGCAGCCCGGCCGCCATGAACGAAGTGGTGGACTCCTGCCCGTTGCCGATCCTGGTGGCCGGCGGCCCCGCCGGCAGCGACGACGACGCTGCCGTCGCCTACGGCAGTGAGGTTGCCGAATCCGGGGTTGCCGGACTGAGTTTCGGCCGGCTCATCTTCGAGGCCGACCAACCCGATCGGGTGGCATCCGAACTGTCCCGCAGGCTGCACGACGGCCGCTCGGCGATCTCCCGACCGCTGAGTTCCACCCTTGAATCCGCCTGATCCGTCGCATCTGCACCACCGAGGACCTCGCCAATGACCGAACTCACCGAACCCGTCGCTGACGGCACCAGCCCGCCGGCACGGCACGTCGGGGTGGACGTCGTACTCTGCTGCTTCACCTTCGCCCGCCGGGAACAGGTGCTCGCGGCCGTGGATTCAGCGCTGGCCCAGACCCTGCCCGGTGAACGGGTGATCGTCGTGGTCGACCACAACGACGAGCTGCAGGCTGATCTTGCCGCCGTCATCGGCGACCGCGTCACCTTGAGCAGCAACGTCTTCGAGCAGGGCGTCTCCGGCGCCCGCAACACCGGCACCGAAATCGCCGACCACGACGTCGTCGTGTTCATCGATGACGACGCAGCCCTGCAGGAAGGTGCGCTGGCGGCGGTCCGGACCGCCTTCACCGATGAGTCCGTGGTGTCGATCGGTGGTGCCATCGATCCCGATTGGGCCAACGGTGCGCCGCCCCGCTGGTTCCCCGCCGAGTTCGGTTGGGTGATCGGCTGCGACTACCGCGGTCTGCCCGATCATGGTGGGCCGCTGCGGAATCCCATCGGGGCCGCCATGGCGGTGCGCCGCGAGGCGCTGCACCGGATCAACGGTTTCTCCAGCGACCTGGGCCGGTTCGGCGCCTTTCCCACCGGCTGCGAGGAAACCCACATGGGGGTGCGTCTGCAACGGGCGTTTCCCGATCACCGGATCATCCGGAACACCGGATTCCGGGTCAGCCACCACGTTCCCGCGAACCGCGCCACCACCCGGTACTTCTTCCGGCGATGTTTCCAGGAAGGCCGCTCCAAGGCCATCTTGACCCGGATGTCCGGCCAGCGCGATGCGCTGTCCAGCGAACGCAGCTACACCATCAAGACCCTCACCTCGGGTCTGTGGCTGTCCCTGCACCGGCCATCCCGTGCCGCCGCGCTGGTATGCGGATTCGTACTCACCTGCGCGGGCTTCGCACTGGGTCTGGTGCAGGCGTCCCTGCTCGGCAGAACCAGCGTGGTGGACGTCGACGGGCCACGACAGGATCACGTTCGATGATCAGGTTCTTGACCGTCCTTCCCCAGCCCCGAACCGCCATGGTGGCTGCGCTGTTGACGCTCTGTTACTTCGCCGCCGAATGGGTGGTCGCGGCCACCTGGCGCGGCCACTACAGCTACCGCGACGACCGGATCGGCCCGCTGGGCGTGCCGTTCTGCGGCATCGGGGGCAACTGGCCGTGCAGCGCGCTGTACCCGGCCCTCGACGTCGCGATAGTGATCACCGGGCTTGCGATCACCACGGTGGCGCTGTCCTGGATGCTGAGTCGTTCGGTCGCGGCCGCGCACGGCTTTCTGCTCGCTGTCGCCGGTGTCGGCTTCGCCCTCTCGGGAGCCTTCACCGAGCAGGTCAGCTTCCCCACCTACGCCACCGCGCTGTCGGTGTTCAAGGTGCTCGGCCCGATCGCAATACTGCTGATCGGTGTCTCCCGCACGACTCGACTTCCGCACGCCGCCAAGCGATTCGCTGCGCTGGCCGGGCTTGCCGGCATCGTCTCCGATTTCGTCTACTCCGGACACTTCACGACCATGCTCGGCCCCGGCGGGACCGAGCGCGTGACGGTGTACTCGATCATCCTGGCGGTGATCGTGCTGGCTGTCTCGGGCCGACGCAGGCAGACCGTTGCCGATCCCCCGCCCGGGGCCGCAGTACCCGAACTGCAGGACGCCGAGGCCCGATGACTGGCACCACGAATGAGGAATCCCTGATGATCCGCGACCTTTCCCCCGCGATGCCGACCAACGGTGTGCCCGACGGCAGCCCACACTCACGCTGGGTGGGCTGGCTGCAGATCACGGCCGACGACCGCGCTCGCGGCCAGGCGGTGGTGCGCCCGATCGGTGCCGATCAGTACCGGAAGGCGCGGATCCTGCTGCGCGACGACCTGGATCCGCTCGAGTTCGCCGAAGCGGACATCGTCGACGGCACCGTCACACTGCCGATCCCGCAGCGCTCGGCCGCCCCGGCGGCCGATGACACAGCGCCGCTGCCCATTTCGGTGGTCGTCTGCACCCGGGACCGACCGCGCGACCTGGCCGATGCGCTTGCCTCGATCACAGCCCTGGACTACCCGGAGTTCGAGGTGGTGGTGGTTGACAATGCGCCACCCGACGACGGCACCGCGCAGGTGATCAGCACGCTTGCCGATCCGCGCGTGCGCCGCGTCGTCGAACCGGTGCCCGGCTTGTCCAATGCCCGCAATACCGGCCTGCGCGCTGCCCGGCACGAAATCGTGGCCTTCACCGACGACGACGTGGTGGTCGACCCGCATTGGTTGCGTGCGCTGGCCAGGGCGTTCACCCGGCATCCGGATGCTTCGTGCATCTGCGGCATGGTGCCCAGCGGTGAGCTGCGCACCGCTGCACAGGCCTACTTCGACCAGCGGGTGTCCTGGGCAGACTCACTCGAGCCCTGCCGTTTCTCGATGGACGAGCCGCCGGTCGACGTTCCGCTGTTCCCGTTCCAGGTGGGCCGCTACGGCACCGGCGCCAACTTCGCCATCAAACGGACCCGGGCCATCGAGATGGGTGGATTCGACGAGGCGTTGGGCGCCGGTTCACCGACCCTGGGCGGCGAGGACATCGACATGTTCTACCAACTGGTCAAAGCCGGCGACGTGTTGGTCAATGATCCCGCCTCGATCGTCTGGCACCGGCATCGTGCCGAGGCATCGACGCTGTTGCAGCAGGCCAAGGGCTACGGTGTGGGACTCGGCGCGTGGGGCGCCAAGGTCATGCTCGACCGTGGCGGTCGCCGATTGGTCTTCAGCGTCGCCCGGAACCGCTTCCGCGACACCGTGGACCGCAGCCTCGCCTACGGAGCCATCGCCGCGCCGCAACGCGATTTCACCGGCCTGGTGCCCCGCCGCGTGGGCAGCACCGAGGTGCTGTCCGTACTGGGCGGCCCGTGGGCGCTCTGGCGCGGGCGACGCGAAGGACGACGCGCCAGGCCGCTCGCCGGAATCACCGCCGGCACACCTGATCTTCCCCGCACCGGGGCGTGAGACGAGCACGATTGAGCACCGTCATCAGTCCAGCCGAGACCGTGCCGGCGTTCGACTCCCCGGTCGAACCTGACACCGATCTGCTGAGCACCCCGACTGGCTCCCAACAGAGCCGCCGACTGGTCCCGGCCCGACCGGCAGACCTGGCTGTCGGCGGCGCGCTACTGGGACTGATCGCGCTGATCCCGCTGCCGCCGTGGCTCGGTGCGCTCTTCCTGGCCGGGTTCATTGCCGTCGCACCCGGTGCTGCGATCCTGAGTTGGATCGACATTCCCACCCGCGGGCGCGCCGGGGTGACCTTGGCGCTCGGAATGGCGACGGTGACCATCGTGACCGTCGGTGCCATGTGGTCCTATCGGTGGAATCCCGAGGGAATCCTGGTGGTCTGTATCGTCGCGGTGCTCGGTAGCAGCACCGCGTGGTATCGCCGAAACGGCTGGCCCGACAAAGCCGCGGTGGCGCTGATCCCGAGGCCGGCGAAAGTCGCTGTGGGCCGGCCCAATCCCTCGGTCATACTGAGCATCGCTGCGCTGGTGATGTGGGCGGCCAGTGTGCCCGGACTTCCCGGGGCCGACGCGAGCCTCTACGGCCTGCTGTTCTCCGGAACCGGACCGATCCTCGGCGTGGCCATCATGCTGACAACGGTTGCATTCGCCTTGGCGATCCGCGCCGGCCAGTTGCCCGCCGCATTGCTGGCCCTCAGCGCCGCGATCGCGGTCTCCCGTGGCACCACGTTCGTTGCCACCGAAGTACCGCTCTACGACTGGACCTACAAACACATCGCGGTCGTGGACTACATCCAGCAGCACGGCCAGATCATGCCGCCGGACACCGACATCTACGGCAACTGGCCGGCATTCTTCGTCGCCATGGCGTGGTTCTGCGAGATCACCGGCCTGACGCCGGTGGCCCTGGCCCACGTGTGGGCCCCGGTCATCCACATCCTCATCGCGGTTGCCGCCTACAGCGCAGCACGAGCATTCGGTTTCACCCCCAGAGTCGCAATCACCGTGGCCTTCGTCATCGAGATCGTGAATTGGGTTGGACAGGACTACTTTTCACCGCAGTCCTGGGCTCTGGTCATGGCCATCGGGCTGCTGACGCTGCTGATCGAATCCCGCAAGCATCGAGTGGCCGGCATCCTCGCGCTGCTCCCCTTTCTCGCGATCGTGCCCAGTCATCAGTTGACGCCGTACTGGCTCTTGATGATCATCACCGTGCTGGTGGTCACCAAGCGGGTCCGGCCCTGGTGGATCGTGCTGGCGATGGCCCTGATTGCCGGCGGATACCTGCTGAGGAATCTGGATGCGGTGGCCCCCTACGGGTTGTTCTCCACCTCCAGCCCGGTGAAGAACGCAGAGAACAATCTGGCCGACGCGGTGGGCACCCCAGCCAGCTGGTTCACCTCCGCGGTGTGTCGCGGGTTTTCGGCCACGGTGTATCTATCCGCGTTCGGGGCCGCGTGCTGGCTGCGCAAACACCGCCGAGCGGTGCTGGTTGGGGCCATCCTGGCGTTCTGCCCCCTGGCGCTGCTCTTGGGTATGGACTACGGCGGCGAAGCCATCTTCCGCGTCTACCTGTACAGCCTGCTCGGCCTGGGATTCATCATCGCCCCGCCCTTGGTTCGGGCACTCACCCGGCCACCCGGCCGGGCCCTCGGTCTGCCCGCAGTCGCCGCGACCTGCTGGCTGGCCGTCATCTCGCTGGCCAGTCTGAATTCGTATGTGGCGCTGTGGCCATTCGTGTACGAAACCAAGTCACAGGTTGAGTTGATGCAGAAGTTCACCGCGGGTATACAACCGGGCACTCGCATCATGATGTTGCATCCCACCGGTATGCCGACCCGGGTCGGTGCCGCGTACGCCGAACAGACCTTGCGATTTTCGAACTTCGACAAACCGATCAGTATGGACGTGGGTGTACAGCGAGCGATATTCCCAACCAAAGAGCAGCTGGGCAACCTGGAATGGAATGTCGAACAGCATCCCTTCGATACCTACATCATCTTCAGCGAGCAGTCCCGCCGGGCCATCGAGTACTACCGCCGGATCCGACCCGAAGGGGCGGTCGAATTCCAGCAGTATCTCAACGCCTCGCCCATGTGGGAGGCCATATACCGCAACGGTGAAACCGTCATCTTCCGGCATACCGGATCCGGCAAGAACGCCGCGCAGTGGGTTGCACCGGAGAACAAGGACACGCTGGACATCGGGGGCTGGACCCCGAAACAGTAAAAGGCGTGTACGGCAAGCATTTCGAATCACATTCATCATCTACGAGGACACAGAATATGAGCGACGTATCCGACATCGTTACCGACAGCATCACCCCCGCCGTGGGCGAGGGCGAGGGCCGACGCGAAGAGCACTTCGCCTGGATCGATCTGCGCGGGGTCCCGGAACAGCTGCGAGATGCCGTGGTGCAGGCGGCCATTCACCATCGGGTCGACGGGATCGTGTCCGACGACCTGGTGTTGCTCAGCGACCTGCCACCGACCATCCGTCGCGTGCTGGCGCTCACCGCAGGCAACGAGCCCGACGAGTTGGCGGAGTTCACCGTCGATGTGGTGCTGTCCGACCGCGCCGACCAGGCCGTCTCGGCCCAGATCGGCCAGGCCGAGTGGGGATCCGAACTCGTCGTCTCCGATGCCCGCACCCTGCAAAAGGCATGCGAGGCAGTACGTGTGGTGCCGTGGACCATCCTCACGTTCACCGATCCGACCAAGATCCCGCTGGAGATCGTGATCGCCGCTGCCGAGAACTCCGACGGACGCACCGTCACGGTCGTCAACGACATCACCGACGCAGAGATCGTCAAGCTCGTCCTGGAACACGGATCCGACGGACTGCTGCTGACCCCCACCGGCCCCGACGACGTGGCCACCCTGGCCCGGGTGGTGTCGCTTCGACACGACAGCATTCCCCTGGTCGAACTCGTGGTCACCGGTGTGGAACACATCGGCATGGGTGATCGCGCCTGCATCGACACCTGCTCGCTGCTGGAGACCGACGAGGGTTGCCTGATCGGTTCCTTCGCCAGCGGTATGTTCCTGTCCTGCAGCGAAACCCACCCGCTGCCCTACATGCCCACCCGGCCCTTCCGGTGGAACGCCGGGGCGGTGCACTCCTACGTGCTGGTGCCCGACAACCGCACCCGTTACGTTTCCGAACTGCGCGCCGGCCAACCGATCCTGGCCATTCGCAGCGACGGCACCGCACGCGAGGTGCGGATCGGTCGGGTGAAGATCGAACGTCGCCCGCTGCTGTCCATCACCGCCACCTCACCTGACGGCGCGACGGTCAACGTGATCACCCAGGACGACTGGCATGTTCGGCTGCTCGGCCCGGGTGGCACCGTCAACAACGTCACCGAACTGAAAGCCGGCGACCGGCTGCTCGGTTGCGTTCCCTCCGAATCGCGGCACGTCGGCCTGCCCATCACTGAGTTCTGTGACGAACGCTGAACCCAGGTCCGCAGCGGCGCGGCAATCCTGGCTGCGCGGTCGGGCGCTGGAGGTCGACATCTTGGCGGTCATCGCTTCCAGCGCCGCGACCGGAGTCCTCGGATTCATCTTCTGGACGGTGGCCGCGCGGGGCTACAGCACCGCCGAGGTCGGCCGGGCATCGGCCATCATCTCCTCGGCGGCCACGACGGCCACCCTGGCCACCCTGAGTCTGGGCAGCCTGTACGAACGCTTCCTCCCGGTGGCGGGCCGGGATTCGCGACGGCACGTCCGCTCCGGGCTGGCCGTGGTGGTGAGCGCCGCCCTGCTGTTCGGCGCGGTGTTCATCGTCGTCGGTCCACGCTCCCAACTCTTTCCTGATCTCACCGAGATGCTGCTGTTTCCCGGGTTCGTGGCGATCCTGGCCATCTTCGCGGTCCAGGATCAGATCCTGATCGGGCTGGGCCGGACCCGAGTCATCCTCACCAAGAACGTCAGCCAGTCGATCATCAAACTGATTGCCGTCGCGGCACTCATCCCGCTGGCCACCGGTTCGGCGATCGTGTGGTCGTGGATGCTGCCGGCAGCGGTGATCGCGGCGGTGGTGGCTCTTCGCGTGATCACGCCGGTCAGCCGCCGTCACGATGGCGTTCCCGATCTGCCACCCACCCGGTCGCTGGTGCAGTTCTTCGCCAGTTCGTGTGCCATCAACGCAGTCTTGGTGATGGTCCCGCTGGTGGTGCCGCTGATCATCGTGGCGCGGCTCGGCACCGAGATGAACGCCTACTACTCGATGTGCTGGTTGCTGGTCAGCACCATCGGTGTGCTGATCGGCGCCACCGCCGCTCCGTTCGTCGCCACCGCATCGGCACCCGGTGCCGACCTGCGCGCCTGCACCCTGCGATTCACCGTAATGTGTACGGCTGCTGCGTTACTCGGCGCCGGGGGGCTGTTACTGGCCGGCCCTACGGTGCTGTCCATAATGGGGCCGGATTACGCCGAGGAGGGGGGCCGCCTGATCAGGGTGATGGCGCTGACCCTCCCGATGTTGGGGGTGCTGAACATCTATACCGCAATGGCCCGGCTTCGACGCCGACTCAGAGGCGCGGTCGCCGTGCAGTTCCTGGCCGCCGTCCTGATTGTCGTCGGGGTCAGCTACACCACCCCGATCTGGGGCATCGACGCCGTCGGATACGCCTATCTGGGCGCCGAGTTGGTCGCCGCCGGCATCGTTGTGGTGCCGACCATCCGGCACGTCCGTCGCGCGCTGCGCAGTTCCGCACCGCAGCCATCCGCCGCACCGGCGGCGGCGGATCAACCGCAGTACACCGAAAGCCCACTTCGATTCGACTCGGTGGCAACGCAGTTCGCCGCAATCGCCCGGGAGCAGCCAGAGCGCATCGCGGTACGCACCGCCGACGAAGCGATCAGCTACGGCGCCCTCGAGACCGCCAGCCGCCGCTGGGCCGCGAAGATATCGGAGTCCGGCGACGAGCACGCGGTCCTGCTGTCGGCCGGCCTGTCGCCGGCGACCGTGAGCGCGGTGCTCGGAGTGTTCAACTCGACCGCCGTCCTGGTCGCCGTCGACCCCGGACTGCCGGTGCAGCGGGTGCAGAACATCATCGGCATCCTCACCGCGAACGGCCGGCGCGCCGACACCCTGCTGACCGACGATCCGCACGGCGAACTCGCCGCCGCGCTGACCCCCGCCTGTGATGTCCAGAACGTCTCGATCACGCCGCCCGACGCTGCCGGCGCCCCGGCTCCGGTGGCCGGCTGGGACGATCTGACCAGCATCCAGTTCACGTCGGGCTCGTCCGGCGCGCCGAAGGCGGTACTGCACGGCAATGGGATGTGGTTGTGCGACGCCGAGGTGATGGCCAGCCGGTTCGGTATCAGTGCGGGCCGACGGGTGGCGCTGTGCATGCCGATCAGCTTTGGCGCCGGCCTCAATGTGCTGGTCGGTTCACTGCTCAACGGCGCCGAGGTGATCGCGGTCGACCCCCGTTCCGAACACACCCGGGCCGCCTTCGAACGCATCGGTGACAGCGGGGCCGAAGTCCTGGTGGCGACGCCGGCGTTTCTGGACGCGCTGGCCTCCGCTGCGCGCGGAGACCAACTGCCCAATCTGGCACGCGTGGTCACCACCGGCGAAGCCGCCTACACCCGACACGTGGAGTACTCCCGCGCACTGGCGCCCCGCGCGGTGTTCACCAACTGGGTGGGTTCCTCGGAAGCCAGTTCCATCGCGACCTACGACGTCGCCCCCGGTGCCGACATCCCCGACGGTGCCATCCCAGCTGGAATCCCCTCGCCGCACAAGCAGATCGACATCGACGACGCCGGCGTGATCACGGTGAGCTCCCGCTATCTGGCGCTGGGCTACCTGGATCCGTTCGCGGCCTCGAGCCGCTTCGTGTTCAACGCCGACGGCACCCGATCGTTCCTCGGAGGCGACCTCGGCCGCCGAGACGGCGGCGGCAATCTGATCCTGCTCGGCCGCGCGGACACCGCCGTCAAGGTGCGCGGATATCTGGTGGAGCCGGCCGAGATCGAAGCGGCGCTGTTGCGCTACCCGGAGGTGCGCGAAGCCATCGTGGTGGTCGGCCCCCGGCTGGGTGCCGGAGACGACACCGAGCCGCGGCTGGCGGGTTACCTGGCGCCCCAGCCGGACGTCCGAACCCCCTCCATCGCCGCGATCCGCAGCCGGTTGCACCGCGACCTGCCGGCCTGGATGGTGCCGACGGATCTGGTCATCCTGCCGGAGCTGCCCCGTACCGAACGGGGGAAGGTCGACCGTCAGGCGTTGCCGGTGCCGACCCGGGCAGCCTCGGAGCCACCGCGCGGCAAGCTGGAGTCGACGATCGCGGCGATCTGGTGCGAGGTGCTCCGGCTCGCCGAAGTCGGACGCACCGAGAGTTTCTACGCCCTCGGTGGCGACTCGCTGGCGGTCACCGACATGCTCAACCGGGTCGGAGGCGCCCACGGTGTCCGGCTGTCGCATGCGGATCTGGCCAGTGCCCCCACTGTCGCCCAGTTCGCCAGTACCGTGACCGCCCGAACCTCGGCCCGGGTTCCCGAGCACCGGCAGACGCTGGCACCCACCACGGTGCCGATCCGCGCGGTCGAGCCCGATCGACGTGCCGGTCCGGTGCTGTTCTGCTTCACCGGCGCGGGCGCCTCGGCGTTGTCGTTCGTTCCGCTGGCCGACCAGATGAGCTCCGCGACCGCGGTGCATGCGTTCATTCCGCACGGGCTGGAGAATCGCGGCGTGCCGGATTGGACCGTGGCCCGCGCGGCCCGCAGGCACCTGACCGATCTGCGCCGACTGCAGCCCACCGGACCCTATCGGCTGCTGGGTCACTCGTTGGGCTGCTACATCGCCCTCGACGTCGCCCGACGACTCGAAAGCGACGGCGAGACCGTCGAATTGGTGACGCTGCTGGATCCCTTCCTGCCGCCCGCGGTGATCCGTGCCGCCCGCCGGGAGGATCCGACGATCGGTGCGCGCACCGGTGCGCCGGTGAACGCCACGCCGACGACCCGCCGGGACCTGTGGCGACGCCGGATCCTGTTACCCACCGCCGGGCTGGTTCAGTACCGCGGCCAGCGGCAGTCGCAGGCTCTGGAGGAGGTAGGCGTCCGGGTCGGCAAGATGCATCACCCGCAGCCGTGGTCCGGCCGTGTCCTGCTGGTCCTGAGCTACCTGAACCCCGCGAAGCCGGAACTGTGGCGTCGGATCCTGACCGGCGAGCTGCACACCGAAACCCTGTCCTGCGACCACAATTCGATCCTGCGGGAACCGTATGTGTCCGCGGTGGCCGAGTTCATGGCCGACCACGATGCCGCCGCAGGTGAGGATCTGGTCGAGAGCCAGGGCGTCGGGTAGCTGCAGCACTGCAGCCGGGTCAACCTCCGAGACGATCGACCCGCAGCTGGGAGTTGAGAAACTCCAGGAGGCTGTCGAAGGTGGGTGCCGGCTCGTCGGCGGTCGTCGTGACACCGTTGCGCGTGTTGCGGACCGTGCGTCCCGCCGAGAGTTCCGGGCTCGCCAGGTAGGCGTCGGTGTGTCCGACACCGGGCAGCACCGTCAGCGTCGCCGTGCCACCGGCCCGCTGATATGCGTCGAACAGGATCTCGGACTGATTCAACGGCACGTACGGGTCCGCGGAGCCATGCACGATGTAGGCCGGTGGACTGTCTGCGCGAACATAGCGGGCCGGGTTGGCAGCGGCCACCGCTACCGGGTCGGACTGGATCGGGAATCCCATCAGCTCGGATTCCGGGGAGTCCGCCGCGTCGTGGGTGGCCTGCCCGGGCAGGGCGTGGTCGTCCATCGCCAGGAAGTCGGTGGGGCCGTAGAGATCGATGACAGCGCGTACCGCGCTCGACCATCCCGGATTGCCCAGATCACCTTCGTACTCCGGGATCCCGGCGGTCAGGGCCGCCATCGTCGCAACCCACCCACCGCTGCTGCTGCCCATGATGGCGAATCG
Source organism: Mycobacterium sp. NGS45 (assembly GCF_059812645.1). Lineage (NCBI taxonomy): Bacteria > Bacillati > Actinomycetota > Actinomycetes > Mycobacteriales > Mycobacteriaceae > Mycobacterium > Mycobacterium sp. NGS45. The sequence goes on along the minus strand of NZ_JCALDB010000002.1, from coordinate 72,390 downwards.
GGTCGGATCCAGTCCGAGGTCAATGGCGTTGGCCCGCAAGAACCGGATCGCGGCGTGGACGTCGTGCAACTGCCCGGGGAACTTGGCCTGGCTGCTGTTGCGCACGTTCAGTCCGACCACCGCATAGCCATGCCGGACCCACCTGCGCGCCAGTTCCCGGGCACCGACCATCCCGGTCAGCGCGGCGGGATTCACCGGACGGTCCGGCGCCGGCAGCTGGGTCGGTAGTTCCGCCGACGGATCCGTCTCCGCGGGCAGCGCCTCCCCCTTGGAGTCGTCACCGCGGAACGCCGAACCGAGGTGATGTATCACGACCGGAACGACCCATTTCTGGTCGCGGGGCAGGTACAGATCCAGCAGGTGCCCCCGGCCCACGGGTTCGGCGTACGCGAGATCCCGGTAGACCGCGTAATCGGGGCCCAGCACCGGTTCGGGTAACGGGGCCGGGCTGAACTCCGGTTTCCGGGCGGCGCAACCAGACGTCACCGCACCCGCCCCGGCCACCAGCGCCAAGCCGGTCCCCAGGAAGAACCGCCGGCTCATCTGATCGGCCACTGCACCACCTTCCCGATGCGGGCATCGTCCCGCCTAATGTTAGGCAAGCCTATACAAAGACGTGCGGGACAGGGGCGTTCAGGTCGGCCCGGCCGGGGATCCGAACCGGACAGCTCAGGCCGGATCGAAGCGGATGTCGCCGATCACTCCGTGGTGGTCGGAACCGGGCAGGTCGACCCGGCCGAACGCGACCGGGACCCCGCCGCGGGTGAGGATCTTGTCGATGGCCAGCACCGGTGGGTACCGGCGGTCGGCCGGGTAGGTCGCGACGATCCCGGACCCGAGATACTCGGCCGCGTCCAGCAGCGGGTCCGAGCCGTCCACGTCCACATTGCGCAGCAAGTCCCGGAACTGACGATGGTCGTAGGTGGAGTTGAAATCCGCACCGATCAGAATGGGACGCGTCTCATCGGCGAATTCCCCACGCAGTCTGCGTAGTTCGTAGGCCCACTTCCAGGACGGCTCCGGATAGGGCGGCAACGGGTGCAGCGCATACACCACGGTGGGATCGAGGTCCCCAATCTCGGCCACCGCTTTGACATTGTTGAGGGTGAAGCCCTCGAGCACCTCGCCGTCGCGCAGTGGGAACCGCGAGAAGATCCCCGCTCCGCCACCACCACGGCGTGGATACAGCACCGAATACGGAAGCGCCGCATCGATTCCGGCGTCCTGCAATCGGTGCACCGCCTGGTCAGTCAGCTCGATGACGGTCAGGATGTCGACCTGCTCATCGACCACCAGCCGGGTCAGCGCAGCGGCATCGGCCTCGCCGAGTCGAATATTGGCCTGCAGCAACCGGACCGACACCCCACCGGCAGGCTCCGCGCCGGCCGACCCGGAGAACAGCGGTAGCTGCGACCACACCCCGACGGCGGCGATCAGCACGGTCAACACGGTCAACACCCAGGCGCGGGCCACCAGCGCCAGCACCACCGCCACGCCCGCCAACAGCACGAACAACGGTGTGAACGAAGCGATCAGGGTGGCCGTGGTGCTGACCAAACCGACGAAGTGCGCACCGATACCGGCCGCAGCCAACACCGCAGCCAATGCACCCGCAACCCAGCACAGTCGACGCAACCGCGTCACGCCTCCGGAACCAGACTGCACAACAGGTCCGGACCGACGGACTCGACCGCGTCGAAGCGCCAGCGCAACGCATGCGCGATGCTGGCGACGCCGACGTCGTCGACCGCGACGATCGGCCCACCCAACAGGATCGGCGCCACGTAGGCCAGGATCCGGTCGATCACCCCGGCCCGCAGGAACGCGCCGGCCAAGGTCGGGCCGCCTTCGATCAGCACGTCGGTGCGGTCGGCCAGCGCCGCGATCACCTCGACCGGATCGTGGCTGCGGATCAGCACGGTGGGTGAATCACCGTTGCGCACATTGGCTTCCGGCGGCACGTCGCGGTTGCCCACCACCACCCGCAGCGGCTGTCGCTCGGCGGGCGTGCCGTCCGGCAGCCGGGCGGTCAGCGTGGGATTGTCGGCGATCACCGTTCCGGTGCCGACCACGATGGCATCGGCGGCCGCACGTCGCCGATGCAGATCGGCCCGCGCCGCCGGACTGGTGATCCATTGGCTGGAACCGTCGGCCGCGGCGCTGCGGCCGTCGATACTGGTGGCGTACTTCCAGGTGACGTGCGGTCGCCCGGTGCGTTGTTTGTGCAACCACTCGCGCAGCGGGCCCGCGCTGACCAGATCGGCCTCAACCCCGCCCAGCACGTCCACACCGGCGGCGGCCAGCCGGTGCGCTCCGCCGGCGGCCACCGGGTTGGGGTCGGCCACCGCATAGACCACCGAGGCGACCCCGGCGGCCAGCAGCGCCTCGGTGCACGGCGGCGTGCGGCCGTGATGGTTGCACGGTTCCAGCGTGACGACGGCGGTGCCGCCGGCGGCCTTGTCACCGGCGGCGCGGAGCGCCACCACCTCGGCGTGCGCACCGCCGGTCGGTTCGGTGCCGCCGACCCCGACCACCGCGCCGTCGGCGTCCAGGATCACCGCGCCGACCGGTGGGTTCGGGTAGGTGGCGCCCTTGACCAGGTTTCCCTGTTCGACGGCCAGCCGCATGGCCGCAGACCGGGTCATGAAGTCAGATGCGGCGAGGCGTCGGCAGCCTGCCGGCGCAGCGCCGCGACCGCCCTGGCCGGGTCCTCGGCGCCGTAGACCGCCGAACCGGCCACGAAACAGTCCACCCCGGCCTCGGCGGCGGCCTCGATGGTGTCGGCGTTGATGCCGCCGTCGATCTCGACCAGGATCGTCAACTCACCGGAATCGACCAATCGGCGCGCAGTGCGGACCTTGGACAGCACATCGGGGATGAACTTCTGGCCGCCGAACCCGGGCTCGACCGACATCACCAGCAGCGTGTCGAAGTCGCGCAGGATCTCCAGATAGGGCTCGAGCGGTGTGCCGGGCTTGATCGCAAAACCGGCCTTGGCGCCGGCGGCGCGGATGTCGCGGGCAACCGCGATCGGGTTCTCGGTGGCCTCGGCGTGAAAGGTCACGTTGTGCGCACCCGCTTCGGCATACGGCGGCGCCCACCGGTCCGGGTCCGCGATCATCAGATGGCAGTCCAGCGGGATGTCGGTGACCTTCAGCAGGCTTTCTACCACGGGCAACCCGAGGGTCAGGTTGGGCACGAAGTGGTTGTCCATCACGTCGACGTGCACCCAGTCCGCGCCGGCCACCGCGGCCACTTCGTCGGCCAGTCGGGCAAAGTCCGCGGACAGGATGGACGGCGCGATCAGCGGCCCCTGCGATGACGACATGCGCCTACCTTAAGGGTCGCCCGCGGTGCTCAGGGACCGTCCTTGCGCAGCGCGGCCGCGAACATCGCGTCGGTGCCGTGTCGATGCGGCCACAGCTGCACATGGGGGCCGTCGCCGAGATCGCCGGTGGGATCGAACAGCGGCCGGGTGTCCAATGTGGTGACCGGGTGCCGGCGCACCGCGTCGGCCACCACACCGGCGGTCTCGGCCAGATGCGGTGAGCAGGTGGCGTACAGCACCACGCCGCCGGGACGGGTCAGCTCGATCGCCGCAGCCAGCAGTTCGCGTTGCAGTTTGGTCAGTTCGGCGACGTCCTGCGGAGATCGGCGCCAGCGCGCCTCGGGCCGGCGCCGCAGCGCACCCAGTCCGGTGCACGGCGCGTCGACCAGTACCCGGTCGAACCCACCGGGCAGTCCACTGTCGCGGCCGTCGACCCGGTGCACGGTCACCGGCAACCCGGCGGTGTTCTGTTCCACGAGATCTGCGCGTTTGGCGGCCGGTTCGACCGCGGTCACCGCGAAACCGCGCTGGGCCGCAATCCCGGCCAGCAGCGCGGTCTTGCCGCCCGGACCGGCGCACAGGTCCAACCAGCGTCCACCGTCGGGACCGACCAGTTCGGCTTCGGTGAGCGCGCGCGCCACCAGCTGGCTGCCTTCGTCCTGGACCAGGGCCAGCCCGTCGCGCACCGGCAGCAACCGAGCCGGGTCCCCGCTGGGCAGGTACACCGCGTACGGCGAGTAACGTCCCGGTTCGCCGCCGACCGCGTCGGCCAGCTCCGCGGCGGTCAACGCGCCGGGGCGGGCGGCCAGATGCACACCCGGGCGTTCGTCGTCGGCGGCCAACAGCTGCGCCAGCTCGCCGGCCCGGGCGCCGAGCGCGTCGGCGAACGCCTGGGCGATCCAACGCGGATGGGCGTGCGTGAAGGCCAGGTTGCCGACCGGGTCGGTACTGCCCGACGGCGCCAACTCGGCGACCCAGCTCTGCTCATCGCGGCCGGCTATCGTGCGCAGCACCGCGTTGACGAAACCTGCACGTGCCGAGTCGAATTCGATGCCGGCCTGCTCGACGGTGGTGGCCACCGCGGCGTGCTGCTCGACCCGGGTGCGCAGCAACTGGTAGGCGCCCAGCCGCAGCAGGTCCAGCAGCACCGAGTCGATCTTGTCGACCGGGCGGCCTGCGGCGGCGGCGATGACGGCGTCGAGCAGACCGCGGGTGCGGCAGGCACCGTAGGCCAGTTCGGTCGCGAACGCGGCGTCACGGCCGATGATCCCGCGGTCGCGCAGCAGCGCCGGCAGCACCAGGTTGGCATAGGCGTCGCGTTCGGACACCGCGCGCAGCACGTCGAAGGCGGCTTGGCGGGCCGGGTCCAGCGGGCTGCGGCCGGGCCGGCGCCGGGCGCCCGGGCGCTGCGGGCCGCTCCCCTGCCGGTCCCGTGGCTGGCCACCCTGGCGTTGGCCGCGGGGTGCGGCCGGCCGCTGCCCGCGGGGCCGGCCCTGGCGCTCCCCGCGCTCGGGTCGCGGGCCGTCGTGTCGGCGGGGTGTGCGGTCGTTCATGATGCCCGGGCTCCGTCGTCCAGGCGGGCTCCGCGCGCCCAGTCCGCGGCGTTCATCGGTTTCTTGCCGGGCGGCTGCACGTCGCCGAGTTGCACCGGATCGGTGGCGGTGCCGATCAGGACGCGTTTGCGTTCGACCCGGATGGCACCGGCCGGCGGCCGGTCGGCCGGTTCGGTCGGCACGGCCTGCACCGGACCGAGTTTGATGCGCTGATCGCCGATCATGGTCCAGGCGCCCGGGTTCGGGGTCACCGCGCGGAGCCGACGGTCGATCACGTGCGCGGGCAGGTCCCACCGCACCTGCGCGGATTCGACGGTGATCTTCGGGGCCAGGCTGATGCCCTCGGCCGGCTGCGGTTGCGGGCGCAATTGGCCGGACTCGATTCCGTCCAGCGTCGCGGTCAGCAAACCGGCCCCGGAGATCGACAGCCGTTCGAGCAGATCACCGGCAGTGTCGGTGGGCTTGATCACCTCGGTGGTCACGCCGTAGATCGGGCCGCTGTCGAGCTCGGGTTCGATCAAGAAGGTGGTGGCTCCGGTCACGGTGTCCCCGGCCGCGATCGCGGCCTGCACCGGGGCGGCACCCCGCCAGGCCGGCAGCACCGAGAAGTGCAGGTTCACCCAGCCGTGCTTCGGGGTGGCCAGCAGTTCGGCACCCAGCAGGGCGCCGTAGGCCACCACCGGGCAGCAGTCCGGTTCGAACGCCGCCAGTTCGGCGACGAACTCCGCGGTGTTCGGCCGGGCCGGCTTGAGTACCGGGATATCGTGTGCGGCAGCAAGTTCGGCCACCGGCGACGGCGTCGGTCGACCGCGCCGACCGGACACCGCATCGGGTCGGGTCAGCACCGCGACCACGTCGTGCCGGGGAGAGTCGAGCAACGCGCGCAACGACGGCAACGCCGGCGCAGGGGTACCAGCGAACACCAAACGCATCTGACCAGTTTAGAGAGCGGCGAACTCGGCAGGCCCGCCCGGTCAGCGCGGCGTCTGGTAGTACTCGCGCTCACCGATTCCGGCGATCGGCGCCACGTACATCCAGGGAATCGAACTCACCAGCCGGTTCAGAGTGGCCACCGTGTCGTTGTAGTACTGCCGCGCGAAGGCCAGCTTGTCCTCGGTGTCCGACAGGTTCTGCTGCAGGTGCAAGAAATTCTGCGACGAACTGAGTTGTGGGTGGGCCGCGCCCAGCGCCAGCACCTGCCCCACCGCGGTGTCGAGTTGGCGCTCGGCCGCGCTGCGCGCCTGTACCGAAGTGCTGCCGGTCGCCGAATTCAGCGCGGTCTGGGCCGCAGTGATCCGCGACAGCACCGCCTGCTCGTGCGCGGCGAACGTACTGACCGCCGCGATCAGCGCCGGGATCAGGGCCGCGCGCCGGGTCAACTCCACGTCGATACCGCCGAGGGCCTCCTCGACCCGGACATCGGCGGCGCGAATCTTGTTGTAGCCCACCACGAAACCGATCAGCACCGCGACCGCGATCAGCAGGATCAGCACCAGCAGGACTCTCACCATGATCCGCCTCCTCCTCCGCCGCCCCCGCCCCCGCCGCCACCACCGCCGCCACCGCCGGACGACGACGAGGACTGCGACGCACTGTATGCGCCGATCGACGATGACAGGGCGGCATCGAAGCTGTCGAAGTCGGCGGCGCCCGTATCCGAGCTCGACGAGCTCGATGAGGCGTGGTACCACCCCGGTTGCGGCGCGGCCGCGCCGACGGTGTCCCGGTACTTCTTGGCCCACAGTGCAGCAGCCCCGGCGGCCACCGCGAACGGCAGGTACGCGGTGTAGAGGTCCTTGCGCGCCGCGAAGTCGAATCGGGCCTCGGCGGAGTCGGTGACCAACATCCGGTGAAATCCGCCGGCCCGCGACCACAGCTCACGCCCAGCCGGGGTGCGCCTGGTACCCACGCCGGGCCGCCAGGCCGGCAGCGTGGCAAAGAACAGCACCACGAATGGCAACATCCACACGGTGGCCGGCGCGATCAGCCGGAAGGCGGCCAGCACCGCCGCGGCCAACGCGACCAGGTTTGCCACCCGCACCCACCATTCCGACCGGCGGTGCACCAGCAGACCTTCGTGCAGGGCCCAGGTGCGGACCATCTTGCTCAGTTCGGTCTTGGCGGTGGTCAGCTTCTGGCCCGCCGACACCGTGCCGGCCGCCGAGAAGGTGTTGCCCAGCTGATCGACGCCCAGTGCTGCGCCGACCGCCCGGGCCACCGGGTCCAACTGCTCCCAGTCCCGACGGCGCAGCTTGCCGGTCACCCGCCACTTGTCGGCGCCGGTCTGCCGCAGTTCGACCGCGCCGTGTTCGGCGAGATGGAACAGCGTCGCGGTCAGGGCCGCTGAACTGGTGTCCTCGGTGCGGATGAATTCGGCTTGCACCGGGCCGATCCGGTCCGGCGGGGCGTATTGCAGCGGCATCGGCGGCGGCTTCTCCACGGTGAGCCGGTGTGCTGCCACGCCCGCGACGCCGGCCGCGATCGACAACCCGAATACCCACAGCAGCGCGGCCGGCGACCGGCCCAGGATCGGATCCCAGCGCGCAGACCAGGGCAGTTCGGCGCGCGGCGGGGTGGGCACGTCGACGCCGACCCGCATGGTCACCGGTGTGCGGGCCGGCAGTTCGGTGGCCGAAACGGTGACCGTGGCCCCGTCGACCGCCAACTGCCGGCACGGCTCCCCGACACTATCTCCGATCGAGCACTGCGCGCCGGTCACCGGTGCGGGCATCATCACGGTGATGTCGGCCCGCCGGATGAAGTTGTTCCAGCCCTGGGCGAGGACGTTCCAGAAGAACGTCGACTCCGCGTCGGGCTGACCGGTCTCGGTGGCGAACTGCCGGTCGGCGCCGGTGCGGCCCGGATCCAGCACGCCGTGGATGCGGTATTGGATCCGGTAGGTGTGGGTACCGGGGCTGACTTCGCGATCCGGGTCGCCGATCTTGGCCACCCGGATCCGGCCCTGGGACTCCCAGAGCAGCTCGTGCGGCACCGGTTGCCCGTCCATCGAGATCGAGGTGATCGTCGGTTCTTGGCGCACCCCTGGATCGTTCGGGTTGGCCAGGTCCCAGAACCGGAAGATGCCGTGCCGGCCGGATCCGAACTCGGCGGCAATGGTCTCGGTGGCCTCCAGGGTGCCGTCCTGGTGCACGCGGTAGTCGGCCCGATAGGAGCTGAACTTCACCGGATCCCATGGCGGGGTACCGCCGCCGGTGTTGATCAGCGGCCACAGCAAGCCGATTCCCAACACGGCCACCGGAATCAGCAGCGCCAGGCTGCGGCCGAGCCACTTCATGTCCACCCCGTTTCCGCGTGTGCCTTATGCCGCCGACGGACGGCTCTCAGCCTATGTGCAGCGGGTCGATTTGTATCCGCACCGGGTCAGCACTGCGCCGGGTGCTGAGCACGCCGGTGGCGCGGCGCAACGCGGCGGCCAGTGCCAGCCCTTGATCACGACCCACCCGGACCAGCATCCGGGTGACTTCCACCTCGGGCTCCAGTCCGGCGGGTCGACGCGCCCCGGCAGGTAGCTCGACGGGCCCGAGCACCTCGACCGGTCCGGTCACCGCGTCGGGCAGCTGAGCTTCGGACAGCAGCGCGTCGACCGCGACCGCGCTGCCGTCCAGGGCGGCCATGTGCACGCTGGGTGGCAGACCCACCGCAGTCCGGGCGTCGAGTTCGGTTTCGGCGTGGCCCACCGGATCCCAGCGGATCAGTGCCTGCACGGTGGGCAGCGCAGCCTCGGCCACCGCCACCACCACGCCGCCGTCGCCGCGCGGGCGTACCAGGGCAGCGGCACCGAGCCAGCGGCGCAGGGTGTCCTCGGCCGCGCGCAGGTCCTGCCGGCCCAGCAGCGCCCAGCTGTCCAGCAGCAACGCGGCGCCATAACCGCCGGGTGCCTGCGGTTCGGCGCCCGGCGTGGCCACCACCAGCGCTGCGCCCGACCTGATCTCGGCGAGCATGGACTCACCCGAGGACGTGATCACGGGGGTGCCGGCAAAGGCCCGGCCCAGTTCCTCGGCGGTCCGCCGGGCCCCCACCACCACGGCCCGCACGGCATCCGAACCGCAACGTGCACACCGCAATCCGGGATCACCGCGGCCGCACCAGCGACACACCGCGGTGACCCCGCGGTCGGTCAACGACAGTGGGCCGGTGCAGTGCCGACAACGCGCCACGGCGCGACACCGGCCGCACGCCAACGACGGGATATAGCCCCGGCGCGGCACCTGGACCAGCACCGGCCGGTCCTGCCCCAGTGCGGTGCGGGCCGCCCGCAGCGCGACCGACGGCAGTCGCGCGGTGCGGGCGGCCGGGTCACGTTCCTGGTCGAACCCGTCGTCGTCGAGGGCCACCACCCGCGCTGACCGGGTGCGCACGGTGGCGCGCGGCGCCACCAGGTCGTGCGCCCAACCGGTACGCACCAACGCATGCGCCTCGGCCGTGCGGGCGTAGCCGCCGATCACCGCAGCGCAGCGCAACTGGTGAGTGCGCAGCATGGCGACCTCGCGGGCGTGCGGATAGGGGGCGCGCGGCTCGGCCAGGGTGTCGTCGCCGTCGTCCCAGACCAACACCAGCGAAAGATCGGCGACCGGGGCGAACACCGCGCTGCGGGTGCCGATGACCAACCGGGCGTGCCCGCGCAGCGCGGCCAGCCAGCGCCGGTATCGGGCGGCGGGTCCCAGCCCGGCCGACAGCGCCACCACGATGTCCTTGCCGAGACGGGTTTCGGCGCTGCTGGTCAACGCGTCGATGTCGCGTTGATCCGGCACCACCGCGAGTACGCCGCGACCGGCGCGAATCGCCACCGCAGCCAGCTCGGCAAAGCGTTCGGTCCAGGACTCTCCGGGCAGCGCCTGCCACACCGCGCGCACCGCGCGGCCCTCGCCGAGCGCGGTCACGAACCGCTCCCCGCCGGTGTAGGCGGCCCATGCCGCCGGGTCCGGCGGTTCCACCAAAGGAATTGCCGTGGTGTCGGTTTCGCGCTCCGAACGCGCGTGCCGGGGCGGGATCGCCAGGCGCAGCACGTCGGCGCGGGTGCCGGCGTAGCGGGCGGCCACCGCGTCGGTCAATCGCCGCACCTCGGGGGTGAGCACCGCTTCGGCCGACACCACCCGGTCCAGCCAACCCAGCTTGCCGCCATGGTCGGTGTCCGAGCGGCGTTCCAGGATGAACCCGTCGACAAGGCGGCCGTGGAACCGCACCCGCACCCGCACGCCGGGCTGCGCGTCGTCGGACAGCGCTTCGCTGACCAGGTAGTCGAACTCCCGATCCAGGTGCGGCACGGTCAGCATCGGCAGCACCCGGGCGATCGGCTCGTGTGCTGCGGCGGTGCGGGTGGTGCTCACCCGGTGCCTCCGGACCGCGGAGTCGGTGACATCCAGTGAAAATAGCCGACCGGACCGACACCTCGACCCGGCCGGTCAGCCGCGCAGCCGACGCTACCTTCGGCCGGGTCCGGATGCCCCGAGCTGCGGTTCGGTGTGGCGGCCGAAGAAGAAGCCGGCCGTGATCAACGCCAGCGAGGCGCCGTAGAACCACCAGATCGGCACCGCGAGTAGTTGATCGTGCCGGATGAACTCGCTGATCCCGATCATCGAATCCGACACCGCAAAGCAGACCGCGCCCAGCGCGGTCCACGGCGTCGGCAGCGCCGCCAGCAGCGCCGCGCACGCCATGGCACCCAGCACCGCGATGTAGGCGGTCACCGGAACGGTCAATCCGTCGTCGCGCAGCTGCGGCCAGAACCAGACCAGCAGCACCACACACGCGGCGACCAGCACGGCCGCGCCGGCCAACCGGCCGCGCCGCAGCACCACCAGCGGCAGCAGGGCGGCCAAGAAACACAGGTGCGCGATCAGGAACGAACCGAGGCCACCGACGAACGACGGCGGCCACCACGGCATCGCCAACAGGAAGTCACCGCCCGCGGAGAACAGCAACGCGGCGAACAGCCACCAGCGCTCCCGGACAATCGGATGCTGCAGCGCGGCCACCGCCAACAACACCGCCATCAGCGCCTTGACCACCGGCTGGCCGGTGAACTGCCCGGTCAGCGGCGTCCCGGCGGGCAGCCGGAGCGCGGTGATCAGCAAAAACACGCCGTAGCCGGCGCCGACCAGGACCGCGGCCAGCCACCACCGGGCCTGCAAACTCTTCGGAATGGACGTCATCGCAGATGAACGTACCGCGGCCGGTCACACCGCAGCACCCGCTTAAGGTGAGGCCATGACCACCGACGCCACCGACCGGCAACCCATCGACCCGGAAGTCAAAGCGCTGCTCGAGGCGGTCCCGCTGGAGTTCACCCTCGACGACGGCATCGAAGTGGCCCGCGACAAGCTGCGCTCGATCAAACCGCCGCCCGAGATGCTGCCGCAGATGCGCATCGAGGAACGCGCCATCAGCTACGACGGCGACACCGACATCCCGGTGCGGATCTACTGGCCGCCGGTCGCCCAGCACGATCACCTGCCGGTGGTGGTCTTCTACCACGGTGGCGGCTGGTCGGTCGGTGACCTGGACACCCACGACCACGTCGCGCGCGCACACGCGGTCGGTGCCGAGGCGATCGTGGTCTCGGTGGACTACCGGTTGGCTCCCGAGCATCCCTTCCCGGCAGGGGTCGAGGATGCCTGGGCTGCGCTGCGCTGGGTGGGCGAAAACGCCGCCGAGTTGGGCGGTGACCCGGAACGCATTGCGGTGGCCGGTGATTCGGCCGGCGGCAACCTCTCGGCGGTGGTGGCGTTGCTGGCCCGCGACCACGGCGGCCCGGCGCTGAGCTTCCAACTGCTGTGGTACCCGAGCGCGGTTGGCGACATTTCGCTGCCGTCGTTCACCGAGAACGCCCATGCGCCGCTGCTCAACAGCGACGTGATCGCCGCATTCCTGGCCTGGTACGTGCCCGGGCTGGACTTTTCCGATCCGACGACGCTGCCCACCACGCTGGCACCGGCCAACGCCGAATCGCTGGCCGGTCTGCCGCCGGCCTACATCGGTATCGCCGACCACGATCCGCTGCGCGACGACGGCGCCAAGTACGCCGAATTGCTTTCCGCCTCCGGCGTTTCGGTGCAGCTGGTGAATGAACCCACACTGGTGCACGGCTACGCCTCACTGGCACTGGTATCGCCGGTGGCCGCAGCGGCCACCGACCGCGGGCTGACCGCACTGCGGGCGGCCCTACATCCCGGAAAGGCGCAATCATGACCGACGTCGAGGCCTTCACCACGATCCCGGATCTGACCGAACTGGTGACCGTACAGACCGAGGCCACCGTGTCCCGGACCGTGTTTCGCAGCCCCGGGGTGCGGGTGGTGCTGTTCGCGTTCGACGCCGGCCAGGAACTGACCGAGCACACGGCCGCGATGCCGGTGTTGCTGCAGGTGCTCGACGGGCGGCTGAAGATCACCGCCGACGGCCGCACCGAGGAGTTGGTTCCCGGCGGGTTGATGCATCTGGACACCCGGGTGCCGCACGCGGTGCAGGCGGTCGAGCCGTCGCGACTGCTGCTGACCATGTTGGACAGCCGGCGCGCCAAAGATTGATCATCTGTCTACCTGTTCAGATGTTCATCGGTTGTGTTAACGTGGGCGCAGGTCGGCCGCGTGCGGCACCGATGCAGCAGATCGTTTATCGGCTCGAGGCGAGGCGGTAGTTGACGGCGCGGCCGACCTGCCCCCACTGTGGTAGTCATGGGCGGAGCAGTTCCCGTGAGGCAAGGTGTACGGCCAGACCATCACACCGTGATCGTCGGCGCCGGCTTCTCCGGGATCGGTGCGGCCATCGCGTTGGACCGCGCCGGATTGCGCGACTACCTGATCGTCGATGCGGCCGATGACGTCGGCGGCACCTGGTACTGGAACCGCTACCCCGGCATCGCCGTGGACATCCCGTCGTTCTCCTATCAGTTCTCCTTCGAACAGAACCCGGACTGGACCCGCAGCTACGCGCCCGGCCATGAGTTGGCGCGCTACGCCGAGCTCTGCGCGGACAAATACGGCGTGCGGGACCGCATCCGGTTCCGCACCACGGTGACCCGCGCGGATTTCGATGACGACGCCCAGATGTGGCGGATCGGCACCGACACCGGCGAGATCACCGCACGGTATTTGATCAACGCCGCGGGTGTGCTCAACGAACCCAAGCTGCCCGACATCCCCGGCGTCGAGGACTTCGCCGGGACCACGATGCACACCGCGCGCTGGGATCACGACCAGGACCTGACCGGCAAGCGGGTGGCGATCATCGGCACCGGCGCCTCGGCCGTGCAGGTGATCCCGGAGATCGCTCCGCTGGTCGAACACCTCACGGTCTTCCAACGCACCCCGATCTGGTGCTTCCCCAAGGCCGACGTGCCGTTGCCGCGGGCCGCGCGGTTGGCCATGCGGCTGCCCGGCGGGATGGCGCTGCAGCGACTGCTTGCCCAGGCCTATGTCGAGTCCACCTTCACCCTGCCGGCCCAGTATCACACCGTGTTTCCGTTCAGCGGACTCACCGAGCGCGCCGCCGAAGCCGGAAAGGCATTCCTGCGCAAGCAGGTTCGCGATCCCGTGGTGCGCGACAAGCTCACCCCGCGCTATGCCGTCGGATGCAAGCGGCCCGGCTTCCACAACACCTATCTGGCCACCTACAACCGGGACAACGTCACGCTGGTCACCGAGCCGATCGACAAGATCACCGGCTCCGGCCTGTCCACCACCGACGGCATCGACCACGACGTCGACGTGCTGATCCTGGCCACCGGGTTCAAGGTGATGGACATCGACTCCGGCACCTTCGCCCTGCACGGCTCCGGCGGGGTGTCGCTGGCCGAGTTCTGGAGCACCCGACGGATGCAGGCCTACGAGGGCGTCAGCGTGCCCGGCTTCCCGAACTTCTTCTGCGTGTGCGGTCCGTACGCCTACGTCGGCTCATCGTTCTTCGCGCTGATCGAAACCCAGACCCGACACATCGTGCGCTGCCTGTCGCGGGCGCACCGCGAGGGTGCAACCCGGGTCGAGGTGCGCCAAGAAGCCAACGACCGCTACTTCGCCGAGATGATGCGCAAACGGCATCGGCAGATCTTCTGGCAGGACAGCTGCGATCAGGCCAGAAGCTACTACTTCGACAAGAACGGTGACGTTCCGCTGCGTCCGACCAGCACGCTGGCCGCCGACTGGCGCAGCCGCCGGTTCGATCTCGACGACTACCAGTTCAGCGCCTGAATCAGACCGAGGCCTTGAGGTCCTCGACCTTGTCCAGCCGCTCCCACGGCAGATCGACGTCGGTGCGCCCGAAGTGCCCGTAGGCCGCGGTCTGCGCGTAGATCGGGCGCAGCAGATCCAGATCCCACACGATGGCGCCGGGCCGCAGGTCGAACACGCTGGTGATGGCCTTCTCGATCCGGGCCGGGTCGACGGTCTCGGTGCCAAACGTCTCGACGAACAGACCCACCGGGGCGGCCTTGCCGATCGCATAGGCGACCTGCACCTCGACCCGCTCGGCCAGCTCGGCCGCCACCACGTTCTTGGCCACCCAGCGCATCGCGTAGGCCGCCGAGCGGTCCACCTTGGACGGGTCCTTGCCGGAGAATGCGCCGCCGCCGTGCCGGGCCCAGCCGCCATAGGTGTCGACGATGATCTTGCGTCCGGTCAGACCGGCGTCGCCCATCGGGCCGCCGACCACGAACTTCCCGGTCGGGTTGATCAACAGCCGGAAATCCGAGGTGTCCAGCGTTTCGTGGCCCAGCTCGGCCAGCACGGTGTTGATCACCTTCTCCCGGATGTCGGGGGCCAGGGTCGCGTCCAGGTCGATGCCCTCGGCGTGCTGGGTGGACAGCACCACGGTGTCCAACCGCACCGGCGTGGTGCCGTCGTACTGAATGGTGACCTGGGTCTTGCCGTCCGGACGCAGGTAGTCGAGCACGCCGTCCTTGCGCACCCGGGTCAGCTGACGGGCCAGCCGGTGCGCCAGCGCGATCGGCAGCGGCATCAGCTCCGGGGTGTCCTTGATCGCGTAGCCGAACATCAGGCCCTGGTCACCGGCGCCCTGCAGATCCAGCGGATCGGCGGCACCGCCGACCCGGGTCTCGTGAGCGGTATCCACGCCCTGGGCGATGTCGGGTGACTGCGCGCCGATGCCGATATTGACCCCGCAGGTCTCGTAGTCGAAACCCTTGTCCGACGAGTCGTAGCCGATCGCCTTGATCCGGTCCCGCACGATCAGCGGGATGTCGGCGAAGGCTTCCTTGGCCGAGGTGGTCACCTCACCGACCACGTGCACCTGACCGGTGGTGACCAGCGTCTCGACGGCGACCCGGGATCTCGGGTCACCGGCCAGCAGGGCGTCGAGCACCGAGTCGCTGATGGCGTCACAGATCTTGTCGGGGTGTCCCTCGGTCACCGACTCACTGGTAAACAGCCGACTCTTATCGCTCACGTCTCATCAGTCCTTCCGACCTGGCGCCGAGCGCCACAGCCCTTGTCAGCCAATCATTTAGTCAATCAAAACATAGCGTCACGGCGACGGCCGCTGCAGCCTCCCCCGAGAGCGCTCCGCTACCCAACCCATCTTCGGCTAGTCTGCACGCCGCAGGAACGCCGCGATGGCATCCACGATACGGCTGGCCATCAACGCCTTCGAGCCGTGCTCGAGCGCAGCTTCGGTGCCGTCGGCGGCCAGCAGCCAGCCCGCGTTGACGTCCACCTCGAAGGCACGACCTTCGCCGACGGCGTTGACCACCAGCAAGTCACAGCCCTTGCGGGCCAGTTTGGCGCGGGCGTGGAACAACACATCCCCGGCCGCGTCCCCGGTCTCGGCTGCGAACCCGACGATCGCGCGCAGGTTGGGCAGCTGGCCGTCGGCCCGGCCGCGCACCGCCCCGGCCAGCACGTCGTCATTTCGGATCAGCTCGATCGAAGAGGGTTCACTGGCGGCGCCCTTCTTGATCTTGGTGCTGGCCACCTGGGCGGGCCGGAAATCGGCGACCGCGGCCGCCATCACCAGCACGTCGGTATCCGGCGCATGCTTGGAGACCGCGTCACGCAGCTGGGTCGCCGAGCTGACCTGCACCATGTGCACGCCGGCCGGATCGGCCAGACCGGCGGTGTGGCCGGCGATCAAGGTGACCTCGGCGCCACGCTGGGCGGCCACCCGGGCCAGCGCGTAGCCCTGTTTGCCGGAGCTACGGTTGCCGATGAACCGGACCGGGTCCAGCGGTTCGCGGGTACCACCCGCGGTCACCAGCATCCGGACCCCGGCCAGGTCGTGCGGCAGGGCATCCGGGCGTTCCAGCAGCAGTTCCGCCAGCCCCGCGATCTCCTCGGCTTCGGGCAGCCGGCCGGGACCGCTGTCGGCGCCGGTGAGCCGCCCCGACGCCGGTTCCAGCACCACCGACCCGCGCCGGCGCAGCGTTGCGACGTTGTCGACGGTCGCGGGGTGCAGCCACATCTCGGTGTGCATGGCGGGTGCGAACAGCACCGGACAGCGTGCGGTCAGCAGGGTTCCGGTGAGCAGGTCGTCGGCCCGGCCGGCGACCGCGCGGGCCAACAGGTCCGCGGTGGCCGGGGCGATCACCACCAGGTCGGCCTGCTGACCGATCCGCACGTGCGGCACCTCGTGCACGTCGGTGAACACCCCGGTGTGCACCGGGTTGCCGGACAGGGCTTCGAAGGTCGCTGCGCCGACGAACCGCAACGCCGACTCAGTGGGGATGACGCGGACGTCATGGCCGGCTTCGGTCAGTGCCCGCACCAGCGAACATGCCTTGTAGGCGGCGATGCCGCCCGCCACCCCGACGACGACGTGCTTGCCGGTCAACGGGGTGGGTCCTCGCGGAAGGAGTTCATCGCGCCGGGTCCAGGCCGCTATTCGCCTTCGGTGTGCTCAAGCAGGTCGGAGTGGATCTCGCGCAGCGCGATCGACAGCGGCTTCTCCTGCAGGCCGGGCTCGACCAGCGGGCCGACGTACTCCAAGATGCCGTCGCCGAGTTGGTTGTAGTAGTCGTTGATCTGCCGGGCGCGCTTGGCGGCGTAGATCACCAGGGCGTACTTGCTGGACACCCGATCGAGCAGCTCGTCGATGGGCGGGTTGGTGATGCCAACCGGCGTGTCGTAGGCACCCACACCGAGGCCGGCCGGATCGAAGGCATCGACGACGGGCAAGGTGTCGGCGTTTCCGTTGGTCACTACAAAGTCTCCTGGCAGATGGTGGCTTGGAGGTCGATTCCGGGATGAGCCGAACTCACTTGGCATTCGTCTGGCGGGCCGCCGGGTCAATCCGACGGGAGTCCCACCAGCAAGGATACCAATTCCGAGCAGGCAGTTTCCAATTGCCTGTTCACCACGACGACGTCGAAGTCATCCTGGGCGGCCAATTCGTCGCGCGCGGTGGCCAACCGCCGGTCGATCACCTCTGGGGCTTCGGTCCCCCGGCCGACCAATCGCTGCTCGAGCACCTCCCAGCTGGGCGGGGCCAAGAACACCGACAGCACTTCGGGCAGCGCGGCCTTCACGGCGCGGGCGCCGGCCAGGTCCACTTCGATGAGAACCGGCCGACCGGCGGCCATGGCATCCAGGACCGGCTGTCGAGGAGTGCCGGAGCGTTGCAGACCACCGTGAATGTCGGCCCATTCCAGCAACTCGCCGTCGTCGATCAGGCTCTGGAAGCGCGGTGCCGACACGAACTGGTAGTCGACGCCGTCGATCTCACCCGGGCGCGGGGCCCGGGTGGTCGCCGACACACTGAAGAAGAGTTCTGGGACGCGTTGGCGCAACAGACGCACCACGGTCGACTTGCCGACCGCGGAAGGACCGGACAGCACCACCACCCGGTTTGCCCGCTGGTTTTCGCCGTCCGGTCCCCCGCCAGCGTTCACTGACCTCTAGGAGGGGTCGAACTTCTCCAGCAGCGCCTTGCGCTGCCGGTCGCCCAGGCCGCGCAGCCGGCGGGTCGGGGCGATCTCCAGTTCGGTCATGATCTCCTGGGCCTTGACCTTGCCGACCTTGGGCAGGGCTTCCAGCAGTGCGGAGACCTTCATCTTGCCCAAGACCTCATCGGTCTCGGCGTCCTTGAGCACCTGCGTGAGGTTGGTGCCGCCGCGCTTGAGCCGATCCTTGAGCTCAGCTCGGGCTCGACGTGCGGCAGCAGCCTTCTCCAACGCTGCCGCGCGCTGTTCGTCGGTCAACTGGGGAAGGGCCACGATTCCTCCGTCTCATTGCCATTGGTACACCGGCGCCGCCTGTGCGCCACCGGCTTGTCCTGCCTCGGCCGGGAACTTTCCGGCCAGCGACGACGACCGTACCCAGGCTGTCTGACGAAATCTAACCCCACCCCCCGGTTTCCTGGCCGAACTCCCAGCGTGTAGGGCCGACTGAAGCCACCTTTGACGCGCTGACCGCGGTCGGCCGGCCGCCCCGGTGCGGGGCCGGGCGGTGGACCGAAATCGCAGGCAGGACCCGGTTTCGGGACCGACGAGAGCGGATCGGGCGCCCGGTCACGCCAGTCCCAGCGGCCCCACCTGCGCTTTCGCCGGCCATTTCGACATTTTTGCTGCATTTCGGCGTGTCGAGCTTCGGCAACCGGACGACGCGGTCGCGACGGTTGCTCAGCCGGCACCCATCTTCGGGGTCTGGATCCCGCTGTGAGCGGCGTCAGGCCAGGTACGCGACCGCGTCGCGGAGCCGCTCGGCGGCAGCGCGCAGCGCGGTGACGTCCGGGCCGGCGCGCAGCACCTCGCGCGACACCGCGGGCAGCAGCTGGCCGGCAACCGCCCCTCCCAGGCCCGCCAGGGCCTCTGGGCGCCCACCCTGGGCCCCTACGCCCGGAACCAGCACCGGACCGCCCAGCGCGCTCAGATCGGGCACCTGCGCCAACGTGGCGCCGACGACGACGCCGACCCCTCCCGGCCCAGGCTGGGCCGCGTTGACGGCAGCGGCAGCGTCGACCACGGTCTGCGCGACGCTGCGCCCGTCAGCGCCGGTGGCGCGCTGCACCTGCGCACCCTCCGGGTTGGACGTGGCGGCCAGCACGAAGACGCCGCGGCCGTGCGCTGCGGCGGTGTCCAGCAGCGGGGTCAGCGACCCGAAGCCCAGGTACGGCGAGGCCGTGACGGCATCGGCGGCCAGCGGCGCGTCCCCGGCCCAGGCTTGCGCGTAGGCAGCCATGGTGGAACCGATGTCGCCGCGTTTGGCGTCGGCGAGCACCAGCACACCGCACGCACGCAACTCGGCCATCGTGCGTTCCAGCACGGTGAAACCGGCCGCGCCGTAGACCTCGAAGAACGCCACCTGCGGTTTGACCACTGCGAAGTCGGCGTAGGCCTCGGTGCAGATGGCACAGAACGCCGCCAGCCCGTCGGCGTCGCGCGGCAGCGACCAGGCGTCGAGCAGTTCCGGATGCGGATCGATGCCCAAACACAGCGGACCCCGGTCGGCGATGGCGGTGGCCAGCCGGGCACCGAATCCGGCAGCCGTCATTGTCCGTCCAGCGTGGCGTGCAGTTCCTGCAGTGAGCGCACCCCGATGTCGCCGCGGATACCGGCCTCGATGCCCTGCACCGCCGCCCAGGCGCCCTGCACCGTGGTCACACACGGGATCTGCATCTGCACGGCGGCCGCGCGGATCTCGTAGCCGTCCACCCGCGGCCCGGAGTTGCCGAACGGGGTGTTGATCACCATGTCGACCTCGCCGGCCCGGATCGCCTGCACCGAAGACACCTCGGGCAGTTCGGGACTCGGGCTCTCGAAGTGCTTGCGGACCAGCTCGCACGGAATTCCGTTGCGCCGCAGCATTTCTGCTGTGCCATCGGTGGCCAGCAGCCGAAACCCCAGGTCGGCCAACCGTTTCACCGGGAACACCAGCGAACGCTTGTCCCGGTTGGCCACCGACACGAAGACCGTGCCGCTGATCGGCAGCGAACCGTAGGCGGCGGTCTGACTCTTGGCGAAGGCCCGGCCGAAGTCGGAGTCGATGCCCATCACTTCGCCGGTGGACTTCATCTCCGGACCCAGCAGCGAATCCACGTTGGTGCCGTCAGTGCGGCGGAACCGGTTGAACGGCAGCACCGCCTCCTTGACCGCGATCGGAGCGCGCGGCGCCGGGCTGGCACCGTCGCCGTCGGCGGCCAGCAGGCCCTCGGCCCGCAGTTCGGCGATGGTGGCGCCCAACATGACTCGTGCGCATGCCTTGGCCAGCGGCACCGCGGTGGCCTTGGACACGAACGGCACCGTGCGACTCGCGCGGGGGTTGGCTTCCAGCACGTAGAGCACGTCGTCCTTGAGCGCGAACTGCACGTTGAGCAGGCCGACCACACCGATGCCGTGCGCGATCGCCTCGGTGGCCCGGCGCACCGCGGCGATGTCGGTGCGACCCAACGTCACCGGCGGCAGCGCGCAGGCCGAGTCCCCGGAGTGGATACCGGCCTCCTCGATGTGCTCCATCACCCCACCGATGTAGACGTCGGTGCCGTCGCACAGCGCGTCGACGTCGATCTCGATGGCGTCCTCCAGGAACCGGTCCACCAGCACCGGATGCTCGGGCGACAACTCGGTGGCCCGGGTGATGTAGCCCTGCAGGGTCTCCTCGTCGTAGACGATCTCCATGCCGCGGCCACCGAGCACATAGGACGGCCGCACCAGCACCGGATAGCCGATCTCGGCCGCGATCTCGCGGGCCTGCTCGAAGCTGGTGGCGGTACCGAACCGGGGCGCCGGCAGTCCCGCGTCGGTCAGCACCTCACCGAAGGCGCCGCGGTCCTCGGCCAGGTCGATGGCTTTGGGACTGGTTCCCACGATCGGCACCCCGGCCGCCTGGAGGCGTTCGGCCAACCCGAGCGGGGTCTGCCCGCCGAGCTGCACGATCACCCCGACCACACCGGGTCCGCCGGCGCCGGAGGCACTTTCGGCGTGGTAGACCTCCAGCACGTCTTCGAAGGTCAGCGGTTCGAAGTAGAGCCGGTCGGCGGTGTCGTAGTCGGTGGACACCGTCTCCGGGTTGCAGTTGACCATGATGGTCTCGAAACCGGCCTGGCTCAGCGTGGTGGCCGCATGCACGCAGCTGTAATCGAATTCGATGCCCTGCCCGATCCGGTTCGGTCCGGAACCTAGGATCAGCACTTTGGGCCGTTCGGTCTGCGGAGCCACCTCGGTCTCGGCGGCCGAATCCAACTCGTAGCTGGAGTAGTGGTAGGGCGTCTTGGCTTCGAACTCGGCCGCGCAGGTGTCCACGGTCTTGTACACCGGATGGATGCCGAGCCGCTCGCGCAGCGACCGCACCCCGACCTCGCCGGCGAGTTCGGGTCGCAGCGCGGCGATCTGGCCGTCGGACAGCCCACTGTGCTTGGCCCGGCGCAGCAGCCACTCGTCGAGCACGGGCGCCTCGACCAGTTCGGTGCGCAGCGCCACCAGTCCGGCGATCTGGTCGACGAACCACGGGTCCACGCCCGAGGCTGCGGCGACTTCTTCCACCGATGCGCCCAACCGCAGCGCGTACTCGATGTCGTAGAGCCGGCCGTCGGTGGGCGTGCGCAACCGGTCGAGCACCTCCTCGACCGAGCCGTCCGGGGCGGGACCGGTCCAGAAACCGCTGCGTTTGGTCTCCAGTGAGCGCATCACCTTGCCCAGGGCCTCGGTGAAGTTGCGGCCCAACGACATCGCCTCACCGACCGACTTCATGGTGGTGGTCAGGGTGGCGTCGGCACCGGGGAACTTCTCGAAGGCGAACCGGGGCGCCTTGACCACCACGTAATCCAGCGTCGGCTCGAAGCAGGCCGGGGTTTCCTTGGTGATGTCGTTGAGGATCTCGTCGAGCGTGTAGCCGATGGCCAGCTTGGCCGCGATCTTGGCGATCGGGAAGCCGGTCGCCTTCGACGCCAGCGCACTCGACCGCGACACCCTCGGATTCATCTCGATCACGATCAACCGGCCATCCTGCGGGTTGATCGCGAACTGGATGTTGCAGCCGCCGGTGTCGACCCCGACCTCGCGCAGGATCGCGATGCCCAGATCGCGCATGTCCTGGTATTCGCGGTCGGTCAGGGTCATCGCCGGGGCCACGGTCACCGAGTCACCGGTGTGCACCCCCATCGGGTCGAAGTTCTCGATCGAACAGACCACCACGACGTTGTCGCGGCCGTCGCGCATCAACTCGAGTTCGTATTCTTTCCATCCGTAGATGGACTCCTCGATCAGCACGTTGGCGCTCGGCGAGGCCGCCAGACCGTCACCGGCCATCCGCTCGACGTCCTCGAGGCTGGCCGCCATGCCCGACCCCAGTCCGCCCATCGTGAAGCTGGGCCGCACCACCACCGGCAGGCCCAGTTCGGCGACCGTGTCACGCACCTCGTCCATGGTGAAACACACGCGGCTGCGCGCGGATTCGCCACCGACCTTGGCCACGATGTCCTTGAACTTCTGCCGGTCCTCACCGCGTTGGATGGCGTCGAAGTCGGCGCCGATCAGCTCCACGCCGTAGCGCTCCAGCACACCGTTCTCGTACAGCGCGACCGCGGTGTTCAACGCAGTCTGCCCGCCCAGGGTGGCCAGCAGCGCGTCGATCTTGTTGCCCCGCTCGGCATGCTGGGCGATCACCTTCTCGACGAACGCCGCCGTGATCGGCTCGACATAGGTGTGGTCGGCGTACTCGGGGTCGGTCATGATGGTGGCCGGATTCGAGTTCACCAGGCTGACCTGCAGCCCTTCCGAGCGCAGCACCCGGCAGGCCTGGGTGCCCGAGTAATCGAATTCGCAGGCCTGACCGATCACGATCGGCCCGGAGCCGATCACCAAGACATGCTCGAGGTCGGTACGGCGTGGCATCTAGCGTCCGTCCTTTCCGGCGCCTTCGGCCATCAGATCGATGAATTGGTCGAACAGGTATTCCGCGTCGTGCGGCCCGGCCCCGCCCTCGGGGTGGTACTGCACCGAGAACGCCCGGCCGTTGAGCAGCCGAACACCCTCTACCACACCGTCGTTGGCGCAGGTGTGGCTGACCACGGCGCGACCGAACGGGGTGTCGAACTCCTCGCCGGCCTCGCCCTCGAGCGCGAAGCCGTGGTTCTGGGCGGTGATCGCCACCCGCCCGGTGCCGTGGTCGATCACCGGAATGTTGATGCCGCGGTGCCCGTAGACCAGCTTGTAGGTGGACCGGCCCAACGCCCGGCCCAGGATCTGGTTGCCGAAACAGATTCCGAACAGCGGGATCCCGGCCTCCAGCACCTGTTGGGTCAGCGCCACCACATGGTCTGCGGTGGCCGGATCGCCAGGCCCGTTGGACAGGAACACCCCGTCGGGTTTCAGTTCGGTGATCGCATCGAAGTTGCTGGCCACCGGCAGGATATGGCTGCGGATCCCGCGCTTGGCCATGTTGCGCGGCGTGTTGCTCTTCATGCCCAGATCCAGCGAGACCACGGTGAACCGGTGCGGCCCTTGGGCTTCCACCACATAGGGCTCGGTCGTGCTGACCTCGCCGACCAGGTCCGCACCCAGCATCGAGGGTTGGCCGCTAACCTCGTCGACCAGCTTGGCCAGCAGTTCGTCCCGGTCGCTGACACCGGCCAGCGCCGGGCCGGAGAAGATCCCGGCCTTCATCGAGCCGCGGCTGCGCAGGTGGCGCACCACCGCCCGGGTGTCGATACCGGCGATACCGACCACGCCCTGCCCGACGAGTTGTTCATCGAGGGTGCCGGTGGAGCGCCAGTTCGATGAGCGCGGCGACGGGTCGCGCACGGCGTAGCCGGCCACCCAGATCTTGTCGTCGCGGCTCTCGCTGTCCTCGTCGTTCCAGCCGGTGTTGCCGATCTGCGGCGCGGTGGCCACCACGATCTGGCGGTGGTAGCTGGGGTCGGTCAGGGTCTCCTGATAGCCCGACATCGCGGTGGAGAACACCGCCTCCCCCAGCGTCTTACCCACGGCCCCGAACGACGTGCCGGTGAACACCCGGCCGTCTTCGAGAACCAGTACTGCTTCGTCGTGCCTCACGCGCTCTCCGCTCCATCTGCCATCTCACCGTTTTCGGTCACCCACGCGGCGTACTCACGCCGATCGTCGGCCCGGAACCCGGTGTCGATCTCGGTGCCCGACGGCAGTCGCCACCGGATCGCCAAAATTCCCTCGTGCGTCATGGCCTTCCCGGCGATGCCGCGTTCGGTGCGGATCGCCACGATGGCCTCGTCAGGTATCCAGATCGGTGCCGCACCGCTGCGCTGCACCATGATCCCCTCGGGGTAGCGGGTCAGCACCGCTTTGCTGCGGTATCCGATGTCGCCCACCACGATTCGGTCCTGCCAGCTGGGCGCGAAGGTGCTGCCCACATAAAGCCCGGTGATGCCCGGGCGCAGTGCCGGGCCGACGGTGTCCGGCAGCGCAGGCCATTGGCCGACCACGGCGAGTTGCCGCTCGGCACGCCGGCGCCAGCCGCGCATCATCAGCATGATCAGCACGGTGACCAGCACCGCCAGCACGGCGGCGAAGATCAGCGAACTGACCAGCGTGGGGGTGTTCACCAGCCGACCTTCCCGTCCCGCGCGGTGATCTTGCCGCGCAGCAGCGTCGCGGTCACCCGCGCCGGCAGGGTCATGGCCTGATAGGGCGTGTTGGCCGACCGGCTGGCCAACTCGGCGCCCTCGACGGTCCAGCTGGCATCCGGGTCCACCACGACCAGGTTGGCCGGCTCGCCGACCTCGATCGGGCGGCCCTGATCGGGCAGACCCGCGATCCGGGCCGGGTTCTCGCTC
This sequence comes from Mycobacterium sp. NGS45, assembly GCF_059812645.1. NCBI lineage: Bacteria > Bacillati > Actinomycetota > Actinomycetes > Mycobacteriales > Mycobacteriaceae > Mycobacterium > Mycobacterium sp. NGS45. The sequence goes on along the minus strand of NZ_JCALDB010000002.1, from coordinate 47,799 downwards.
ATCACCGCGGCCACGCCGCGCCAGTCCAGCAGCCCGGTTTGCACCATGGTTGCCACCACCACCGACAGTGCGGTCTCGAGACCCAGCATGCCGGGGCGCGCGTGGGCGAATTCGACGCACTTCTCGTGTTCGGCGTGCGGCGCGTGGTCGGTGGCCACGCAGTCGATCACACCGTCGGCCAGCGCCTGGCGCAGCGCCAGCGCATCGTCGGCTTCCCGCAGCGGTGGGTTCACCCGGTTCACGCCGTCGTAGCTCTCCAGCCGCGAGTCGTCCAGCAGCAAGTGATGCGGCGTGACCTCGGCGGTGATCGAAATACCTTGGGCTTTGGCCCATTTCAGGATCTCCACGGTGCCCACCGTGGACGCGTGGCAGATGTGCACCCGGGCGCTGGCGTCGCGGGCCAGAATGGCATCGCGCGCCACGATCGACTCCTCGGCGGCCCGCGGCCAGCCGGCCAGCCCCAACTTGGCCGCGGTGGGTCCTTCGTGGGCCACCGCCCCGACGGTCAGCCGCGGCTCTTCGGCGTGCTGGGCAATCAGTACGCCCAGGCCGGTGGCGTATTCCAGGGCCCGGCGCATCACCAACGGGTCGTGCACGCATTTGCCGTCATCGGAGAACATCCGGACCTGCCCGGCGCCGCTGGCCATCATCGCCATCTCGGTGAGCTGGCGGCCCTCCAGCCCGACCGTGACCGCACCGACCGGGTGCACGTCGACCAGGCCGACCTGCTGACCGCGGTGCCAGACGTGGTCGGTGACCACCGGCGAATCGGCCACCGGATTGGTGTTGGCCATCGCGAACACCGCGGTGTAGCCACCCAGTGCGGCTGCCGCCGAACCGGTTTCGATGGTCTCGGTGTCTTCGCGGCCCGGCTCCCGCAGGTGGGTGTGCAGGTCGACGAAACCGGGCAGCAGCACCTGCCCCTGGACTTCGATGACCTCGACCAGGTCCAGGTCGGCCACCAGATCGGTGCCGATCTCGGTGATCTGACCGTCGGCGATCAGCACATCGACCGGATCACCCTCGCCGTAGCGGCGCACCCCGCGAAGCAGAATCGTGCTCAATTTCCTCGCTCCTCAGCCGCACTCGTCCCGCGCGCCGCATCGTCGACTCGGGTCATGACCCAGCTCCCGTCTCAGCCGGCTGGCCGGCACCCACCAGCAGGTGGAACAGCACCGCCATCCGGACGTGGACACCGTTGGAAACCTGTTGCAGCACCGCAGATTGCGATGAATCGGCGACCGACGAGGCGATCTCCATGCCGCGCAGCATCGGTCCGGGGTGCAGCACCACGGCATGGCCGGGCAGCATCGCCTGCCGGCGCTCGGAGAGCCCGTAGAGCACCGAATACTCGCGGGCCGACGGGAAGAACCCGCCATTCATCCGCTCGGCCTGCACCCGCAGCATCAACACCGCATCGGCGGCCGGCAACTCGGCGTCCAGGTCGTGGGACACCACGGCCGGCCAGCCACCGACACCGACCGGCAGCAGCGTCGGCGGAGCCACCAACACCACCTCGGCCCCCAGGGTCGCCAGCAGCATCACGTTGGAGCGCGCGACCCGGGAATGCAGGATGTCGCCGACGATCACCACCCGCTTGCCCTCGATGTCACCGAGTCGCTGCCGCAGCGTGAGCGCGTCGAGCAGTGCCTGGGTGGGGTGCTCGTGGGTGCCGTCGCCGGCGTTGATGACCGAGGGGCCGCCCCCGCCGAGTTCGTCGTCTTCGGCGGTCCAGGCCGCCAGCTGCTGGGCCGCGCCGGACGCGGGATGCCGGATGATCAGGGCATCGGCGCCGGCCGCGCGCAAGGTCAACGCGGTGTCGCGCAGCGACTCACCCTTGGCCACCGAGGAACCCGACGAGCTGACGTTGATCACGTCGGCGCTCATCCACTTGCCGGCCACCTCGAAGGACACCCGGGTGCGGGTGGAGTTCTCGTAGAACATGGTGATCACGGTGCGGCCACGCAGGGTGGGCAGCTTCTTGACCTCGCGGCCCAGCAGCGCCGCCGCGAACCGGTCGGCGTCGTCGAGGATCGCGACGGCCTCGTCGCGGGTGAGATCTGCCGTGGTCAGCAGGTGTTTCACCGGGCAGAACCTCCGTGCGGGGCGATCGTGACACTGTCGTAGCCGTCGATTTCGGTCAGATGGACCTTGACGCTCTCGGAGCGCGACGTCGGGACGTTCTTGCCGACGTAGTCGGCGCGGATCGGCAGTTCGCGGTGCCCACGGTCGACCAACACCGCCAGTTGCACCGCACGCGGACGACCGATGTCGCGCAACGCGTCCAGCGCCGAGCGCACCGACCGGCCGGCGTAGAGCACGTCGTCGACCAGGATCACCAACGCGCCGTCGATGCCGCCCTCCGGGATCGAGGTCTCCTCCAGCGGGCGTGGGGGTTTGATGTTGAGGTCGTCGCGGTAGAGCGTGATGTCGATCGCGCCGTGGCTGACCGCGACACCGGAGAACTCGGTGATGTGCGCGGCCAGCCGGGACGCCAGGACCACGCCGCGAGTGGGAATGCCGAGCAGGACCACGCGAGGTGCGTCGGCACCGTCGAGCGCGGTCTTCTCGATGATCTGATGGGCGATGCGGGAAACCGTACGGCTGACGTCCGCCGCGGACATCAGCTCGCGTTCGTGCTCATCGGTGGTAGCGCCCATGGGTCGCCGTGACCTCCTTCTCCGCCTCACCGGACGGATCGTTAAAGGATGTCGAACTGCCGGGCAGCTTAGCAGCCGGTCGGCCAGATCCACGAGTCGCCGCAACCGCAATCACAGGTGGCATCGGCAGTGATCAGGACTACATTGGCGGAAGTGACGAATGCCAACGCGGACGACCCGCGCAGCCCAGCTTCGACGCCGATGGACTTCGATGCGCTCTACCGAGGTGAAAGCCCCGGGCCGGGCCTGCCTGCGGTGAGCAGCCCGCCGTGGGACACCAAGGCGCCCAAGCAGAACGTCATCGCCTGGCATGAGGCCGGTCTGGTGCACGGCGAGGTGCTCGACATCGGGTGCGGTCTCGGCGACAACGCGATCTATCTGGCCCAGCAGGGGTTTGCGGTGACCGGGGTGGACGTCTCCCCGACCGCGTTGATCACCGCCGAGCGCCGCGCGGTCGACGCGCACGTGAACGTCCGGTTCTCGGTCGCCGACGCCACCGTGCTCGACGGTCACGACGGCAAGTTCGACACCGTCGTCGACAGCGGTTGTTACCACTGCCTCGACGACGCCGGCCGGGCCGCCTACGGCCGCGCGGTGCACCGCGCCACCCGGCCGGGCGCCACGTTGTTGCTCTCGGCGTTCTCCGACGCCAACACCCAGGCCGGGGACTGGCCGCGGCCCGCGGTGACCGAGCAGCAGTTGCGCCAGACCCTCACCGCGGCCGGCTGGATCATCGAGGAGCTGGGCACCCTCGAGCTGCCGATCGACGACGGCACCGAGGCGCAGATGTGGATGCTGCGCGCGCAGCGCGGGTAGCTGCCACCGGCTGCACTAGGCTGAGCTGCGATGAATCTCGACGGCAACGCCACCTCGATCCAGCAGGCCTGCGACGCGGGCCTGCTCGCCGGTGCGGTCACCTTGGTCTGGCAGCGCGGAAAGACCCTGCAGGTCAATGAGATCGGGCATCGCGACGTCGACGCCGGCCTGCCGATGACCCGCGACACCATCTTCCGGATCGCGTCGATGACCAAACCCGTGACCGTCGCAGCCGCGATGGCCCTGCTCGACGAGGGCAAGCTGAGCCTGCGCGACCCGATCGCGCGCTGGCTGCCGGAGTTCGCCGCACCCCGCGTGCTGGTCGACCTGCGCGGCCCGCTGGACAAGACCACCCCGGCACATCGGGCTCTCACGATCGACGATCTGATGACCCACCGCAGCGGTCTGGCCTACCAGTTCTCCATCCCCGGCGAGCTGGCCCGCGCCTACGCCCGGCTGCCGATGCGCCAGGACCAGGACCGCTGGCTGACCGAGCTGGCGGCGCTGCCGCTGGCGCATCAGCCCGGACAGCAACTGACCTACAGCCACGCCACCGACGTGCTGGGCATCCTGATTTCGCGGATCGAGGCCAAACCGCTGCACCAGGTGCTCAGCGAGCGGGTCTTCGAACCGTTGGGTATGACCGACACCGGGTTCTTCCTCACCCCGCAATCTCGCCGTCGCGCGGCCACCATGTACCAGCTCGACGAGACCGGCACGCTGGCCCACGACGTGATGGGACCACCGCCGATCACCGCGCCGCCGTTCTGTCAGGGCGGGGCCGGACTGTGGTCGACCGTCGACGACTATCTGCGATTCGCCCGGATGCTGCTCGACGGCGGCGAGGTCGACGGCGTGCGGGTGCTGTCCAAGGATGCGGTGGCCGCGATGCGCACCGACCGGCTGACCCCGGCGCAGAAGGAAGTGCCGTTCCTGGGTATGCCGTTCTGGCTGGGCCGCGGCTTCGGGCTGAACCTGTCGCTGGTCACCGACCCGGCCCGCTCCGAGCAGCTCTACGGTCCCGGCGGGCTGGGCAGCTTCGGTTGGCCCGGCGCCTACGGCACCTGGTGGCAGGCCGACCCGAGCGCCGATCTGATCCTGATCTACCTGATCCAGAATGCGCCGGACCTGTCGCCGGATGCCGCGGCCGCAATCGCCGGCAACACCTCGCTGGCCGCGCTGCGCACCGCACAGCCGCGGTTCGTCCGTCGCACCTACGAAGCACTCGAGCTCTGAGCGATTTCGGTGCGTTTGGGGGCGCGCAGCGCCCCCTAGCGCACCGAAATCGCAACTAGAGCATGGCGATTGGCGATACTTTGACGCCGATCTCCAGTGCGCCGGCCAGTTCGCGGGCCACGTCGTAGTCGAACACCACGTGCCCGCTGATCACGTCGACGTCCCGTTTGGCGCGCTGCATCGGGTTGGTCAAGAACTGCGCGCTGGCGCCGGAGGCCTCGAGCACGTCGGCGATGATCGAACGGGACTCGTGCACGATGTGCGCTGCGGCCACCCGCGCGGTGGCACGTTCGGCCCGCGGCACCGGCTCACCGGAGGCGACCAGTTCTGCGATCCGCGCGACGGTCGCGTCCAGCAGCGCGCGCAGGGCGGCCAACCGCACCCGGGCGTCGCCCAGCCGGATCTGCGCCGAGGGCTGATCCCGTTGTGCGGTAGCGGAATACGCCAGCACCCGCTCGGCAAGCCGGGCCGCGAACTTGTCCACCACACCTTCGGCCGCACCCAACGCCGGCATCGCGGCCACCAGCGACAGCGCCGGCACCATGGGCCAGCGGTAGCAGTCGGCGTCGTGCAGCGCGGCACCCGGAGCGGTGCCGCGGTAGACGTCGAGCACCTTGACCACCCGGTGCTCGGGCACCACCACATCGGCGGCGACGACGTCGTTGGACCCGGTGGCGCGCATACCCGCGGTGTGCCACACGTCCTCGACGGTGACGTCGGCGATCGGCAACAGCAGCAGCGCGGGGTACATCCCGGCCGGGTCATCCTCGGGTCCGCACAGCGCACCGACCATGATCCAGTCCGCGTCCATCACGCCGGTGGCCCAGGACCAGCGGCCGCTGAGCTGCAACCCGCCCTGGCACGGTACCGCCCGCCCGGTCGGGGCCAGCGGCGCCGGGCACAGCGCCGGGCCGTGGGCGAACACTTCCTGCTGCGCTTGCTCGCTGAACAGCGCCAGCATCCAGTTGTGCAGCATGTAGAAGCCCAGCGTCCAGGCGCTCGACGCACAACCGTGCGCCATCTGCCGGATCGGCGCCAGGATCTGCGGGAAGTCGGCCTGTTGACCGCCGTAGCGCGCCGGCAGCAGCAGGGTGGCCAGTCCACTGTCGCGGAAATCGGCCACGGTCGCGGCCGGCAGCCGGCGCAGGTCCTCGGCTTCGGCGGCGCGGTCGGCGAGCTTGGCGACGAAATCTTCGGTGACCGACGTCATGCCGGCGACGTTACCATACCTTTTAGTATGGACGTCTCGGGCTGGTCAGCGGCCGATCAGAGCACCGGCGCCGACGACAACACCGGCGGCTCATATGGCCGCACGTCCAGCAGCGGCATCACCTGCTCGGCGAACCGCTGCGCTTCGGCGGCCAGCGGCCAGCCGGACAGAATCCAGGTGTCGATGTCGAGTTCGGCGGACAGCTCGGTGATCAGCTTGGCCACTGTCTCCGGACTGCCCACCAGGTAGTTGCCCGATCCCTTGCCGGCGATGTCGAACGGCGGCTCACCGGAGGTCCAGGTGGTCAGCCCGGCGGCCAGGCCCGGGGCGAATTCGAGTTCGGCGCGGCCCGGGATCCGGCCGGCGCGCAGCGCCTCGATCCGGGCCTGCACCTGCGCGTCGGTGCTCGACATCTGTTCCAGCGGCCCGAACCCGAACGAGCGCAGGTTGCGGTCGGCCAGCCGGGTCATCTCGGCCGGATCCGTGTGCGCCAGTTGCCATTCGAAGTGTGACCAGGCCTGCTCGTCGGTGTCCCGGACGACCACACTGGCCAGCACACCCATCGGGATGGCACGGCCCCTGGCCGCAGCAGCTTCGCGCACCGCGCCGAAAGTGCTTGCCAACAAATGGGGTTGGGCCAGGAAGCTCAGGTAGACATCGAGCACCTCGGCGGCATGCGCCACCCCCTCCGGGGAGGCGCCGGTCCCCCACACCGGTACCCCGCCACGTTGCCGGGGCCCCATGATCGGCGGTTTGTAGCGCGGGCCGAGTTGGAAGTGTTCGCCGTCGACGGCGTCGGTCTCGTCGAGGTAGAGCCGGCGGACCAGCTTCCAGTACTCCTGCGAGATCGCGTAACGCTGCGCCTTGGAGTCGAACCGGCCGTAGCGGGCCAGCACCGGGTCGGCGCCGTTCACCTGGTTGTAGATCAGCCGGCCACCCGAATAGTGGTCGAACACCTGGGCTTCCTCGGCCAGCAGTGCGGGCGGTTTGACGCCCGGGTACTCCGGGATCATGAACCGCAACCGCTCGGTGTCACCGACCAGCGCGATGGTCTCCCGCGCGGTGCTCAGCGCGCCGTAGTAGCCCACCCCGTCCAAGGCTGCGGCCAGGGCCCGCAGATGGCCCAGCGACGGCGGGATGCGGCGGTCACGTTGCCACGGCACGTCGCCGTCGGCGCCGTTGATGTACCACATGATCCGCAGGCCGTCGCGGCTGAACCCGTCCACTGAACATCCTTCCGTATGCAACGAGAAGGGTAATGCGCGGCAACGGTTTTGCGGGGCCTACGTGCTCGGGGTTCCGGCGCCGGCGCCGGACTAAGCGTCCGGGGCGGCGGCGTTGTCGACGTCGGCACCGACGTCGCCGTCGTCGGCACCGGAGAACAGTTCCACGGTCTTCTGCACGGCGTGGCCGGCGATGTCCAGCGAGTCCTGCACGATGTTGTTGACGCCCTCGGTGACGTTGCCCTTGATCACCTCGACGGCGTTGTCCACGATGTCGGCCGACATCTCGACGGCGTAGGTGGCGATGTCACGTGCGGTGTCGATCGCGTCCTTGGGGTTGAAGGCCATCAGCGTCCCAATCTGGTCGGGCGAGGCTGCACCGGTGTTCCGGGCAGTGTGTTTCTTCGAGCCAACCAGATCGCGCGCGGCTACGCGAGGGTGCGCAGCGTCACTCTTCGGGACTGGCCGTGCCGCGTACCGCCTGGGCCGCCGCACGGATCTGCGGGGTGACCAGCATCACCTGACCCAGCACGCCGTTGACGAATCCCGGCGAGTCGTCGGTGGACAGTTCCTTGGCCAGCTCGACGGCTTCGTCCACCGCGACCGGTTCGGGTACGTCGTCGGCGTGCAGCAACTCCCAGACCGCGACCCGCAGGATCGCCCGGTCCACCGCGGGCAGCCGGGCCAACGTCCAGCCCTGCAGGTGACTGCTGATCAGGTCGTCGATGTGCGCGGCATGCTCGGTCACGCCGCGGGCCACCGTCTCGGTGTAGGGCGCCAGCGGTTCGATCCCGCGCACCGAGTTGGCCAGCAGGGTGCGTGAATCGACCACCTCGGCCGGCGTCAGTGCCCGCGCTTCGGCCTCGAACAGCAGGTCGACCGCGCGCTTGCGGGCCGCGTGCCTGCCGCCGGACTTGCCGGGTTTGGCGTCAGCCATTCACGCGACCCAGATAGCTTCCGTCGCGGGTGTCGACCTTGAGCTTGTCACCGGTGTTGATGAACAACGGCACCTGGATCTCGGCGCCGGTCTCCACCGTGGCCGGCTTGGTGCCCGCGCTGGAGCGGTCACCCTGCAGCCCGGGCTCGGTGTGGGTGACCTCGAGCTCGACCGAAACCGGCAGTTCCAGGTACAGCGGGGTGCCGTCGTGGAAGGCGATCTGCACGGGCATGGACTCCAGCAGGAAGCCCGCGGCCTTGCCGACCATCGCCTCGGGCAGCGGGTGCTGCTCGTAGTCCTCGGAGTCCATGAACACGAAGTCGGCGCCGTCGCGGTACAGGTAGGTGGCGTCGCGGCGGTCCACGGTGGCGGTCTCCACCTTCACACCCGCGTTGTAGGTCTTGTCGACGGTCTTGCCGGACACCACGTTCTTCAGCTTGGTCCGCACGAACGCCGGCCCTTTACCGGGCTTGACGTGCTGGAATTCGATGATCTGCCAGAGCTGGCCGTCGATCTTGAGGACCAGTCCGTTCTTGAAATCGGCAGTCGATGCCACGAGGTTGACTCCTTAGTCAGAGGGTCTGCAGTTCCTTGGGGAACCGGGTAAGCAGTTCAGGGGCACTACCTGAAACCGCGAGCGTGTCCTCGATGCGGACACCGCCGCGATCGGGCAAGTAGACGCCGGGCTCGACGGTGACCGTAGAGCCACCGAGCAGTGTACCGGCGGCGCTGGCGTTGATTCCCGGCGCTTCGTGGATCTGCAGTCCCACGCCGTGCCCCAGACCATGGCTGAAGGTCTCGGCGTACCCGGCCTCGGCGATCACATCGCGCGCGGCGGCGTCGACGTCGCACAGCGCGACACCGGGTGCCAACGCCTCCCGACCGGCCCGCTGCGCGGCCGCCACCAGCTGGTAGATCTCGCGTTGCCAATCGGCCGGCCGGCCCAGCACGAAGGTGCGGGTCATGTCCGAGTGGTAGCCGGCCACCAGCGCACCGAAGTCGATCTTGACGAAGTCACCGGCGGCCAGCACGGCGTCGGTGGGCCGGTGATGCGGTACCGCGGAGTTGGCTCCGGCGGCCACGATGGTCTCGAAGGACGGCCCATCGGCGCCGTGCGTGAGCATCAACGCCTCCAACTCGTTGCGCACCTCACGCTCGGTGCGGCCGGGCCGCAGACCACCGCGCTCGATCAGATCAGTCAGGGCAGCGTCGGCGGCTTCGCAGGCCAGCCGCAGCAGCGCCAGTTCACCGGCGTCCTTGACCTCGCGCAGCGCCTCCACGGTGCCGGACGCGCGGACGAACTCGAGGGCTGGAGCGTCGGCCACCGCGCGCTGCAACGCATCGAACGCGTCGACGGTCAACACGTGACCTTCGAAACCCAGCCGGCCCACCCCGGCGCCGACCGCGTGGCCGGCCAGGCTGCGCGCACAGGCCCGCTCGATCACCAGGTCGACGTCGGGAGCCTGCCGGGCCGCCTGGGTGCGGTAGCGGCCGTCGGTGGCCAGCACCGCGGGCCGATCGTCGGCGAAGACCAGCAGCGCGGCGTTGGATCCGCTGAACCCGGACAGGTAGCGGACGTTGTTCAGGTCACTGACCAGCATCGCGTCCAGGGACGCGGACTGTAATCGATCACACAACTTGGCACGCCGCTGGGAATGTGTCACGCCCCAAAACGGTACTCGCTACGCTGTGCAGTCATGAGCAAGTGGTTGGCGCGCGGCTTGGTGTTCGCGGCATTGGTTGTCCTGATCCGCCTCATCAAGGAAGTACTGACCTCGAACATGGAGCGCTACGCGCTGCACATCAGCCTGGTGGCGCTGACCATTCTGGTGCTGGTGGCCGTGCTGTGGGGTCTGCGCGACGGTCGCGCCGACGCGCGCGAAAACCCCGACCCGGACCGTCGGGAAGACCTGGCGATGACCTGGCTGGTGGCCGGGTTGGTGGCCGGACTGGTCTCCGGTGCGGTGTGCTGGCTGATCTCGTTCGCCTACCCCCAGCTGTACGTGCAGGGGCTGTTCGGTGAGCTGACCACGTTCGCGGCATTCATCGCGCTGGTGGTGTTCCTGCCCGCGATGCTGGGCGTGGTGGTCGGCCGGGTGCTGATCGACCGCAAGGGCCCGCCCGCGCCGCAGCACGGCCACGTGCACGACGAAGACGGCGAAGAACGCGCCGACACCGACGTGTTCGCCGCGGTGCAGGACGACCAGCAGACTCGCTGACCGGCGCTGACCGCTGTTTTGCTCCGGGTTCCGCAGCTCCGCTTAACCCAAACGCATTCCCGCTCAACCGTTTTGCTCGCGCTTATTGAATTCAATAAGCGCGAGCGAAACGGGTGAGCGGCAGCGGCAAGCCCGAGAAGCGCGTCAGTCCCGGGCGATCGCGCCGTAGGCCGCGGCCAGCAGCGCCGGATCTGGGCCCTCCAGCCGGCCCGGTTTGGCCAGGCCGTCGAGCACCACGAAACGCAGCACCCCGGCGCGGGTCTTCTTGTCGCCGGCCATGTACTCCAGCAGCTGCGGGAAGGCGTCGGCGTCGTAGTCGACCGGCAGACCCAATGCGGTCAGTACGCTGCGGTGCCGCTCGGCGGTGGCGTCGTCGAGCCGGCCGGCCAGCCGGCCCAGCTCGGCGGCGAACACCAGACCCACCGACACGGCCGCACCGTGCCGCCAGTTGTAGCGTTCGCGACGCTCGATGGCGTGCGCCAAAGTGTGTCCGTAGTTCAGGATTTCGCGCAGCGCCGACTCCTTCTCGTCGGCCGCCACCACCTGCGCCTTGACCGCAATCGAGCGGTGGATCAGTTCGGGCAGCACGTCGCCGCGCGGGTCGACGGCAGCCGCCGGGTCGGCTTCGATCAGGTCCAGGATCACCGGATCGGCGATGAAGCCGGCCTTGACGATCTCGGCCATGCCGGCCACCAATTCGTTCGGCGGCAGCGTCTCCAGGGTGGCCAGATCGACCAGTACTGCACGCGGCTGATGGAAGGCACCCACCAGGTTCTTGCCGGCCTCGGTGTTGATCCCGGTCTTGCCGCCGACCGCCGCGTCGACCATGCCGAGCAGCGTGGTGGGCACGTGCACGATCGAGATGCCGCGCAGCCAGGTGGCCGCGGCGAAGCCGGCGACGTCGGTGGCGGCACCGCCGCCGAGGCTGACCACGGCGTCCTTGCGGTCCAGCCCGATCCGGCCCAGCACCTCCCAGATGAAACCCACCACCGGCAGGTCCTTGCCGGCTTCAGCGTCCGGTATCTCGATGCGGTGCGCGTCGATACCCTTGTCCGCCAGGAATTTACGGATCGACTCGGCGGTGACCGTCAACGTCGGCTGATACAGGATGGCGACCTTGTTGGTGCCCTCGAGCGCGGTGCCCAGTTCGGTGAGCAGTCCGGTCCCGATGGTCACCGGGTACGGCGGATCAACCGCCACGTCGACGACGACGGGGGTGGAAAAGTCGGTCATTTGCGAACCTCTGCGCGGCGGGCCGCCAGGGCGGCGGGCGTGGCGGGTGTGGGCGGTGTCGATGAAACCCCTTCGGCGGCATCCGTTTCCACCCGGGGCGGGGTCAGTCGCCAGGGCGGGCGGCGGCGGCGACTCTGCCGGATCTGCCGGGCGGCGTCCGGGTCCTCCAGGCGCGCCGCGATGTAGGCCGCGACCGCGCCCGGATTGCGCCGGTTGGTGTTGACCCGCATGGTGGCCACCCGCCGGTACAGCGGCACCCGCTCGGCCATCAGCGCGCGGTACTTGGCGCCCGGGTCATCGCCGGCCAGCAGCGGCCGCGCCGACCCGGCGGTACGCCGAATACCTTCGGCAGCACTGATTTCCAGATAGATGACGGTGTGGCCGACCAGCGCCTGGCGGACCCCGGGGGTGGTGATCGCGCCGCCACCCAGGGACAGCACACCGTCGTGTTCGGCCAGCGCGGTGCGGATCACGTCCTCCTCGATGCGGCGGAAGCCGGCCTCGCCGTCTTCGGCGAAGATGTCCGGGATGGCCCGGCCGGTGCTCTCCACGATCTGGACGTCGGTGTCCAGTAACGGCACACCCAGCGCCTTGGCCAGCCGTCGGCCGATCGTCGACTTACCCGAACCGGGCATGCCGACCAGGACGGCCTTGGGTGCCATGGCCTGCCCCTAACCTGACGCAGCCTGCGGCGCGGGTTGCCGGGCAGCCACCTCGGCCAGGTAGCCGTCGATGTTGCGGCGGGTCTCGGCGAGTGAATCGCCGCCGAACTTGGCCAGCGCGGCGCGGGCCACCACCAGCGCCACCATGGTCTCGGCGACCACACCTGCGGCGGGCACCGCGCACACATCGGAGCGCTGGTGAATCGCGACGGCCTCATCGCCGGTGGCCATGTCGACGGTGGCCAGCGCGCGCGGCACCGTCGAGATCGGCTTCATGGCTGCGCGCACCCGCAGCGGCTGCCCGTTGGTCATGCCGCCTTCCAGACCGCCGGCGCGGTTGGTGGAGCGCACCACGCCGTCCGGGCCGGGGTAGATCTCGTCGTGCGCCTGGCTGCCGCGCCGACGCGCGGTCTCGAAGCCGTCACCCACCTCGACGCCCTTGATCGCCTGGATGCCCATCAGGGCTCCGGCCAGTTGGGCGTCCAACCGGTTGTCGCCGCTGGTGAACGAACCCAATCCGATCGGCAGGCCGTGGACGACCACCTCGACCACACCGCCGAGGGTGTCGCCGTCGCGTTTGGCGGCCTCGATCTCGGCGATCATCGAGGCCTCGGCCGCGGCGTCGAACGCGCGTACCGGGCTGGCGTCGATGCCATCCAGGTCACCGATCTGCGGGACCGGACCGACGTAGGGTTCCGAGGGCCCGATCGAGATGACGTGTGAGAGCACCTCGACACCGAGCGCTTGACGCAGGAACTGCCGCGCGATGGTGCCGGCGGCCACTCGGGCCGCGGTCTCGCGGGCACTGGCCCGCTCGAGCACCGGGCGGGCGTCGTCGAACCCGTACTTGAGCATGCCGGCGTAGTCGGCGTGTCCGGGCCGCGGCCGGGTCAGCGGCGCATTCCGCGCCACGTCCAGGGCAGCCTCGTCCACCGGGTCCGGCGACATCACGGTTTCCCACTTGGGCCACTCGGTGTTGCCGATCTCGATGGCGATCGGGCCGCCCAGGGTCTGGCCGTGCCGAACCCCGCCGAGCATGCTCACCTGGTCCTGCTCGAACTTCATCCGCGCGCCGCGGCCGTAGCCGAGTCGGCGCCGGGCCAACTGGGCACCGATGTCTTCGGAGGTGACGCGGACGCCGGCGACCATGCCTTCGACCACGGCCACCAATGCGCGGCCGTGAGATTCACCTGCGGTGGTCCATCGCAACACGCGTCCCATCTTCCCACGTGCGCGTTCGTGAGCTAAATCCACCGGCGCCGATCACAGCGCCAACAGCACCGCCGTCGCGCTCGCGGCGCACATCGCCGGGCCGTGCGGCAGCACCCGTCGTCGCCGGCACAGGCCGGCGACCGCAGTCAGCACCGGTGCGCCCAGCGCGGCCAGCATCCAGCTGGGCGCCCCGAACGCACCGGTCAGTGCGCCCAGGCCGACCGCGAGTTTGACGTCGCCGGCTCCCATCCCGGCCGGCGCGATCAGATGCACCAGCAGATAGCACCCGGCCAGCAGCCCGGCTCCGGTCAGCGCCGCCGGCCCGCGGCCGGTCAGCGCCGCCCCGACGAGCACCGCGCCGGCGCCCGGGATGGTCAAGACGTTGGGCAGTCGGTGCTCGCACAGGTCGCAGACGGTCAGGGCCAGCAGCCAGGCACCGATCAGCCCGGCCGCCGCCACCGCCAGCGCAATCCGCATGCCCGGCAGGCTAGGCCAGGGCAGCCGCCATCTGTGTGCGCGGAGCCGGCCGGCCTGTGAACAGTTCGACCTGGGTGTAGGCCTGGTGCAGCAGCATCTGCAGACCACTGATCACGGTGCCGCCGGCCGCGTCGACCGCGCGGGCCAGTGCGGTGGGCCATGGGTCGTAGATCGCGTCCAGCAGCACCGGTGCGGCGGCGACGGCTTGCGCGTGCTGGGCGGCCACGTCGGCCGGCAGCGTGCTGACCACCACCGCGGCCCGACTCACCGCCGCATGCAGGGCGTCGGTTTCCAGCGGGCAGTGCCGCGCGACCAACCCGATCCGCTCGGCCACCGCCACCAATTCGGCGGCCCGGTCGGGGTTGCGCGCGGCCACCGTCAGATCCTGCACCCCCAACTCGGCCAGTCCGACCAGTGCGGCCGGCGCGGTGCCGCCGGCGCCGAGCACCACGGCGCGGCCGGCTGCGGCGCCGATCGCGCCGGTGATGCCGTCGACGTCGGTGTTGTCGGCCAGCCAGCCGGAGCCGGTCCGCACCAGCGTGTTGGCCGAGCCGACCAGCTCGGCGCGCGGCGTGCACTCGTCGGCGAAGGCCAGCGCGGCGAACTTGTTCGGCATGGTCACCGACAGCCCCACCCATTCCGGGCCGAACCCGCCGACCAGTTCGGGCAGCTGCTCGGCCGTGCACTCGATCCGGTCGTAGGTCCAATCGGTCAGGCCCAGCGCCCGGTAGGCCGCCAGGTGCAACTGCGGGGACTTCGAATGCGCGATCGGTGACCCGAGCACCCCGGCCCGGTGCACCGATCCGGGATCAGCGTGCACTGTCGAGCACACCGTTGCGGCGGGCGATTTCGATGTTCGCCAGGTGCTGCTGGTAGTCGTGGGTGAACACCGTGGTGCCGTCGTTGTCGATCGTGACGAAGTACAGCCAGTCCCCCGGCTCGGCATGCTCGGCGGCGCGCAGCGCGTCATCACCGGGTGAGGCGATCGGCGTGGCCGGCAACCCGGGTGAGGCGTAGGTGTTCCACGGCGTGACGGTGGCCCGGTCCTGGTCGGTGGTCGCCACCTCCTGCAGATCCAGGGCGTAGTTCACGGTGGAGTCGAATTCCAGCTGCTGCGGTTGAGCCAACCGGTTGTAGATCACCCGGGCCACCTTGGCGAAGTCCTGCGGATGGGATTCCTTCTGCACCAGCGAGGCCACCACCAAGACGTCGTACGGCGACATCCCCTTGTTCGCCGCCGCGGTGAGCAGACCAACCTGACCGTAGTGCGCATTGCTGGTAGCGATCAGCGAGGCCAACACATCGGTGGGCGACGCCGACGGGTTGACGTCCCAGGTTCCGGCCGCGATCAAACCCTCGATGCGGCGGTGGTCGGCCCCCATCTCGGCGACCCGCGCCGAAGCCCAGTCCGGCACCTGCAGCGCCACCAGATCGGCGCTGCCGGCGGCCTGCTTGAGCGCAGCTGCCGGGATGCAGCGGCGCTCGCCGTCGAGTTCGACGCAGCTGGCGTTGGAGATCAAGGTGAATACCCCGGCCGTGACGGCGTCGGTCTTCACGTCGCGGGTGTCGTCGAGTTGGCGGCCTTCCGGGATCGTCAGCTTGCCCACCCGGGACTCCGGATCGGTCAACAGGTCCACCGCGCGCTGCGCCGGGATCTCGGTGCGCAACCGGTAGAACCCGTACTGGATGTCGGTGATGGCCTGGTTGCCGCGAGCGGCTTCCTTGAACGTCTTGGCCTCGGCGACGATGTTGGCGTCGGCCAGCCGCTGCGCGATCACCGCGGTGGTGTCGCCGGGCTGCACCTCGAACACCACGTCGGCGGTGCCCTCACCGGCGAAGTCCGAGGCCGAACCGGTCATCGAATGCCAGATCTTGGAGCCGACGAACACCAGCGCGAACAGCACCGCGCACAGCAACCCGATGGTGAACACCCCGACCCAGCGGCGGCGACGGCGTTGCCGTTCGGCGCGGGCTCGGGCCGTCCGGGACATCCTGCGACGCGGGGGTCCCACGGCGACCGGTTGGGCGCGTTCGCGCTCGTCGTGGTCAGTCATGCGGCCTTTCGGGAGATGAACTGCTCAGTACTGTACGACGCTGCTCGAGCCAGCCCTGCAGAATCGCGACAGCGGCGGCTTGGTCGACCACGGCGCGCTGGCCTTTGGCGCGGATCCCGGCGTCGCGCAGTGCTCGTTGCGCGGTCACCGTGGTGAGTCGTTCGTCGGCCATCCGCACCGGTATGCCGGGCAGCAGCGCGGCCAACGCATCGGCCATCTCGACGGCGTCGGCGGCTGAGGCACCGGCCCGGTCGGCCAGCGTGCGCGGCAACCCGACGACCACCTCGACCACGTCGTACTCGCCGACCAGTGTGCGCAGCCGCTTGAGGTGCTTGCCGGTGCGCTCCCGGCGCACCGTCTCGACCGGCGTGGCCAGGATCGCGTCGGGGTCACTGACCGCGACCCCGATCCGCACGGTTCCGACGTCGATCCCCAGCCGGCGGCCCCGCCCCGGGTCATCGGTGCCGGGCCGGTCCGGCACCCGATGCTCCTCGGCGCCCACCGCGGCTAGCTCCGGGCTACTTCGGCCCGCAGCGCAGCCAGGGCCGCCTCGATGCCGCCGGCGTTCTTGCCGGAGCCTTGGGCCAGGTCGGCCTTGCCGCCGCCGCGGCCGTCGACCGCCGCGGCGAGCACCTTGACCAGATCGTTGGCGCCCAGCCCCAGATCCTGGGCACCGGCGTTGACGGCGACCACGTACGGCACCGAGCCGCCGTCGGTTTGGGCGATCAGGGCGACGACGGCCGGTTCGGAACCGAAGCTGCCGCGGATGTCGCCGACCAGCGAGCGCAGGTCACCCGCGCTCATGTCCCCCGACATCCGCTGGGCCACCAGCCGGACCTTGCCGACGGTCTCGGCCCCGGCGGCCGCGTTGGTGGCCGCGGCGCGCGCCGAGGCCAGCCGCATCCGCTCGAGTTCCTTCTCGGCGGACTTGAGTCGGTCCACCAGGTTGGCCACCCGGGCCGGCACCTCGTCGGAGGGGACTTTGAGTGACGACGCCAGCCCGGCCATCAGGGCGCGTTCCTTGGCCAGGTGCTTGAACGAATCCAGGCCCACGTAGGCCTCGACGCGCCGCACGCCCGAGCCCACCGAGGACTCACCCAGGATGGTGACCGGACCGATCTGCGCCGAGCTTTCCACGTGGGTGCCGCCGCACAGCTCCAGCGAGAACGGTCCGCCGATCTCGACCACCCGCACGTCGTCCGGGTAGGCCTCGCCGAACAGTGCCATCGCACCCATCGCCTTGGCCTGGTCCAGCTTGGTGTGGAAGGTGTTGACCTGGTAGTCGGCTTCCACGGCCGCGTTGGCGACCAGTTCGATTTCGCTGCGTTGCTCTTCGCTGAGCGAGCCCTGCCAGTTGAAGTCGAACCGCAGATAACCCGGCCGGTTCAGCGAGCCGGCCTGAACAGCGTTGGGGCCCAACACCTGTCGCAGCGCAGCGTGCACCATGTGGGTGCCGGAGTGGCCCTGGGTGGCGCCGCGACGCCAGCTCGGGTCGACCGCGGCGGTCACGGTGTCGCCCTCCACGAACTCACCGGATTCGACGTTGATCCGGTGCACGAACAAAGTCTTGGCGATCTTCTGCACGTCGGTCACCTGGGCCCGGGCCGTACCGCCGGCACCCGAGATGCTGCCGACGTCGGCGATCTGCCCGCCGGATTCGGCGTACAGCGGGGTGCGGTCCAGCACGATCTCGACCCGGTCCGGGATGTCCTGGCCGGCCTCGGGCCGACCCGAATGCGACACCACCGGCACCCGTTTGCCGTCCACGAAGATGCCCAGAATCCGGGCTTCCGACGACAACTCGTCGAAGCCGGTGTACTCGGTGGGCCCGGCGTCGACCAGTTCGCGGTAGGCGCTCAGGTCGGCGTGCGCGTGTTTGCGGGCTGCGGCATCGGCCTTGGCCCGGCGGCGCTGCTCGGCCATCAGCTCGCGGAAACCGAGTTCGTCGACCGAAAGGCCGGCCTCGGAGGCCATTTCCAGGGTCAGGTCGATCGGGAAGCCGTAGGTGTCGTGCAGCGTGAACGCATCGGTACCGGACAGTGTGCTCTTACCGGCCGAGCGGGTGGCCGCCGCGGCGTCGGCGAACAGCTTGGAACCCGCGGCCAGGGTGCGGTTGAACGCGGTCTCCTCGGCCACCGCGATCCGGTTGATCCGATCGAAGTCGCTGACCAGTTCCGGGTACGACGGGCCCATCGCGTCGCGCACCGTGATCATCAGTTCGGCCATGATCGGGTCGTCCACACCGAGCAGCTTGGCCGCCCGGATGATCCGGCGCAGCAGCCGGCGCAGCACGTAGCCGCGGCCTTCGTTGCCCGGGGTGACCCCGTCGCCGATGATGATCGCCGCGGTGCGGGAATGGTCGGCGATGATCCGGTAGCGCACGTCGTCGGCGTGGTTGCCCTGCCCGTAGCCGCGCGGGGCGCGGGCGGCGACCACGTCGATCGCCGGACGCACCAGGTCGGTCTCGTAGACGTTGTCCACGCCCTGCAGCAGGCACGCGATGCGTTCCACGCCCATGCCGGTGTCGATGTTCTTGCGCGGCAGCGGCCCGAGGATCTCGAAGTCGTCCTTGGAGGTGCCTTCGCCGCGCTCGTTCTGCATGAACACGAGATTCCAGATCTCGATGTAGCGGTCCTCGTTGGCCACCGGGCCGCCCTCGACACCGTATTCCGGGCCGCGGTCGTAGTAGATCTCCGAGCACGGCCCGCACGGTCCGGGGATGCCCATCGACCAGTAGTTGTCGGCCATGCCGCGGCGCTGGATCCGCTCGGGCGGCAGCCCGGCGATCTCCTGCCACAGTTCGATGGCCTCGTCGTCGTCGTAGAAGACGGTGGCCCACAAGCGTTCCGGGTCGAAGCCGTAGCCGCCCTCGTCGACCGGGTTGGTCAGCAGCGACCACGCCAACTCGATGGCGCCGCGTTTGAAGTAGTCGCCGAAGCTGAAGTTGCCGGCCATCTGGAAGAAGGTGTTGTGCCGGGTGGTGATGCCCACCTCGTCGATGTCCGGGGTGCGGATGCACTTCTGCACGCTCGTCGCGGTGGCGTACGGCGGGGTGCGTTGACCGAGGAAGAACGGTACGAACTGCACCATGCCCGCGTTGACGAACAGCAGGTTGGGATCGTCGAGGATCACCGAGGCGCTGGGCACTTCGGTGTGGCCTGCGGTCACGAAATGATCGAGGAACCGTTTCCTGATCTCGTGTGTCTGCACTTGCTTGACTTCCTGGTTCGCTGGAGGAGTTTCGCCGGCCGTGCGCGCACTGCCGCGCCACACTTTCAACCGCTTAACACTACCGGTCGCCGCGAGCGGCCCGCATCAGCCGCCCAAGAAGCTCAATCGCACCGTGCGCTGCGGGTTGTCCCTGTTCAGGTCGACCAGTACCACGCTCTGCCAGGTGCCCAGCGCAGGTGTACCGCCGAGCACCGGCACGGTGATCGACGGCGCGACGATGCCCGGCAGCACATGGTCGGCGCCGTGACCGGGAGATCCGTGCGCGTGCCGATAACGATCGTCGCGCGGCAGCAGCCGCTCCAGGGCGGCCACCAGGTCGTCATCCGAGCCGGCACCGGTCTCGATGATCGCGACGCCGGCCGTGGCATGCGGGGCGAACACGTTGCACAATCCGTCCCCGCGCGCGGCGCAGAACCGTCGGACCCGATCGGTCAGGTCGAGGATGCGCCGGGTGGAGGTGTCGACGTCGAAGGCCTCGCTGTGCACATCGCCAGCCTACGTTTGTGCCGCTGGTCCGCCGGGTATTTCAGGTCGCACACACCGGCACGTCGAAGGAGCAGGCAATGACCATCACCGGAGTTATCAGCGCCATCCTGATCGGCGCACTCGTGGGCGTGCTCGCCCGCCTCGTGCTCCCCGGCAAGCAGCCCATCGGCGTATTGCTGACGGTTTTGGTGGGCATCGTGTCGGCGTTCCTGGGCACCGCGCTGGCGCGGGCCATGGGTGTGCCGACGGCCACCGGCGGGGTGGATTGGCTGGAGTTGCTGGTTCAGCTCATCGTCGCCATCGGTGGTGTCGCCCTGGTCGCCGCCCTGATGGGTCGCCGGCGCAGCGGGCTGCTGAACCGCTGAGCGAGGACCGCTGAGCGACGCTGGCCGAGGCTACCGGCCGGACCGGCGCACGATGGCCCGCAGTTTGGCCAGCCGAGCGGTGATCTCCCGCTCGGCGCCGTGCGTGGTCGGCCGGTAGTAGTCGGTGCCGACCAGTTCATCGGGCGGATACTGTTGCGGCACCACGCCGTCGGGATCGTCGTGGGCGTAGCGGTACCCCTGGGCATTGCCCAGGGCAGCCGCCCCCGAGTAGTGCCCGTCGCGCAGGTGGGCGGGCACCATCCCGGCCTTGCCGGCCTTGATATCGGCCATCGCCGCGCCCAGTGCGGTGGTGACCGCGTTCGACTTGGGTGCGGTGGCCAGGTGCACGGTGGCGTGCGCGAGCGTGAGTTGGGCTTCCGGCATCCCGATCAGTGCGACGGTCTGCGCGGCGGCCACCGCGGTCAGCAGCGCGGTGGGGTCGGCCATCCCGATGTCTTCGCTGGCCAGGATCATCAGCCGGCGCGCCACGAACCGCGGGTCCTCCCCCGCGGTCAGCATCCGGGCCAGGTAGTGCAGGGCTGCGTCGACGTCGGAGCCACGCACCGACTTGATGAACGCGCTGACCACGTCGTAGTGCTGGTCGCCGTCGCGGTCGTAGCGCACCGCGGCCTGGTCCAGCGACTGTTCGACCACGTCGACGGTCACCAGGGTGGCATCCGCCGGTGTTCCCGAGGCCGTTTCGGAAGCCACCTCAAGTGCGGTCAGGGCACGCCGGGCATCCCCCGCCGACAACGCCACCAGCAGGTCGAGGGCATCGGATTCCACCTCGACCTTGCCGGCCAGCCCGCGCGGGTCGGTGATCGCACGTTCGATGACGGTGCGGATGCCGTCGGCGCTGAGCGGCTGCAACTGCAGGATCAGCGACCGCGACAGCAGCGGTGCGACCACCGAGAACGACGGGTTCTCGGTGGTGGCGGCCACCAACAGCACCACCCGGTTCTCGACCGCGGCCAGCAGGGCGTCCTGCTGCGTCTTGGAGAAGCGGTGCACCTCGTCGATGAACAGCACGGTCTGCTCACCGGCGATGGCGGCGCGGCGCGCGACGTCAATCACCGCACGGACGTCCTTGACGCCGGCCGACAGCGCCGAGAGCGCCTCGAAGCGGCGACCGGTGGCCTGCGAGATCAGCGACGCCAGGGTGGTCTTCCCGGTGCCGGGCGGTCCGTAGAGGATCACCGAGGCCGCACCGGAGCCGTCGACCAGACGTCGCAGCGGCGAGCCGGGCCGCAGCAGGTGATCCTGGCCGACCACTTCGTCGAGGGTGGCCGGGCGCATCCGGACCGCCAGCGGCGACGACGGTCCGGCCGCCGGCAGACCCGAGGAACCCGGCTGCGGGACGTCGGTCGCGCCGGGAACGTCGAACAAGCCGTCGGACATGGCCTCAGGCTAACCAAACCGGCGCAGCAGAACGCGTCGGTGCGGGCCGCGCCCACCAGCGCGCGTCGGCGCCGGTCAGTCTCGCAGCGTGCGTCCCTGCGCGTCGGGGAGCTTGCCGGTCAGGATCAAGATCGCGTCGATCAGTGGCCAGATCCAGCCCAGGGTGCCCAGGGTCACCACCGTGATCGCGATCTGCGCGATGCCGATTCCGGTGTAGCCCAGATAGAACCGGCCGATGCCCAGCGAGCCCAGGAACAGCTGCAGCAGCCCGGCCACCAGCTTGCTCTTGTCCGAGAGGGGACGCCCCCAGGGATCGACGCCGAACGGTGCCCCCGGTTGCGGATAAGGCGATCCCCCGGACGGCGGATAGCCGGGCGCGGCCGGCTGCGGATATCCCGGTGGGGCCTGCTGGTATCCCGGCGGCGGCGGTTGATAGCCCGGCGGTTGGTAGCCCGGCTGTGGCTCGTAGCCCGACGGCTGCGGCTCGTAGCCGGACGGCGGCGGCTGGTAGCCCGGCTGCGGCTCGGATGCTGGATTGCTCACTGCAGCATGGTGTCACCTGCTGCCGGTACCGTCCATAGCTGCACCGGCGAATTCGCAGACTCCCGGCTCGGATCCGGGCGTGCGGTGTTGACCTGCTGCGCCGGCTGCGTGACGTAGCTGCGCTGGGGTGATAGACCTTCTCTATCGAGTTTTCGCCCGCTGACGTCTGGCAAGGGGTTTCGAGATGACCAAGCTGCACCGCCTCGGCCTGGTGTGTGTCGGGGCCGCTGTGGTTGCCGCCGGCACCGCAGCACCGGCCGGCGCGATCAACCCGCCGGCCGACGGCTACTACACGTTTTCGCAGGCCGGGCTGCCCAGCGCCACCTGGGAGCTGCAGAGTCTGTGTTCGCAGGCCAGCGGCACCCGCATCCAGTCCGACTACACCGACCCGACCATCCAGGCCCAGGGCTGCACGGTCAACTGGTCCAGCAAGACGCCGTCGCGGCTGACCCGCGACGAACGGTTGATCAACTTCAGCAACCGCGGCAAGCTGATCGACGGGCTGTGGACCATCACGATCAAGAACGCCGAAGGCAAGGAATGCCCGGGCGGCGGCTACTTGGAGACCACCGACAGCTACGCGTTTTCCGAGGTGTCGCTGACCGGCACGCACAGCTCGATCTGGGGCGAGGGCTGCGGTCTGCAGCCGGGCATGACCAAGGAGCCGTTCACGCTGTCGTTCATCGGACCGCTGGATCCGCCGGTGGACAACCGCTTCCCGATGCAGTGCGACTACCTGGCCGGTCGGCCCAGCATCTGCTCGTAACCTCTGGAAGCTAGGGCGCCTCGGGTGCGGTGACGAAGTCGATCAGTTCCTCGACCCGCCCGATCAACGCGGGCTCGAGGTCGTTCCAGTCCCGCACCCGCGACCGGATCTGCTGCCAGGCCCGCGCGATGTCCGCCTGGTTTTGATGCGGCCAGCCCAGGGCCTGGCACACGCCGTGCTTCCACTCGATGTGTCGCGGGATCTTCGGCCAGGCCCGCAGACCCAGTCGTTGCGGTTTGACCGCGGCCCAGATGTCGACGTAGGGATGCCCGACCACCAACGTGTGTGCCCCGGCGCGGCTGCGGCTGACCTGCTCTGCGATGCGCGATTCCTTGGAGCCGGTCACCAGGTGATCGACCAGCACCCCGAGCCGGCGGCCCGGTCCCGGCCCGAAGTCGGTGACGATGCCGGGCAGGTCGTCGACGCCGCCGAGGTATTCGACGACCACTCCCTCCAGCCTCAAGTCCGCACCCCAGACCTGCTCGACGAGTTCGGCATCGTGTCGGCCTTCGACGTAGATGCGGCTGCCGCGCGCCACCCGGGCCCGGGCGCCGGGTACGGCCACCGAACCGGATGCGGTACGAGTGGGTGCCACCGGTGCGGCCTTGCGCGGCGCGGTCAAGATCACCGGCGCCCCGTCGATCAGGTAGCCCGGCCCCACCGGAAAACCGCGGGTCCGGCCGTTGCGGTCCTCGAGGTCCATCCGGCCGTAGTCGACCCGGACCACCGCGCCGACGAATCCACTTTCGTGGTCCTCGACCACCATGCCGATCTCGACCGGCACCTCGGTGGCACGAACCTTGGTGCGCTGATGCGGGTTTCGGGACAGTACGTCATTGCCATAGCGGTCGGTCACGCCGGCGATGGTAGGCCGCGCGCCGCCCCGGCCCGGGACGCCGCACCGGCTCGTGACCAAATCGTGGCGTCGGCACACCCGGCGCGGATCAGACCCGACCGTCGGAGGACTGCTCGCTGACCACGGTGTGGATGAAGCGCATCTTGGTCAGCACCGGTCCCGGCAGCACGAACGGATACAGGTCGTCCTTGCCCATCGAGCGGTTCACCATGTTCAGGGCCCAGGCCAGCGGCAGCCACAGCTCGATCAGGCCGTCGAAACCGCTGGGGCCCAGCCGTTTCTGCACGAAGGCGGCACCCGCGGGCGCGAAGCCGAAGGCGGCCGCGGTGTCCAGCGTGTCGCGGATGTGCAGGTAGTGCGCAAACGTCTCGGCCCAATCCTCGGCCGGATGCATGGTGGCATACGACGACACGTGGTCTTGGGTCCAGCCCGGCGGGGGCCCCTGCTGGTAGTGCCGGTCCAGTGCCTCCTGATAGTCGGCGTCCGGGTCGCCGAAAAGCTCCTGGAACCGACTCCGGTACTCCGGCGACGGGTCGACCAGCCGGTAGTAGTAATAGTGACCGATCTCGTGGCGGAAGTGACCCAGCAGGGTGCGGTACGGTTCGTCCATCTCGATCCGCAACCGCTCCCGGTGCACGTCGTCGCCTTCGGCGAGATCCAGTGTGATCACGCCGTTCTGGTGGCCGGTGAAGACCGCTTCGTCCCGGCTGGACAGCAAGTCGAAGGCCAGCCCGTACTGCGGATCCTGATCGCGGCCAACGATCGGCAGGTTCAACTCGGTCAGCTCGGCGATCAGCCTGCGCTTGGCGTGCTCGGCGACCGCAAAGGCGCGCAGCATCTCGGTGTCGCCGTCGTGCGGCCGAGTCCGGGTCAACGCGCAGGACACACACAGTGGCGCGTCCTGCGGGTGGGCGGGGTCCACCCGGACCAACCAGTTGCATTCGGCCAAGTGCAGATTCGCGCACAGCCGGTACTCGCTGGCGTCCACCGCCCCACCGTGCCCGCCCTCGGCGCCCGCGGCGATCACCAGCATCGCCATATCCGGCAGCGAGAAGCCCACCGCGCTGCCGCACGCCAAGCACAGCGAGTTCTCGAAGGTCAGGTGCTGGCCGCACTCGGGGCAGCGGAAATCACGCATCGAGCACCACCTCGTCGCAGGGCGCCACGTCCACCGACACGTCGACCTCACTCTGCTCGGAGTCGGTGTAGATGACGCCGCGCAGCGGGGGCACGTCGGCGTAGTCCCGGCCCCAGCTCACCACCACATACCGTTCATCGATCATCTGTTCATTGGTGGGGTCCAGGCCCAGCCACTGATTCTGTGGCGTCCACACCGCCGCCCAGGCATGGGTGGCATCGGCACCGATCATACGTTCGCGTCCGGGTGGCGGATCGGTGGCCAGGTAGCCGGACACATAACTGGCGGCCAGACCGTTGGCCCGCAGACATGCGATCGCCAGCCGGGCGAAGTCCTGGCACACCCCTTCGCGCGCCGCCAACACCTCGGCAACGCCGGTCGACACCGTCGTCGACCCGGACCGGTAGGTGAAGTCGGTGAAGATTCGGGTGTTCAGGTCGGCGAGCACTTCGATCAGCGGACGACCCGGCGCGAAACTCGGTGCGGCATAGTCCCGGACCTCGTCGGTGATCTCCGGTGGCACCAGATCCAGGATGAACTCGGTGGCCAGGGCACCGTCCAGGCCGACCGGACGGGAAATCTCCCACGGCGCGAGAGCCGAACCCGCGCCGTACAATTCGGCCGGCGGCGGATCGACCTCGACCACCGCCCGGCTGGTCACGGTCAGCGTGCGGTGCTTCTCGGTGACGTGGAAGTAGGAGCTGAGGTTGCCGTAACCGTCCCGGCTGGTGGACCGATCGGCGGGTTCGGGGTCGATGTCCAGCCCGAAGGCCAGACAGCGCTGCCGGTCCGAGTCTCGCGGCGTCAGGAACCCGCGGCCGTAGGAACTGGCCACCACGTCGGAGTAGCGGTACACGGTCCGGTGAGTGATCGCATAGCGCCGGCGGGTCGGCGACCCGGCCGGTTCGGGCGCGTCAGCGGTCATGGCAGCCGGCGCCGTTGCTCGCCGCCCCACAGCGGCCGGGTGCGCCGCGGCAGGCTCAACTGAGCCGCGGTGAGCACACCGGAGAGTTCCTGCAGACCGGCGCACACGCCGTCGAGCAGACCGGCCAACTGCCGGCGCACGCCGTCGTCGTCGACGACGTCGAGTTCGGCCGGGTCCAGCCGGCGCAATCTGGTCATCACCTCGTCGACCACCCGCTCACCGCGCGACGAACCGGCCACCACCGGCAAGCTGCGCAGACCGGCCCGCAGCCGCTCGAGTTGATAGACCAGCGAGCGCGGGTTCTGGGCGTCGAACAGCAGCAGTTCGGCCACCGCGGCCACACTGATCTTGCCCAGGTTGCGTCGCCGGTAGATCACCGCGGACTCCGAGACCACCAGCACCGATTCGGTGATCGCGCGCTGGGCTTCCGGGCTGCGCCGTTCGCACATGGTGGACCGCAGCAGCGCCGCCAACCCCACGCCGCGTTCGATCCGCTTGCCGATGTCCATCATGGTCCAGCCGGCATCCTGCACGGTCGATTCGGCCAACACCCCGGACAGCGCGAGCATCCCGGCCAGGGTGCGGGCATGCGCGTGCGCCATCTCCGGTTCGCCGCGCAGTTGGGTGTCCGGTGGCATCGCGGTGACCAAGGTGTGCAGCACCGCACGGTCCACACCGGCCAGCACCATCCAGGTGTCGTTGGACATCTGGTCGCGCACGCCGCGCGCCGCCGACCCGAGCCGCTCCACCGACTGCGCCAGCGAACCGTCCCGCATCCGGTCGAAGGTCAACGACCACAACGTGGTCGGGGCGATCGCGATCAGCTCGGCGCGGTCCCCGCCGCCGATGTCGGAGCCGGTGATCGAACCCAGCGCCGTCAACAAAACAGGGACGCATTCGCTGGCGTCGTGATCCTGTCGTTTGCGGAATTCGTGGTAACGCTGCCGGGTCACGGTCAACAACCGCGCGGTGGCCTCGGCCCGCTCGGAGTAGCGTCCGGTCCAGAACAGGTCGGCCAGCACCCGGGGCGAACTGACCAGGCCCGGGCCGGCCGCGGTTTCGGTGGGCAACTCCACCGACGGCACCGTGACGGCTTCCTCGGTTCCGGTGCGCGCCGCCGGTAGCACCCAAACATCTTTGGCGGCAACGGTCTCGAGGGCGAAGGCAGCAGCGCCGGGAGCCACCACGTAACCGAGCCCACCGATCATCGGCGCGTAGCCGCCACGCTGTGCCACCGAGAACAGACGCATACCCACGCTGTGCGGGGCCAGCCCGTTCGGGGCGTATGCACTTGGCGCGGAAGAGAACTCCGGTGGCTCCTGCCCGATCCAGCGCCACGGTTCGGCGGTGATCCGGTCGGCCAGAGCTGCCCGCTGCGCCGA
Source organism: Mycobacterium sp. NGS45 (assembly GCF_059812645.1). Lineage (NCBI taxonomy): Bacteria > Bacillati > Actinomycetota > Actinomycetes > Mycobacteriales > Mycobacteriaceae > Mycobacterium > Mycobacterium sp. NGS45. The sequence continues at coordinate 20,770 of NZ_JCALDB010000002.1, read as the reverse complement.
CGACAGGGTGGCACCCACGATGGTCGGGCCACCCGATGCCGACTTGATCAGCAGCGAGTCCAGATTGGCCAGCAGATGCGAGCGCTCGACGCCGATGCCGGCCCAGTAGCTCGGTGCGCTTCCCAGCAGCGGCGTCTCGCCCAGCAGGGTTTTCGCCAGTTCGGGCAGAAACCGGGCGATGGCGGGGCTTTCCAGGATTCCCGACCCCAAGGTGTTGACCACCGACACCGTGCCCCGCCGCTGCGCCTCGACCAGGCCCACCACACCGAGTTGCGAATCAGCCCGCAGGTCCAGTGGGTCGGCGTACGCCGCGTCCACCCGGCGCAGCACCACGTCGACGCGTTCGAGGGTGCCCAAAGATCTCATCCACAACCTGCCGTCGCGAACCACCAGATCTGTGCTCTCCACCAGCGGGAAACCCAGTGCGGATGCCAAATAGGCTTGGTCGAAGGCGGTTTCGGAGTGCATACCGGGGCTGAGCACCACCACCATCGGGTCCTCGGCCGCCTCCGGCGCCGCCTCGATCAAAGCCAGCCGCAGCGCCTGGGCGAACGGGGACGTCGCGCGTGGCGCCAGCCGCTCGTAGAGTTCCGGGACCGCGTGCGCGACCACCCGCCGGTCGGCCAGCGCGTAACCGGCGCCCGAGGGCGCCTGGGTCCAGTCGGCGTTCACCACGAACCCGCCGGCGCTCGAGCGGCTGACATCGCAGCCGTGCAGGAACAGTTGGTGCGGTCCGGGCAGCGCGATGCCGCGCGCGGCCCTCAGATAGCCGGGATGGGCGAACACCAACTGGGCCGGGATCGCGCCGCTGGTCAGGCACCGCTGGTCGCCGTACAGGTCGGCGAGTACCGCATCGAGCAGTCGGGAACGTTGCAGCAGCCCGGATTGCAGGGCGTCCCAGTCCGACGAGCACACCAGCAGCGGGATGCCGTCGAGTTGCCACTGCTGCGGGCCTGCGCTCAACTGGGCAGGCGCGTCCGCGTCGGCCTGCACCCGGGTGTAGCTGATGCCCTCGGCGTCCACCAGGGTGGCCACGTCGGCGCGCAACTGGCTCAGACCGGCGGACCCGCGCGCGCTGACCACCTCGGCCAGCTCCCGCCAGGCCGGGCGCAGCTCGCCGGATGGGTCGAAGAGCTCGTCGTAGCCGTCTTCAGCCGGTTCGTCCGGCTCGAACAGGGGTTCTTGACCGCGCGCTGCGCGGTAACCGGCCAGCAGGTCAGGCTCGGTGCCGGCAGCCGCGGCATCGAGTCCCCAGCTTGGCAGCGGCACCGACACCTCGTCTCTCCTCCACTCCGGCCCGACTTGTTCTGCTGTCCGGACACCTCGATGGTCCCGCGCTGACCGTACCGCGAGCAGTCGGCAACCCACAGGTCCGACCACTCCATGGTGCTCCGAATCGCCTCGGTGCTGACTCTCGGCGGCGCATACTGTGCTCAGCCAAGGCCGTGGGGGCAGTGATGGACGAACGACACCTGGACGCAGTGATCGTCGGCGCCGGCTTCGCCGGACTCTACGCAATCCACCGGTTGCGCGGCCTGGGCATGTCGATCCAGGTCTTCGAAGCCGGCGACGACGTCGGCGGCACCTGGTACTGGAATCGCTATCCCGGTGCCCGAGTGGACATTCCGAGCCTGGACTACATGTACAGCTTCGATCCGGACTGGCAGCAGGACTGGTCCTGGTCGGAGAAGTACGCCACCCAGCCGGAAATCCTGCGCTATCTCGAGCATGTCGCGGACAAGTTCGACCTGCGCCGCGACGTGCAGTTCGGCACCCGGGTGACAGCGGCGCACTGGGACGAGACCGCGCGACGTTGGCAGGTGCGCACCGACCGCGGCGACGACGTCAGCTGCCGTTATCTGGTGCTCGGGACCGGGGTGTTGTCGGTCCCCAAGGAACCCGACATCGACGGCGTCGAGCGGTTCACCGGTGCCACCTACTACACCAATCGGTGGCCGCATCGACCCGTCGACTTCACCGGACAACGGGTCGCGGTGATCGGCACCGGCTCCTCGGGTATCCAGTCCATCCCGCTGATCGCCGCGCAGGCTCGCGAACTCACGGTGTTCCAGCGCACGCCGTGCTTCTCGCTGCCGGCGCACAACGGCCCGGTGCCGGCCGAGCGGTTGGCCACGGTGTCCACCGACGAGAGCGGCTATCGGCGGGCGGCTCGGGAATCGTTCGGCGGTGCGCCGATGGAGCGCTCTCAGACACTGACGTTCGCGGTGTCGGACGACGACCGGGCAGCCCGCTACGAGCAGGCCTGGCAGACCGGCGAACTGCTCGACACCTGGAACCTGTTCGCCGACCTGATGAGCAACCCGGATGCCAACGACGCGTTCGCCGAGTTCGTCCGCAGCAAGATCCGCGCGGCCGTGCACGACCCGCAGACAGCCGAAAAGCTGTGCCCCACCAGCTATCCGGTGGGCGCCAAGCGCTTGTGTCTGGACACCGACTACTTCGCCACCTACAACCGGCCCAATGTCCGACTCGTCGATCTGCAGCAGAATCCGTTGCTGGGCATCACCGAGACCGGAATCGACACCGCGACGCAATCCTTCGAATTCGATGCCATCGTGTTCGCCACCGGCTTCGACGCGATGACCGGCGCGATCAATGCGATCGACATCGCGGGCCGGGCCGGAGCTCGCCTGAAATCCAAGTGGGCGCCCGGCCCATCGACCTATCTCGGGCTCACCACGGCCGGTTTCCCCAACCTGTTCCTGATCACCGGGCCGGGCAGCCCTTCGGTGCTGTCCAACATGGCGGTGTCGATCGAAGAGCACGTCGACTTCGTCGCCGACACCTTGGCGTATCTGCGCTCGCACGGATTCGACACCGTCGAGGCCACCGAGACCGCCGAGGCGGGCTGGATGCAACACGTCGCCGACGCCGCGGCGATCACCCTGTTCCCCCAGGCGAATTCGTGGTACATGGGTGCCAACGTGCCCGGTAAGCCGCGGGTGTTCATGCCATATGCCGCGGGAGTCGATTTCTATCACCGGGTCTGCCAGGAAGTGGCGAACCGGGACTATCTGGGTTTCCGGTTGACCGGACCGGACGCCAGCAGCTGCCACGACGGAGTGGTGCGCCAACTGCAACCCGATGTACAGATGGTGCTCGAACAACTCGCGGAGTTGAACCCGCCGGCATTCGAGTCGCTACCGGTCGACGCGGCCCGCGAGATGTGGATGCTGAGCGTGGCGGAAATGCCGCCCGGACCGGACGTAGGCGAGGTCGTGGACGGCACCCTGCCCGGCCCGGCCGGCGAGCTGGCCTACCGGTTGTACCGTCCCGCCACGCCGGGACCGCATCCGGTCATCGTCTACTTCCACGGTGGCGGTTGGGTTTTGGGGAACACCAGCACCGACGACCCGCTGTGCCGGGATCTGTGTGTGCGCACCGGCGCGCTGATCATCTCGGCGGACTACCGGCACGCCCCGGAGCACCGCTTCCCGGCCGCGATCGACGACGGTTGGGCCGCCCTGCAGTGGGTGGCCGGCAACGCCGGTGCGCTCGGGGGTATCCCGGGACGGCTGGCGCTGGCCGGGTGGAGTGCCGGCGCCAACATCGCGACCGTGCTGTGTCAACGCGCTCGCGACGAAAACGGCCCGTCGATCCAGCGGCAGGCGCTGCTGTGTCCGGTCACCGACACCCGCGAATACCCGTCGCACCGAGAGAACGCCGAAGGCTACGGATTGACCTCGGCACTGATGGCATGGTTCCACGCGCATTACGCGGACCCGACCGACGCCGACGATCCGTGGTTGGCGCCGCTGCGCGCCGACCTGTCCGGGCTGCCACCCGCGATCGTCGTCACCGCCGAGTTCGATCCGCTGCGCGACGAGGGCGATGCCTACGCCAAGGCGCTGGCCGACGCCGGGGTTCCGGTCGAGCACCTGCCCGCCCGCGGGCACACCCACCTGTCGGTGACCATGGTCGACCTGGTGGTCTCGGGAGCCCCGATCCGCGCGGAACTGGCCCGCTTCCTGCAGTGATTTCGGTGCGTTTGGGTGCGCTGCGCGCCCCCAAACGCACCGAAATCACTCCTCGGGTTTGGCGTCGATCCCGGCTTCCCTGCGCTGCTGGGCGGTGATCGGGGCGGGCGCATCGGTCAGCGGGTCCACACCGCCGCCGGTCTTGGGGAACGCGATCACCTCGCGGATCGAGTCCTCGCCGGCCAGCAGCGCTGTGATGCGGTCCCAACCGAACGCGATCCCACCGTGCGGCGGTGCGCCAAAGCTGAACGCATCCAACAGGAATCCGAACTTGTCCTGGGCTTCCGCGGCGCCGATGCCCATCATCGCGAACACCCGTTCCTGCATGTCGCGGCGATGGATACGGATCGACCCGCCGCCGATCTCGTTGCCGTTGCAAACGATGTCGTAGGCGTTGGCCAGCGCGCTACCCGGATCGGTGTCGAAGGTGGCCTCGGATTGCGGTTGCGGCGCGGTGAAGGCGTGGTGCACCGCGGTCCAGGCCCCGGAGCCGACGGCGACGTCACCGGAGGCGGTGGCGTCCTCGGCTGCCTCGAACAGCGGCCAGTCCACCACCCAGGTCAGCGCCCACGCATCCGGGTCGATCAGGTCGAGCCGCTTGGCGATCTCGCCGCGGGTGGCGCCCAGCAGCGCGCGCGCCGACTTGGCCGGCCCGGCCGCAAAGAACACGCAGTCCCCGGGCTGCGCGCCGACGTGTGCGGCCAACCCGTCGCGTTCGGCGTCGGAGAGGTTCTTGGCCACCGGTCCGCCCAGGGTGCCGTCCTCGCCGACCAGCACGTAGGCCAGGCCCTTGTGACCGCGCTGCTTGGCGAACTCCTGCCAACCGTCCAACGTGCGCCGCGGCTGCGACGCACCTCCGGGCATCACCACCGCACCGACGTAGGGCGCCTGGAAAACCCGAAACGGGGTATCGGCGAAGTATTCGGTGCACTCCACCAGTTCGACGCCGAACCGCAGATCCGGCTTGTCGGTGCCGAACCGACGCATGGCCTCGGCGTAGCTGATCCGCGGCAGCGGGGTCGGCAGGTCATAACCGATCAACGCCCACAGTGCCTTGAGCACCTGCTCGGATACCGCGATGACGTCGTCGGCGTCGACGAAGCTCATCTCCATGTCCAGCTGGGTGAACTCGGGCTGACGGTCTGCGCGGAAGTCCTCGTCGCGGTAGCAACGCGCGATCTGGTAGTAGCGCTCCATACCGGCGACCATGAGCAGCTGCTTGAACAGCTGCGGGCTCTGCGGCAGCGCGTAGAACGAGCCGGGCTGCAGCCGGGCCGGCACCAGGAAGTCGCGCGCGCCTTCCGGGGTGGAGCGGGTCAGCGTCGGGGTCTCGATCTCGACGAAGTCGTGTTCGGCCAGCACCCGGCGGGCGGCCGCGTTGACCTGGGAGCGCAGCCGCAGCGCCCGGCCCGGGCCTTCCCGGCGCAGGTCCAGGTAGCGGTACTTGAGTCGGGCTTCCTCGCCTGCGGTCTCGTCGAGCTGGAACGGCAGCGGAGCGCTTTCCGACAGCACGGTCAGGCTGGTGGCGTTCACCTCGATCTCGCCGGTGGCGATGTCCGGGTTGGCGTTGCCCTCCGGGCGGATCTCGACCACACCGGTGACCGCGACGCAGAACTCGGCGCGCAACCGGTGCGCCTGGTCGAGCACATCGGCGGCCCGGAACACCACCTGCGCGACCCCGTAGGCGTCGCGCAGGTCGATGAAGATGACGCCGCCGTGGTCGCGACGACGCGCCACCCAACCGGCCAGCGTCACCGTCTGACCGGCGTCGGCGGCACGCAACGAACCGGCGGTGCGGGTGCGCAGCACTACATACTCCTAGAGTCGGGGGCCCGAGACGACTGACCAGTCTATGAGGTGGCGTACGCCACTACCTGGGCGAGTATGCCGATCACGCCGCGATGCCGACGAGCGATCGAGCGCGTCGTACCGGGCTACCGGTCCTCGATCACCTGGCGCAGCTGCTCGCGGGTGATCGCGCCGCCGCTGAAGCCCGCCAGCCGGTCGAGCGGGATGCCGGCCGCCATCGCGGCCACCGCACCGAAGCCGGCCGCCTCGTCCGGCACACCGGCCGGCATCACTTGCGCCAGCAGCGTCTGCAACCGTTGCCGCGCGGCCGGGTCGGCGAACACCTCGGCCAACGTGGACGACATCCGCAACGGCACCGCGGCCGGGGTGCCCTCGACCGGCACCGTGATCTCGGCTCGGATGTCGCGGCTGGAGGCGCCCACGTCGATCCGGTAGGTCCCGGGTTCGAGCTCCCAATCCCCCATCCGCACATCCCAATACAGCAGATCGTCGCGGTCCAGGCGGACCTGCAGACGCTGCTGCTGCCCCGGTTCCAGCTGCACCGAGCCGAACCCGACGAGTTGCCGCGGCGCGCGTTGCACCCGCGAGTCCGGCACCGCGAGATAGAACTGCGCCACCTCACGTCCGGCACGCGCACCGGTGTTGACGATCGTCACGGCAGCCACCAACCCGTCACCGTCGGGCTGCACCTGCAGATCGCGGTACTCGAAGCTGGTGTAGGACAAGCCATGTCCGAACGCGAACTCGACGCTGAGGTCACGCGCGTCGTACCAGCGGTAGCCGACGAAGATGCCCTCGCCGTAGCGCACCTGCCCGGCCTCGCCGGGAAAGTTCAAGTACGACGGCGCGTCGGCCAACCGGCGGGGTGCGGTCTCGGCCAGCTTCCCGGACGGATTCACCAGCCCGTAGAGCACGTCGGCGACCGCCGCGCCACCGCCCTGACCGCCCAGCGCGGCGTCGAGCACCGCGGGCGCGGCCACCGGTCGCAGGGCCAGCACCCCGCCGTGCACCAGCACCACGACGGTGCGCGGCTGCACGGCAAGCACCGCGGCCAGCAGATCCAATTGCTCTGGCGGCAGGTCGATGCCGGTCCGGTCGAATCCCTCGCTTTCGGCGGCGTCGTCCAGACCCAGGAACACCACCGCGGCACCGGCGTCGGCGGCGATGCCGGCCGCCTCGGCGCACAACGCAGCCGGGTCGCCGTCGCCGCCGTATCCCGCGGCGAACTGCACCGGGCCGCCGGCACGCGCCGCGATCTCGTCGAGCGGTATGTCGAGCCGGGTCGGTGGCACGTGGGAACTGCCGCCGCCTTGATAGCGCGGCGTGCGGGCGAACTCGCCGATCACGGCCACAGCTTCACCGGCCGGCAGCGGCAACGTGGCTGAACCCGGCGCGAAGTCGTCGTTGCGCAGCAGCACGATCGCTCGGCGGGCAGCCTCGCGCGCCAGTTCGTGGTGCGCATCGGTGTCGACCACGGTGTCCGGGCGGCGGTTCCGGGCGCCGCGCCGAGCCAAGGCGGCGATCCGGTCGGCGCTGACGGCCACGGCCGCGGCCACCGCGGCATCGGTTCGCACCGCCGCGAGCACCTCGCGGTCGCCGACGTCGTCGCCGCCGGGCATGGTCAGGTCCATACCGGCGGTCACCGCGGCGACCCGGTCGGCGACCGCGCCCCAGTCGCTGACCACCACGCCGTCGAACCCCCACTGTTCGCGCAACACCGTGGTCAGCAGCCAGCGGTCCTCGGTGGCCGGCACCCCGTTGATCTGGTTGTAGGCCGCCATCACCGTCCACGGCTTGGCCCGGGTCACGATCCGGTGGAACGGCCGCAGGTAGATCTCACGCAACGCGCGGGCGTCGACCTCGGCGCTGACCCGCATCCGGTCGGTTTCCTGGTTGTTGGCCGCGAAGTGCTTGACCGAGGCCCCTACGCCGCGGGCCTGGATACCCGAGACCCAGGCGCTGCCCAGCACCCCGGCCAGGTGCGGATCCTCGGAGTAGTACTCGAAGTTGCGCCCGCCGCGCGGATCCCGCTTGATGTTGACCCCGGGCCCCAACACCACCTGCACGTCCAGGGCGTGCGCCTCGGTCCCGATCGCGCCGGCCACCCGCGCGATCAGCTCCGGATCCCAGGTTTGGGCCAGCGCGACCGCCGGCGGAAAGCAAGTGGCCGGTTCGGCCGCGTTGATCCCCAGGTGGTCGGTCGCGCCGCGCTGGCGGCGTACACCGTGCGGGCCGTCGGTCAGGGTGATCGAGCCGACCGGCTCGGCACCGGCCGGCTCGACGGCCTTGGTGGTCCAGAAGTCAGCGCCGCTGGTCAGCTTCGCCTGCTCGGCGATCGGCAACTCACCCATTCGCTCGACGGTAGCGCCTACTGCGGTCCGGAGGTGCCGATGTCAGCCACACCAGCAACGGCATGTGCAAAGCTGTAGCCGAGTAGACCCGGTCAGCCCGGGCCGATGCCAGGATGCGGATGGAGAGCGCCGATGACCTTCAACGAAGGGGTCCGGATCGACACCAGCACCACGTCGACGAGCGGCGGCGGGGGCGGGTTCGGCGGTCGCGGTATGGCGATCGGCGGCGGCGTCGGTGGTTTGATCATCATGCTGCTGGCGCTGTTCCTGGGTGTGGACCCGGGCGGCATCGTCACTCAGCAGAGCGTCGATTCCCCCGGCGTGCAGACTCCCGGATTCGACAAGTCCAAGTGCCGCACCGGAGCTGACGCCAACACCATGGTCGAGTGCCGGGTGATCGCGACCGGCAACTCGGTGGACACGGTCTTCGGCCAGCTGCTGCGCGGGTACACCCCGCCGTCGATGATGCTGTTCAGCGGGCAGGTCGACACCGCGTGCGGTGCAGCCACCAGCGACGTCGGCCCGTTCTACTGCCCGGCCGACCGCACCGCCTACTTCGACGTCGACTTCTTCGACCTGCTCACGACCCGGTTCGGTTCCAGCGGTGGGCCACTGGCCCAGGAGTACGTGGTGGCCCACGAGTACGGCCACCACGTGCAGAACCTGATGGGCAACCTGGCCAAGGCGCAGCGCGGCCCGCAGGGCGCGGAAGGCAACAGCGTGCGCACCGAGCTGCAGGCCGACTGCTACGCCGGTGTGTGGGCGCACTACGCCGCGGTGATCAACGCCCCCGGATCCGATCAACCGTTCCTGAAGCCGTTGAGCGACAAGGACATCAGTGATGCGCTGTCGGCGGCTGCCTCGGTGGGCGACGACCGGATCCAGAAGGCAGCCACCGGGCGGGTCGACCCGGAGGGCTGGACGCACGGTTCGTCCGAGCAGCGTCAGCACTGGTTCACCGTCGGTTACCAGACCGGCGACCTGCGCAAGTGTGACACCTACGGCGCCGCGAGCCTCGACGGTTAGTCACAGCGAGGAACGTGACCCCAAGGACATCCACCCCGGTCGATTCGGTCGCTGACCGCTACCTCGACACTCTTGCCGCCCTCGACCCATGCGCGGCAACCGAACTGGGCATCGTCGGTCATGACGATCGACTCACCGACTACTCCCCCGAGGCCACCGATGCCCGCGCGGATGCGGCCCGCGCGGCGCTACGCGAACTCGACGCCGCCGCCCCGGTCGACAGCACCGACCGGGTGACCGCGGCCGCCATGCGGGAGCGGCTCGGGGTCGTCCTGGACTGTCACGAGGCAGCTTTGGATGTCGGCGAGTTGAACGTCATCGCCTCACCGCTGCAAACCATCCGTGACGTGTTCGACCTGATGGCCACCGAAACCGAGGAAGATTGGGCGCTGATCGCCCGGCGATTGGCCGCGGTGCCGGCCAGCGTGGACAGCTACCTGGTGGCGCTGCGCGAGCGCACCGAACGCGGCCGACCGCCCGCGCTGCGGCAGGTGGCCCGCGGCATCACGCAGGCCGTCACCTCCGCCGACTTGTTCGTCGAGATGATCAGCGGCGCACCGGAAACCAGCCCGGCGCTGACCACCTCGCTGGCCGAGAACGCGGCGGCCGCGGCCTCGGCCTACCAGCGGTTGGCCGAGGTGCTGCGCACCGAGGTGGCACCGCGGGCCGGCACCCAGGATGGCTGCGGGCGCGACGAGTACCGGCTGCACTCCCGGCAATTCCTGGGCGCCGAGGTGGATGTGGACGAAACCTACAGCTGGGGCCTGGCTCTGTTGGAATCCATTGTCGCCGAACAGTATTCGATCGCCGACCGGCTCTACCCCGGGGCCACGCCGGCCGAGGCGATGGCGGCGTTGGACGCCGAGTCGCGCTACACCGTGTCGGGTGTGGACGCGCTGCAGCGCTGGATGCAGGAGCTGTCCGACCGGGTGGTGGCAGCACTGGCGGGCACGCACTTCGAGATCGCCGAACCGTTGTGCACGCTGGAATGCCGAATCGCCCCCACCGCGACCGGCGGCATCTACTACACCGGGCCGTCGGAGGATCTGAGCCGGCCGGGCCGGATGTGGTGGTCGGTGCCGCCCGGTGTCGACGAGTTCCACATCTGGAAGGAGACCACCACGGTCTTCCATGAGGGCGTGCCCGGTCATCACCTGCAGATCGGTCGGGCCGTGGCGCTGGGCGACCAGCTCAACCGGTGGCGCCGGCTGGGGTGTTGGGTGTCCGGCCACGGTGAGGGTTGGGCGCTGTACGCCGAACGGCTGATGGCCGAGCTGGGCTGGCTCGACGATGACGGCGACCGGATGGGGATGCTCGACGCCCAGCGGTTCCGCGCCGCGCGGGTGGTGATCGACATCGGTGTGCACTGCGGACTGCCGGCACCCGGCGGTGGGCACTGGGACGCCGAGCGCGCCTGGGAGTTCCTCACCACGCACTCGGCGATGGCCGAGGAGAATCTGCGCTTCGAGTTGGATCGCTACCTGGGCTGGCCCGGGCAGGCGCCGTCGTATGCGATCGGGCAGCGATTCTGGCAGCAGCTGCGCGACGACGCCTTGGCCGCGGGGTCCTCGCTGCGTGAGTTCCACAGCCGCGCACTGGACTTGGGCGGGCTGCCACTCGACGTGCTGAAGTCGGCGCTGTCGGCGTAGCCGGCCGCCGTCCGCTGCTGGCCGCACCCCACCGCCGGCCGCCCCCCGGCCGAAACTGCGGTTTCATCCGCGACACGCCGTCCTAGGCGGATCGTTTCGCAGTTTCTACGACGGGGGGCGCGGCTACCGTCGACCTAGAGCCGAGCCGTCGCGGCGATCGCGTTGTCGGTGGTGCGCAACGGCCGGATCAGACCGTCCTGCCCGAACGACGCGATCAGTTCGCCGGCCTCGGTGTGCACGGTGCCGCGCACATAGGACATGCCGGCCCCGACCTGGGTGCTCTCATGGGTGTAGAGCAGCCAACCGTCCCAGCTGACCGGCTCGTGGAAACTGACCGTCACGGTCATCGGCGCGGTCGACACGGTCAGGTGCGCCTGCGCCGTACCGATCCCCTCGTGTGCCCGCATGGTGGTCGAAATACCCAGGTGTCCAGTGAAATACGCGATCAACGCCTTGGCCAGATCGTCGCGGGTCGGGATCGGGTCGTAGTGCAGCCAGGCGTACAGCTCGGGTGGACCCACCTCGTCGGGGCTGTTCACGTCCACCACGTCGACCAACCGGACCTGCCGGCCCACCATCGGCATCCGGCACTCGTTGGCCTCGTCCGGTCCGGCCACATCCGGGCGCGGCTGGTGGTGGGTGATCACATCAGCGGTCGGCACGTCGGCCAACACGGTGATGGTGATGCAGCGCTTGCCGTTCTGCAGTGCGGTGACCACGGCGGTCGCGGTCGAACGACCTTCCTGCACCACATCGATCAGCAATTCCACCGGCGCACCGACCAGTACGGCCCGGCTGAACACCGCGTGCGCCGAACGCACCGACTTCTCCGGGAACCGCTTGGCCACCGCGACGATGCTCTGGGCCAGCACCTGGGTGCCCTCGACCACCTGACGCTCGTCCTCACCGGTCGGTCCGGTGGGAGCCGCGAACTTGTTCTCCTCGATCTGCTCGACGTCGAACAGGTCGAGCAGCGTCTGAACGGTCCAGACGATCGGTTCCGATTGCGTTGTCACTGTTGATTTCCTCCTGATCGGGTGACGACTTTGATTACGGTGTCGGCGAATTCGCCGATGGTCTGCGGTGCGGCGAAGTCGGCGAACCAGACGTAGAAACGTTCGATGCCGCGGGCCTGCAACCCGTCGAAGTGGGCCGACAACTCGCCCGCGTCGCCGCACACCAGCCCGTCGCCCAGATGTCCGAAGCGCCGCGTGCTGGTTTCGACCACTTTTTCGCGGTCGGCGTCGGCGCCGACGAAACCGACCATCTGCTGCAACGACGCCCGGGCCGACCCGATGGTCGGTAGCAGATCGTCGAGCCGGTCGAGTTGGTGCGACGGAATGTTCCACCAGTCCGCGTAGCGGCGGACCAGGTCCATGGTGGTCTTGCCGGTACCGCCGAGGACCAACGGGATCGGTTGGGCGGCAACGGGTTGCTGGGTGCGTTCGGTGACCCCGGCACAGCCCCAGTACTCGCGGATCAGCTCCACATCGGCGGCCAGCCGACGCGCGCGTCCCTTGGCGTCGTCACCGCCGTCGATGCCGAAGCGGTCGAATTCGGCCGGCCAGGATCCGGAACCGAGGCCCAGTTCGAACCGACCGCCGGATGCCTCGGCCAGCGTGACAGCTTGCTTGGCCAGCACCGCCGGATGCCGGAAGGCGTCACAGAGCACCAGGTGAGAAATCCGCAGCCGTTCGGTGGCCGCCGCCACCCAAGTGGCGATAGTCATTGCCTCCCAGATGCTTTGGTCTTGCGCACCGGGAGGCTCCAGGTGGTCGATGAACGCGATGCCGTCGAATCCGGCCGCTTCGGCGGTGCGCGCGCGCAACACCACCTCATCGATGCCCAGCCGCACTTGGGGCAAAAACAGGTACCACTCGGCCATGGGTCCAAGACAGTAACGGCCCGGGCGGCCTGCGCGCTAGACACTCGCACAGCACGGTGTAAAGCCGGTACCCTCGTCCACCAACGTGGCAATCCGTGCGCGTGGAAGCTCTAGGGGTGGCAATGGCAGTGCCGAACGGCGCCAAGGCGCAGCGGCCCGCCGGTGAGTCGCGCGCCGAGAGCTTCATGCGCTCCGCCCTGGCAATCCTGGGCGAAACCGGGCGCACCGACTTCACCGTGGCCGAGGTGGTGGAGCGGTCCAAGACCTCACTGCGCGCGTTCTACCAGCACTTCGCCAGCAAGGACGAACTGCTGTTGGCGCTGGTCGAGAAGATCATGGCGGACTCCACCGAACGCTGGACCGAAGAGACCGCGGGTCGACCCAGCACCGAGGCGCTGCGGATGCTGATCGACCGGATCAGTGCGCCGGCGGCATCGAGCACCCAGAACAGCATCAACCGAGGTCTGACCTACTACGACGACCACCTGCTGGAGACCCGGCCCAAGGAGTTCGCCCGGGTGCTCTCGCCCCTGCACGGGTTGATCTGCGACATCCTGCAGCGCGGTGTCGACGAGGGCAGTTTCCGGCCCGATCTGGACGTCCAGACCGACGCCGCGATCCTGATGCAAACCGTGCTCGGCGCGGTGCGGCTGCGGGATCTGGGCGCAGAACTCAACGGGCGGCCGATCGACGGCGCCCACGTCTACGGTTTTTGTCTGCGCGGACTGCTGCGCTGACCATCTGACCTGCACGAACCTGGTTCAACGTTACATTCTGGCGGCATACCGTCACGGCGTGGTAACCTCGTTACCACTGGGGTGGTAATGGCGTTACCGCCACCGTCTGCCCCTTCGGTCAACTGACAGCCCAGGAGTCCACAATGCCGTCCCGCATCCTCGACTATCCGGTGTTCGACGCCGACAACCACTTCTACGAACCCAAGGAAGCGCTCACCCAGTTCCTGCCCGAGAACCGCAAGGGCGTCATCGACTACATCGACGTGCACGGCCGGACCAAGATCGTGGTGCGCAACCAGATCAGCGACTACATCCCCAACCCCACCTTCGAGGTGGTCGCCCGCCCCGGCGCCCAGGAGGAGTACTTCCGGCACGGCAGCGGCGGCAAGAGCTACCGCGAGGTGATGGGCAAGCCGATGAAGGCGATCCCGGCCTTCCGCAATCCCGAAGCCCGGCTCGAAGTGCTCGACGGCCTGGGCCTGGATTACACGATCATGTTCCCCACCCTGGCCAGCCTGGTCGAGGAACGGCTCAAGGACGACCCGGACCTGATCCTCGACATCATTCACGCGCTCAACCAGTGGATGTATGAGACCTGGTCGTTCAACTACTCCGACCGCATCTTCTCCACCCCGGTGATCAACCTCGGCGTGGTCGACCGCGCCCTCGAGGAACTGGAGTGGTGCCTCGAGCGGGGCGCCAAGACCGTGCTGGTCCGGCCCGCACCGGTCCCCGGTTACCGCGGCAGCCGCTCGATGGGCCTGCCCGAGTTCGACCCGTTCTGGGACGCCTGCGTCAAGGCCGGCATCCCGGTCTGCATGCACGCCTCCGACAGCGGCTATGCGCAGTACCTCAACGACTGGGAGCCCGCCGACGAGTTCCTGCCGTTCAAGCCGACCTCGTTCCGGATGGTGGCCATGGGCAAGCGCCCGATCGAGGACACCATGGCCGCGCTGGTCTGCCACGGCGCGCTGACCCGTAATCCGGACCTGCGCATCCTGTCGGTGGAGAACGGCGCCTCCTGGGTGCCCTACCTGTTCTACCAGTTCAAGGACGTCTATTCGAAGATGCCGCAGGAGTTTCCAGAGGACCCGATCGAGGCCTTCAAGCGCTGCGTGTACGTCGCTCCGTTCTGGGAGGACGACTTCAAGCAGATGGCCGACCTGTGCGGCATCGACCGGATCATCTTCGGTTCGGACTGGCCGCATCCGGAGGGCCTGGCAGATCCGATCACCTTGGCCGACGACCTGGAGCGCCAGGGCCTCGACGATGAAGGTGTCCGCAAGGTGATGGGCAAGAACCTGATCGACCTGTTCGGCGTCGAGAACAAGCAGGTGCACAAGCCCGATGTGCCAGCCCTGGTGATCGCCTGATCCCGTCTCGTATACCGTGAGCGTGTCGGTACCACCGGCGCGCTCACGGTGCTTGATCCCCCATCGCGAAGAGGCACAACGAAACTCATGACCGAAGTGGCAAATCCAGAACAGATGTTGTTCGCCTCAACCGCACAGGCGTTCATCGACAAGGAAGCCTCGCTGGAGCGCGTGCGCGCACTGCACGCCGAAGGTGTTGCCTTCGAACCGGACTGGTGGCAGCGAGCCGCCGAGCTGGGTTGGGCCAGCCTGCTGGTTCCCGAGGAACTCGGTGGCGGCAGCGTTTCCGGCGACGGTCTGGCTGATCTGGCGCTGGTGGCCGAGCAGATCGGGCGCACCGTCGCGCCGGGTCCGCTGCATCCGGTCAGCGTCGTGCTGGCCGGCCTGGTGGAGGCGCCGGAGGGACACGAGGAGACCATCGAGTCGCTGGTGTCCGGTGAACTCGTCGCATCCTGGGCGGTGTACGAACCGGGCCAACCGTTCGATCCCACTCGGGCCGGACTCACCGCGACCCGCACCGAATCCGGTTGGCGCCTCGACGGAGTCAAAGACCGGGTGGAAGCAGGTGACAACGCGGGCCTGCTGTTGGTCACCGCCGACGACGGTGGTCAGCTGCGCCAGGTGCTGGTGCCCACCGATGCGGCCGGCGTCACGGTCACCCCGGCGCAGTCGCTGGATCTGGTGAAGCGGTACGCCCGAGTGGAATTCGCCGGTGTCGAGGTGCCCGAGAGCGCTGCGGTGGGTACCGCCGAGAACACCGCCGCGATCGTCGAACGGCAGCGCCAGATCGCACTGGTGCTGCAGTGCGCCGAGATCGTCGGCATCCTCGACGCGGTGCTGGCCATGACCTTCCAGTGGCTCAGCGACCGGCACAGCTTCGGTCGGCCGCTGTCGTCATATCAGGCGCTCAAGCACCGCGCCGCGGACATGAAGCTGTGGTTCGAGGCAGCCCGAGCCACCACCGCGGGTGCCGTCGCGGCGGTGTCCGCACGCTCACCCGAGGCGCCCAGGCTGGTGGCGGTGGCCAAGGCATACGTGGCCGAACGGGCGCCGGCGATGCTGCAGGACTGCGTGCAACTGCACGGCGGCATCGGCGTCACCTGGGAGCACGATCTGCACCTGTATCTGCGGCGAGTTGCGTTGTACCGGGCCATGTTCGGCTCCCCCGAAGATCACCAGCGTGCCGTGTACGCGCTGAACAGGAAGGCGGAAAGCAAGGCATGACCGAGACCGTGATCGCCTCCGAGACCACCGAGTCCGTCGAAGAATTCGCCACCCGGGCACGGGCCTGGCTGGCCGAGAACATGCCGGCGATCGATCCGGACAACCCGCCCTACTCTGTGCGCGCCGAACAGTCGTCCTGGGACCGGGCCCGGGATCTGCAGCGCAAGTTGTACGCCGGTGGCTTCGCCGGGATCTGCTTCCCGCGCGAGTACGGCGGTCTGGGTTTGGACATCGCCTATCAGCAGGCGTTCAACGTCGAAACCCGCGGCTATGAGATGCCGCTGATCCTCAACGTGCCGTCGTTCGCCATCTGCGCGGCAACGATCCTGGACATGGGTAGCGAAGAGCAGAAGCGCGAGCACATCGCCGCGGCGATCCGCGGTGATCAGATCCTGTGCCAGCTGTTGTCCGAACCCAGTGGCGGCTCCGATCTGGCTGGTGTGATCACCCGCGCCGAGAAGGTCGGCGACAAGTGGATCATCAACGGGGCCAAGACCTGGAGTACCAGCGCGTTCGCCGCGGACTACGGGCTGATGCTGGCGCGCACCGACTGGTCGGTGCCCAAGCACGAGGGTCTGACCATGTTCCTGGTGCCGCTGGCCGCCGACGGCATCACGATGCGCCGGATCAAGGAAGTCAACGGCAACGAAGAATTCTGCGAGGAGTTCTTCGACGGCCTCGAGTTGCCCGCGGACGCCGTGGTCGGCGAGGTGAACAACGGCTGGGCGGTGGCGTCCCGGCAGTTGTTCCACGAGCGCCGCGCGGTCGGCGGCGGTTCGGAGTTCATCAGCGGCACCGGTTCGGAGAATGCCAACGAGGCGCCGCCGGATCACATCGGACTGGCCGAGGCGGCCGGGCTCGGTGACGACACCGCTATCCAGGAATTGGCCGGCAAGGCCTTCGTGCACCGCGAGGTCAAGCAACAGTTGATCGCGCATGTGTCGGCCGCGGTGGCCAATGGTTCGCTGCCGCCGACCGCGGGCACCCTGATCCGGCTGTTCCACGCCGAGACCACCGAACTCGAGGTGGACACTGCGCTGCAGATCGCGGGCACCGCCGGTGTGGTCGACGACGGATCCGGTCTGCTCGAGGTCGGGGTCCGGTACCTGTCGCGGCAGACCGGCTCACTCGGCGGCGGTAGCACCGAAATGGCCCGCAACGTGATCAGCGAACGCGTGCTCGGTTTCCCGCGCGAAATGGCTGCCGACCGCGGCGTGCCGTTCAACCAGGTCAAACGCAACCGCTCGTCCTGAGGTTCAAACCGCGCCGGCAGCTGGCTAGTGTGAGGTGAGCTGTGTACACCGGAGCGAGGAGTAGCCCATGACGACCATCGACGTCTCCCCCGCCTTGGCCGCCTCGCGCGCGTCCTGGGCTGCGGTGCAGGCCCAGGACAAGCAGGCCTGGCTGGCGTTGATGGCCGACGACGTCGTCATCGAGGATCCGATCGGGCCCGCCCCGACCAACGCCGACGGCAACGGGGTGCGCGGCAAGGCCGCGGTGGCCGAGTTCTACGACACCATCGTCGGCAAGAGCAACACGCGGATCACCTGCGAGGAGACTTTCCCGTCCAGCTCGCCCAGCGAGATCGCGCACATCCTGGTGCTGCGCAGCCATTTCGACGGCGGCATGACCTCCACCGTGCGCGGGGTGTTCACCTACCGGGTCGACGACGCCGGCTTGATCACCAACCTGCGCGGGTACTGGAACATGAACACCATGGAGTTCGGCCAGGCCGAGAGCTGAGAGGTCGCCGGTTGCGATGTGCCAGTACTGCGGATGCCGGGACATGCCGTTGCTGCGCGACTACATCGCCGAGCATGAACGGGTGATCAACCACGGCGGCGCCGCGGTGCGGGCTCTGGACGCCGGGGACCTGGACAAGGCACGCCGCGAGGTGGCCGCGATGACCGAGGAACTGCGCGCGCATTGGCGCGGCGAGGAGAACGGTTTGTTCGCGGTGCTGCGCGACGAGGACGACATGTTCGCCGAGCACATCAGCCCGCTGGTGGCCGAACACCGCGCGTTGGGCGCGTTCCTGGATGGCGTCGACGTCACCGCGGCCGCCGACCAGCAGCGGATCCGCCGCGAACTCGACGAACTGTATGCCCACATCGCCAAGGAAGAGGACGGCTTGTTTCCGGCCTCGCTGACCACGCTGGACGGTGGACAGTGGGACACCGCGATCGCGGCCTGGCATGAGGCGCACCCGGGCGCGCAGATGATCGGCGAATAGCCAAAGAAAACCCCGTCACCGCGGTAACGGTGACGGGGCTTCGGCGGTCAGGAAAGTGCGGTGATCACCACTGGCCGAGCTGGCAGCGCGGGCTGTAGGGCGCCGCGACGTCGGCGACGACCTGGCCGTCGACGCTGATCTGGCAGCGCGCGTTCGGCGCACCCTGGCCACCGTGGGTGGTGCTGCTGGCGGTCAGGATGGCCCACTGCGGGTCGGCGAGGTCGGCGCTGTACACCCAGGGCGCATCCGGTGCGACGGTGACCTTCTCGCGCTTGAGGTAGGAGTAGGCGTCGGCGTTGTACGCGTCCTTGCTTTCCGGCTGATTGACCAGATAGGTGATCTCAAAGGCGTAGGGCGCATCGGACAGCAGCGTGTAGGTCACGTTGCCGGCGGCCGGTGCGGGTTCGGTAGTGGGCTCCTCGGCCGGCGTCGCCTCGGCGGGCGCCTGTTCAGCAGGAGCCGCTTCGGCCGGAGCCTGTTCGGCGGGAGCCTGTTCGGTGGTGGGTTCGGGGGACGGCGTGACTTCAGGATCGGCGTTGGCCGTACCCAGACCGATCGTCACTGCCGCGGACACCGCCATCGCCGAGATGCCGAACGTCGCCCCTACCTTGCGCATCACTATTCCCATGCTGCTCATATCTACCCACGGTAGTGGTTCGTTACACCCGGCGGTCAAATACCTGGTCGCCGTCGGTCAGGCATCCAAGCGGGCGAATTGGCGTCCGCGGTACTGCTCCACGCAGGTCGATCGACGCACCTTGCCGCTGGTCGTGACCGGTATCGAGCCGGGCGGCACCAACACCAGGTCGGCAATGGCCAGACCGTGTGTCTGCGAGACGGCGGCCGCAACCTCGCTCTTGACCGCCGCCAATTTGGCGGCCACCTCGGCTTCCGGCTCGTCGCGCTTGCGCACTTCGGCGATCACCACGAGTTTCTCGGTGGTGGCGTCCGGAACGGCGATCGCCACGCACCGGCCGTGGGTGATCTCCTGGATGGTGGCCTCGATGTCGTCGGGCGAATGGTTGCGGCCGTAGACGATCAGCAGATCCTTGATCCGGGCGATGATGTAGAGCTCGTTCTCGAAGAAGAAGCCCGAATCGCCGGTCCGTAACCACGGGCCCTCGGGGGTGCCCGGAGCCGGCGTCTCGATGCTCGCCTGGAACATCTCCTTCGACGAATCGGCCTTGCCCCAGTAACCCTGCGCGACATTGGGGCCGTGCACCCAGATCTCACCGACGGTGCCCGACGGACACTCCTGCCGGCTGTCCGGGTCGACGACGCGCACCAGCGGCGAGGTCGCCGGGCCGTAGCTGACCAGGGCGATACCGCCCTGCTCGCAGGGCTCGGCCTTCCCGGCACTGAGCTTCTCGGAGTCGAACCGCACCACCTTCGGCGGGTCGCCGGCGTCCCGGCTGGCAACGAAGACGGTCGCCTCGGCGAGACCGTAGGACGGTCGGACCACTTCCTCGCGCAGGCCCAGTGGTCTGAACCGCTGCGTGAAGCGTTGCAGCGTAGCCGGATTCACGCGTTCGCTGCCGGTGGCGATCACCAGCACGTCGGACAGGTCGAGTCCGGCCATGTCCTCGTCGGAGGTCTTGCGCACCGCCAACTCGAACGCGAAATTCGGTCCGGCCGTGAAGCTCTTGGGGTGCCCGGCCAGCAGTTGCATCCACCGCGCGGGCCGCTGCAGGAACGCAACCGGGCTGGTGATCACCGCCGGTACACCCTGCAGGATGGGGGCACAGATACCCAGATACAGCCCCATGTCGTGGTAGAACGGCAGCCACGACACCACGGTGGCGCCGGCCGGCGGCACGTGCCCCCATTGGGCGAAGTACCCGCCGGCCCACTGACCGAAGTTGGCCATGATGTTGTCGTGCGACATCACCACCCCGGCCGGTGACCGGGTCGAGCCCGACGTGTACTGCAGATAGGCGAGGTCCGGCAGGTCGTCGTCGTCGTCGCCGGCGCCGGAGACCGGTGCAGCGTCCAGGTCGAGCTGGTCGACCTCGACGACCGCGGGCGCCACGACGCCGTCGTGCGCGCGCACGTATTCGTCGACCACCCCCGATACCGCCGACGTGGTGAGCAGCACCGACGGAGCCGCATCGAGCAGCACAGAGGTGACCCGCTCGTCGCTGACGCCGCCCTGCGGAACCGCCAGCGGCACCGCGGCCAGCCCGGCCTGCAGCGCGCCCAGAAACGCCACGACGTAGTCGAGGCTCTGCGGCGCGAGGATCACCGCACGATCCCCCGGCGCGCCCACGCGGCTGAACTCCCGTGCGGCATTCACCGTTCGGCGGTACACCTGTGCCCAGGTCAGCGTTTCGGCGACACCGTTCCAGTCGGTGTCGTAGTCGACGAACGTGAATGCGATGTCGTTGGGCTGCATACTCGCGCGCTCGCGCAGCACCGTGGGGACGCAAGGCTCATTCACGCGATCACGGTACCGCCGTGGTGGCGCGCAGCGCGGTGAAATGCGGGC
>NZ_JCALDB010000019.1:0-95705 GCF_059812645.1 Mycobacterium sp. NGS45 | reverse complement strand
AATACTGACGGGGCATGTTCCTGATCCTCCTATAAAGATCGGAACAAAACCTGGGGTACTTCACTTCGACACGCGCAGAACTTCGCGGCCACGATCCGGTGCGCGACGTTCTACGAGACGACCAGCCCGACCCACCTCCACTGGATCGGCCACGAACACACCGGCATCACCGCAGCGATCGCCAACTTCCTATCTGCGCCGTAATCCGATGGGTCGCCTCCCAGCAACAACGACACCACGCCTGCAACGTCGCGCAAGTCGGCGTACACACTCGCCAACGACATCGTTGCGATCAGTCGGTGGGCTGGGCTCTGGCCGTGCGCGGCGCGATAATGTCAGGCGGGGTCGGTTTGTGGATCGTCCAGGATGGGTCGATACCTTCATCGAGGCGCCCGTTGCCCTTGGCGTCGAGGTAGCGGAAGTAGAGCACCGCGAAGACCACCACCAGCATCAGCGACCAGCCGTAGGTGATCTTCATGTATTCCAGGAAACGTCCGGTGGTTGGCCAGTGCCACAGCAGCCAGCGGTCCATGGTCATAAAGCCGTACACCGCCAGCCATGCCACCCAGTTGCGGATCACTGAGTTGGGCAGCACGACGGTCATCAGGAACGGGAACAGCGTCAGTGAGTAGTAGCCCTGGCCCAACGATGACACCAGCCAGAACGCGATCAGCACCACACCGGAGGACGTGAGCATCCAGAACAGCGGATCGCGGGTACGGTAGTAGCGGTATAGCAGCCAAAGCGACACGATGGCGAGCGCACCAAAGCCTATGCGCAGTAAGATGATCAGCCACATCGGCAGGCCGTAGTAGATCCCGTTGCCTACAATCGAGCTGTTGAAGTAGTCGCGGGTGCTCAGGATGTAGGGCACCGTGCGGGTGACGAAGCTCATCGGGTCGGCGATCAGCGGCCACGCAGCCGCATTGAACACCACCGGAACAGCAATGGCGGCGATCAAAGCCCGCCACTGCCGGTTGAGCAGTGGCAGCAACAGCAGCGGTCCCAATAGCGGTTTGACCACCAGCGTCAGCCCGATCGCGATACCGGCCAGCCATTCGTGATTCTTGTTGCCGTCCAGCAGCCACCGGAAGAACAGCACCGCGGCCAGCAGCAGCGGCCCGTTGAAGTTGCCGAATACCAGTGTGTTGGTGACGCTCTCGGTGCAGAACATGGCCAGCAGCAGTGCCGGGGCGGCCACCGAGGCCAGCGTGAACTTGAACAGCCGTAGCAGAAAGTAGGCGGCCAGCACGATCGCCAGCGCGTTGAAGAAGATGAACCAGTAGCGCGAGACGTCGGGCGGTAGGTAGCCGAAGGGCGCCATGATCAGCGTGCCACCCGGTGGGTACAGGTAGTGCGGGTCGACATGGTCGAAGTTAGCGTCGTATATCGGTTCACCGAGTTTGAATTTCACCACCGCGGCGTAGACAGGCGCGAAATCGTCGGTGATGTAGCCGTTGGTCGCCAAAGCGAAAGCCCGGTGCAGTACCGACAGGATGGCGATCGGCCACAACGCCGAACGCAGCACCACGGCCGCGCTAGGTGCAGACCCGCGGGGCCCGAACGCCGCTGTGAGTTGCGGCATCAACGACGAGACGAATGCGCCCGAGCGGCTGCTGGTACGTGGCTCAGTGTCCATGACGGCCTTGTCGGGTCGGGTCTGCTCCGGCGGCATACTGCCGGGTTCGGCGGTAGTGCCGATTCCGCAGGCCCAGGACTGTCGTGGCCAATGCCGCGGCAAGCAGCGAGGCGGTGAGAACTCCGATCTTGACGTGATCGGCGCGGCTAGCGTCAGGGGCGTAGGCCAACTCACCGATGAGCAAGGAGACGGTGAATCCGATGCCGGCCAGCAGCGCAACCCCGAGAAGGTCGATGCGATGGAGTGCATCATCCCGATTTGCCTTGGTCATACGAGTGACGATCCAGGTTGCGCCGAGAACACCGATGGGCTTGCCCACGACCAACCCGCAGATGATCCCCAGCACGACCGGATCGCCGAGCGCGGCCGAGAATCCTGTGAGGCCGCCGATCGACACCCCCGCGGCGAAGAATGCGAACAACGGTATAGCGATTCCCGCAGATAGCGGTTGAAATCGATGTTCGAGGTGCTCTGCGGGACCTCGTTGCGTTGATTTGTCGGTCCCGTCTCGGTTGCGAACTGGCACTGCGAACCCGAGAAGTACGCCAGCCACCGTCGCGTGGACACCGGATTCGTGAATGAAAACCCAGGTGGCAGCGGCCAGGGGAATCAAGATCCACCATGAGCGGATACCTTTGCTCATGCACAGCGCAAACAACGCCAAGGGAACTACGGCTGCCGCGAGGGCCCACACGCTGATCGTGTCGGTATAGAACACCGCGATGATGGTGATGGCGAAAAGATCATCGACGACTGCCAGCGTGAGCAGAAACATGCGCAGAGCGGGCGGGAGATGCTTGGACACGACGGCGAGCACAGCGACTGCGAAGGCGATGTCGGTTGCGGTGGGAATCGCCCACCCGCGGCTAGCACCGTCTGCCATCCCCGCGGTGAACGCGATGAAGATGATTGCGGGAACGACCATTCCGCCAACGGCAGCCGCGATCGGCAGCGCGGCTCGGCGTGGATCCCGGAGTTCGCCGATGACGAACTCACGCTTGAGTTCCAACCCCACCACGAAGAAGAAGATCGCGAGCAGACCGTCAGCGGCCCAGGCACTCAGAGTCAGATCGAGGTGTAATCCCAGTGGCTCGCCGCCGACTCGGGTCTGCTGCATGGCCGAATAGCTGTCGGCCCACGGTGAGTTCGCCCATATCAATGCCACAGCGGCAGCGACGAGCAGCAACGCCCCGCCAGCTGCCTCGGTGCGCAAAAACGCGCCAACCCGCACCGTCTTCGAAGTAGCGCCTCGCGGGGTCTTGCGGCGCTGCGCTCCGCTCGCGCTGGTACGCGCCATGATGAATACCTTTTCGGTCGGCGATCAATGATGAAACTTGCCGACCAGGCTTCCCGGCGCACCGCAAGCCAGCATAGACCTCGGCTGCAGCACACCGTCATGCGGTCCGCCGTCGATTGCCGCCAGCGCCCAGGGCGGATAGCTGGCCCGCGTCAACGACCCGGTGCAGTTGGCGCAGCCTTCTGATCGCCTCAGTCTTCGCCTACCCCGTCCGGTAGGCTCTGCTGTGGCGCGCCGGGAAGTCTGGTCGGCATCATCAGTGCTGTGACACCACTGTGGGGTTGCAGTGGGTTTCCTTCGACCGGAAGGCTGCGCTGGGGCGCAATGGCTATGGACACTCTCAGTCTCACGGTTGCGTTCCTTCTGGTTTGGTTCGTTACCGGAACGGTCGCTGGACTTTGGCTGGTGCGGCGCGGCCACGATATTCGCTGGATTCCGATCGCCTTGGTGCTAGGCCCAATCTTTGTCCCGATCGCGTTGGAACGCGCCGATCGAGGTGGTCCACGCCGGGCGCCAGTGAGCCCCCGCAACGACTCTCGATCGTCGAGGTCGGCGCCTGGGGCGCCACGAGTCCTAGTGGGCTGGGACGGATCAGCGCAAGCGGCGGCCGCGCTCGACGCTGCGAAGCGCCTATTCGGTGGGACCGGTGAACTCGTCCTGGCTGAGGTCATTTCGTACGAGGACGCCGAGGATCCCCAGCAAGCATCAGTCACCTCGGCCGATGCAGGGTTGGCCGCTATCGCCGCCAACGCCGATCCGGCAGAGACCCCGCCACGGCTCGAGGTGCTCGTCGGCGCCCCCGCCGAAGCGTTAGCCCAGTTTGCCCAACGGCTCGACGTTGACGTCGTCGTCGTCGGCCGCCGCGGTCGAGGCTTGACCCGCCGGCTGCTCGGCAGCGTCTCCAGCTATCTACTTGAGCATTCCGCCGTCCCGGTGCTCATCGTTGATGCCGTGCACTCCTCGGCCAACTCAATTAGGACCACCGATAAGGCGCCCGAATAGCAAGACAGATGAACGCCGGTGCGACGACGCGCGTTGTCCTCGGCGTCACGATCGATAAAGCCAAGGCTGCTGCCGCGGACGAACAGCACGGTGGGCCTTGTCGGGATGGTCATCGGGTGATGGGAACGTCGAGTTCGGTGAGCAGTGCCCTCACCTTGGTGTCGATCATGTCGCGGATGGGACGCACCGCGTCGACGTCTTGTCCGGCCGGATCGGGCAAGTCCCAGTTCTCGTAGCGTTTTCCGGGGTAGACGGGGCAGGCGTCGCCGCAGCCCATGGTGATCACAACATCGGCCGCTGCCAGGATCTCGTCGGTCCAGGGTTTCGGGAATTCGCCGGTGATGTCGATGCCGACCTCACGCATGGCGGCGATGGCGGCGGGGTTGACTTCGTCACCGGGCTCGGACCCACCCGACCAGGCGACGGCATTGTCGCCGGCGTGGTGCGCGAAGAAGCCGAGGGCCATCTGGGAGCGCCCGGCGTTGTGTGTGCACAGAAACAGCACGGTGGGTTTGCCGTCACTGGCCGTGCCCTCGACGCGGGCCAGGGCAGATAGCCGTTGGCGGGCAAAGCGTTCGGCCAGCAGCGGCAGAAAGTTTGGGATGGTGGCGCGGCCGGCGAATTGGTCGTAGGAGGATTCCAGGAATCGTTGGATGGTCTCCACTCCGAAGGCGTCGGCGAATTCGGCCTGTAGCCGGGTAGCTGCAGTGCGCAACGCCAACTGCTGGTCGACGGACAGATCGGGGCCGGGGTGAGTGACAGGACTGTCGGTCATGGCGTGCTTCCTTTTTCGCTGGTGGCCGGCTGATCAGGGGGCGGTGATGAATCCGAAGACATGGTGCTGTTGGTGAAGCGGCTGCGCAGAGTCAGCGAAACATAGATCAACGCGACCAGAATCGGGACTTCGATGAGCGGGCCGACGACGGTGGCCAGCGCCTGTCCGGAGGTGGCACCGTAGGTGGCGATGGCCACCGCGATCGCCAGTTCGAAGTTATTGCCCGCGGCGGTGAACGCCAAGGTGGTGGTGCGCTCGTAGCCCAGACCGATCGCGGCGCCCAGTAGGAAGCCACTGCCCCACATGATGGCGAAGTAGGCCAACAGCGGCAGCGCGATGCGGGCCACATCCAGTGAGCGGCTGGTGATCTGCTCACCTTGCAGTGCGAAGAGAATCACCACGGTGAAGAGCAAGCCGTACAGCGCCCACGGCCCGATCCGCGGCAAAAACTTCGTTTCGTACCAGTCGCGGCCTTTGCTGCGTTCGCCGATGCGCCGTGACAGGTATCCGCCGATCAGCGGGATGCCGAGGAAGATGAGTACGGACTTGGCGATCTGCCAAGGCGATGTGTCGATCGTGGTCTGTTCGAGGCCGAGCCAGCCGGGCAGCACCGAAAGGTAGAACCAGCCCAGGACGGCGAACATCAGGACCTGGAAGATCGAGTTGAGCGCCACTAGGACGGCAGCGGCCTCGCGGTCACCGCACGCCAGGTCGTTCCAGATGATCACCATGGCGATGCAGCGGGCCAGGCCGACGATGATCAGCCCGGTGCGGTACTCGGGCAAATCAGGAAGCAGCAGCCAGGCCAGCGCGAACATCAGTGCCGGGCCGAGCACCCAGTTGAGCACCAAAGACGACAGCAACAGTTTGCGGTCACTGGTGACGGTGTCGAGGCGGTCGTAGCGGACCTTGGCCAGCACCGGATACATCATGATCAGCAATCCGAGTGCGATGGGTAGCGAAATCCCATCAATCTGAACACTTTCCAGCATGGTGTTCAGGCCGGGGACCCCGCGCCCCAGTAGCAGGCCGGCGATCATGGCCGCGCCGATCCACACCGTCAGATACCGGTCGAGAATCGACATCTTGCGCACTACCGCCGGCCCGGTCGCCGGCGCGGGGGCGGTCACTGGGAGGCCCCGACCGGCTCGGCGCCGGCGGCGCCGAGCACCACCGACAGGCTGGCCAGCGCTTCGGGGACCACCGCGTAGTAGACCCACGAGGCGCGGCGCTGCGACGTCAGCAGGCCGGCTTCACGCAGCACTTTGAGGTGATGTGACACCGTCGGCTGCGAGACATCGACGTCGGTGGAGATGTCGCAGACACACGCCTCGCCGCCGGTGCGGCTGGCGATCGCGGAAAACAGCTGCAGGCGTACAGGATCGGCCAGCGCCTTGAGTTTTACCGCAATATCCGCGGCCTCCATGGCCGACAGCGGCTCGCGCAGTAGTGCCCCCGGTGGGCAGGTGTTCCGGCTGCCCAGCAGGTCTGGCGATGATTTCGACACACATCGATATTGACAGGTATCGAAACTATCCGCAAGCTGGCGGGCCACGAGCCGCGGTGGGCTGTGGGTGCCCGAACGCTGAAAGGGTGCTCCCGCCGCCCACTGGGGCGCAGGGTGCGCCACCGCAGACCAGGTGGACCACCGCGATGTGGTGACCACCCGGCCTGGGGCGGTTGTCAGCAGCAGGCTGCGGTGTCGGCTGGCTGGTCTGCATCGGGGTTGGCTGCACTGCCGAAGCACGGGCCGCCTTCGGCCTCGGTGTTGAGGTGTTGCGGGCTGGTGCCGAAGGTGTCCGAATCGGCCAGCACGGTGTAGACCTCCCATTTTTCCCCGGCCGGTCCGGTCACCCAGACCTTGTCCTGGGTGGCAAAGCAGCAGGTGGTGTTGATTTCCTCGTCGGTGAACAACCCAGCCTCGCTCAGCCGGGTGATCTCGGCGTGCACCTGCTCGCTGGACTCGACCTCCACGCCCAGGTGGTTGAGGGTGCCGCCCTTACCGGGGTTCTCCAGCAGCACCAGCTTCAACGGCGGCTCGGTGACCGCGAAGTTGGCATAGCCGGGTTTCACCTTGGCCGGCGCGGTGTTGAACAGCTTGGTGTAGAACGTGATGGCCTCGTCGAGGTCATCGACGTTGAGGGCCAAATGGGCTCGGGACATGCCGTCCTCCTCTAGTGTTGTGACATATATCGAAGTGGCGCCGAGTTCAGAATCCGCTCCTTTTTGATATATGTCAAGAACCTGGCAGGATGGATGTTATGCCCAAAGCGTTACCTGTGATCGACATGACCGCCCCGGTGTGCTGTGCGCCGGTCGCCGCCGGGCCTGTCAGTGACGATGACGCACTGCAGATCGCGATGCGGCTCAAGGCGATCGCCGACCCGGCCCGGGTCAAGATCGTGTCGTTCCTGTTCGGCGCCAACGCCGGTGAGAAAACCAGCGGCGAACTGGCCGCCAAATTGGGCCTCAACGAATCCACCATCAGCCACCACATTGGCCAACTACGCCGAGCCGGTCTCGTCAACTCCGAACGGCGCGGAATGAATGTCTTCCACCGGATACGCCCCGAGGCGCTCCAAGCCCTGTGCGTGGTGCTCGATCCGAATTGCTGTACCTAGACCTCGCCAACACTCGGGAGTGGAACCACCGGCTTCCGCCGCACAATGTGCCCGGTAACTCGAACGGCGAGATACAGGTCAGCTCAACTGTTCCCGACGCAACAGCACTGCGTAGTCGAATGGGAGTCGCCCAAAGACCAAGCGGCCCATGCCAGTTACGTGACCGGACGCCTCGGCTTTGCTCACCACCCGCGGATCTTTCACCGGGAGCGTCCGGCCATGGCGCTTGAGCATGCCTCCGTCAGCAGCTTTGAGATTTTTCAACCAGTCACGATCTGGTCCATACGTCAGCAAAATCGCCACACCGGTATCGGTGGAAAAGACGGTGAGGGGAGTCCGATAGACCCGCCCGGACCGACGGCCGACATGCTCCAGAATCCCGAAAGTCGGGGCCCAACCCGCCCACATGCGCTGGATGGGATTGGTCACGTGGCGGTTGAACCGAGCTAACCATTGCGGAAGTTGCATGGCCTCCACCCCTTCCAAGGCGTGTCCGAGCGCACCCAACGGACGCTATTCGGATAGTTCTGATACCGCGTATTACCAATACGATAGGGCTTACCCGACTTACGGCCGACGTGCTCGAGGATTCCGAACGTGGGTGCCGAGCCGGCCCACAGTCGCTGGATCGGGTTGGTGACATGCCGGTTGAACCGGGCCAGCCATTGCGGAAGTTGCATCTCCGCATTATCTCCGGGCATTGCCAGTCCGAACAGGCCCGAGCACACTGCAGATGTGGCTTATCTCGAGCAGGGCTGGTTCACCGCCAAGGTGCTCAACCGCATTGCGATGGCAACCGGGCTGGCCGGGGCCGAGACACTCACCGTCACCGGGCGCCGCACCGGCAAACCACAGAAGATCCCGGTCGGCACGGTCATGGTGGACGGCAACCGCTACCTGGTATCCACCCGCGGCGAGTCCCAGTGGGTGAAGAATGTGCGGGCCACGCCGCGGGTCAGCGTGGCCAACCGGGCCGGAACCACGTATTTCACGGCCGCCGAGATACCCGTCGAACAACGCCCGGCGGTGCTGGCCGCCTACCGGTCCAAGCTGGGCAAAGTCGTCGAAGGCTACTTCCGGGAGCTCCCCGACCCGGCCGATCACCCGGTGTTCCTGCTGAGCCCGCCCTGAACAACTACACCCTGTAGTGGCCGTCCGGCGCAGTCCTGGGACACTAGAGGCCATGGCCAACACCGATCAGTCCGCCAAGCTGTTCGCCGACGCGGCCGCTGTCATCCCGGGCGGGGTGAACTCGCCGGTCCGCGCGTTCGCGGCAGTCGGCGGCACCCCGCGATTCATCACGGCCGGGCAGGGCTACTGGCTGACCGACGCCGACGGCAACCGTTACGTCGACCTGGTGTGCTCGTGGGGCCCGATGATCCTGGGGCACGCGCACCCGGCGGTGGTCCAGGCCGTCACCGCCGCGGCCGCGCACGGGCTGTCCTTCGGCGCACCCACCCCGACCGAGACCGAACTGGCCACCGAGATCATCGACCGGGTCGCGCCGGTCGAGCGGATCCGTCTGGTCAACTCCGGCACCGAGGCCACCATGAGCGCCATCCGGTTGGCCCGCGGGTTCACCGGCCGGTCCAAGATCATCAAGTTCTCCGGTTGCTATCACGGCCACAGCGACGCGCTGTTGGCCGACGCCGGCTCCGGCGTCGCCACCCTGGGGCTGCCGTCCTCACCGGGAGTGACCGGCGCCGCGGCCGCCGACACCATCGTGCTGCCCTACAACGACGTCGCCGCCGTCGAAGCCGCCTTCGCCGAAGCCGGCGACCAGATCGCCTGCATCATCACCGAGGCCAGCCCGGGCAACATGGGCTGCGTCCCGCCGCTGCCCGGCTTCAATGCCGCGCTGCGCCGGATCACCGCGCAGCACGGCGCACTGCTGATCAGCGACGAAGTCATGACCGGCTTCCGGGTCAGCCGAAGTGGTTGGTATGGAATCGATCCCGTCGATGCGGATCTGTTCACCTTCGGCAAGGTGATGAGCGGCGGGCTGCCGGCGGCGGCGTTCGGCGGCCGCGCCGAGGTGATGGACAAGCTCGCCCCGCTCGGCCCGGTGTATCAGGCCGGGACGCTGTCCGGGAACCCGGTGGCGATGGCCGCCGGGTTGGCCACGCTGCGCACCGCCGACGACGCGGTGTACGCCGCGCTGGACGCCAACGCCGACCGATTGGCCGGCCTGCTGACCGGCGCGCTCACCGAAGCCGGTGTGGCACACCAGGTTCAGCGCGCCGGCAACATGCTCAGCGTGTTCTTCGCCGACGCCCCGGTCACCGACTTCGCCGCCGCGCGGGCCAGCCAGACCTGGCGCTTCGCGCCGTTCTTCCACGCGCTGCTCGATGCCGGTGTCTATCCGCCGTGCAGCGCCTATGAAGCCTGGTTCGTCTCCTCGGTGCTCGACGACGCGGCCTTCGACCACATCGCTGCCGCGCTGCCGGGGGCAGCACGCGCAGCCGCGACGGCCAAGGAGCCTGCAGCATGAGCGGATTGACCCGGGTGCACGTGATGCGGCACGGCGAGGTGCACAACCCGGACGGGATCCTGTACGGGCGGCTGTCCGGCTACCGGCTTTCCGACCGCGGTCAAACCCAGGCCGAGGCGGTGGCAAAAGCTTTGGCGAACAACGACATTGCCGCTGTGATTGCGTCCCCGCTGCAACGCGCGCAGGAGACCGCGGCGCCGATCGCCGCTCAGCACGAACTAACCGTCGGTACCGACGAGGACCTGATCGAGTCGGCCAACTTCTTCGAGGGCAAGAAGGTGTCGCCGGGCGACGGGGTGTGGCGTAACCCGCGGGTGTGGTGGCAGGTGCGCAACCCGCTGACCCCGTCCTGGGGTGAGCCGTACCGCGAGATCGCGGCCCGGATGACCGCCGCGGTGCACCGTGCGCGCCGGCAGGTCGAAGGCCGCGAAGTGGTGCTGGTCAGCCATCAGCTGCCGGTCGAAACGCTGCGCCGGTCACTGCAGGGCCGGCGGTTGCCGCACGACCCGCGACGCCGGCAGTGCAACCTGGCGTCGCTGACCACCTTGACCTACGACGGCGACCAACTGCTGGCGGTCAGTTACTCCGAACCGGCGGCCGGGCTGTGAAACTGCGCAGCCTGGTGGCGGCGATGGCGCTGGTCGCCGTCGTCGGCACCGGCTGCGCAACCGGAGACGACGCCGTCGCGCAGGGCGGAACGTTCGAGTTCGTCGCACCCGGCGGCAAGACCGACATCCGCTACGACCCGCCCGAGAGCCGCGGCCAACCCGGCCCGATCAGCGGACCCGACCTGCGCGACCCGGACGTCACCCGCGCGGTGGCCGACTATCCCGGCCAGGTCGTCGTGCTCAACGTGTGGGGCCAGTGGTGCGGGCCGTGCCGCACCGAGATGGCCCAGCTGCAAGAAGTTCAGCAGGCCACCCGCGACGACGGCGTGGTGTTCCTCGGCATCAACGTGCGTGATTACGACCGCACCGCGGCCGTGGACTTCGTCACCGACCGCAAGATCACCTTCGACTCCATCTACGACCCGGCGATGCGCACCCTGATCGCGTTCGGCGGACGGTATCCGAGCTCGGTGATCCCGGCGACCATCGTGCTGGACCGCCAGCACCGGGTGGCCGCGGTGTTCCTGCGCGAACTGCTCGCCGAAGACCTGCTGCCGGTGGTGCAGGAACTGGCCGCCGAAGAGCCGGACGCCTCATGACCGGTACCGCCGAACTCGCCGCCAACGGCCCGCTGCTGTTGGCCTTGGCGGTGTGCGTGCTGGCCGGGCTGGTGTCGTTCGCCTCGCCGTGCGTGGTGCCGCTGGTACCGGGCTACCTGTCGTATCTGGCCGCGGCCGTCGGCGTCGAGGACCCGCCCGCGGTGGGCGCCGCCGGCGCGACCCCAGGCCAGACCGCGACCAAGTCCGTGACCCGCGCGACGCGGCTGCGGGTGATCGGATCGGCGTTGCTGTTCGTGGCCGGGTTCACCGTGGTGTTCCTGCTCGGGACCGTCGCGGTGCTGGGCATGACCACGTCGCTGATCACCAATCAGCTGCTGCTGCAACGCATCGGCGGCGTGCTGACCATCGTGATGGGTTTGGCGTTCATCGGGTTCATCCCGGTGCTGCAGCGGCAGGCCCGGTTCAGCCCGCGCGCGCTGTCCACGGTGGCCGGGGCACCGCTGCTGGGCGCGGTCTTCGCACTGGGCTGGACCCCGTGTTTGGGGCCGACGCTGACCGGCGGATCACGGTGGCGGCCGGCACCGACGGCGCCAGCGTGGCCCGCGGCGTCGTCCTGGTGATCGCCTACTGCCTGGGTCTGGGCATCCCGTTCGTGCTGTTGGCGGCCGGTTCGTCCTGGGCGGTCAGCGGCCTGAGTTGGCTGCGTCGGCACACCCGCACGATCCAGATCTTCGGTGGCGTGCTGTTGATACTGGTGGGTCTGGCGCTGGTCAGCGGGCTGTGGAACGAGTTCATCGGCTGGGTGCGGGACGCCTTCATCAGCGACGTCAGGTTGCCGATATGAGCGTCCCGCGGCGGCTGTGGGCGCTGCTGCGCAACACCTGGCGCGGCCTGACCTCGATGGGCACCGCGCTGGTGTTGCTGTTCTTGCTGGCGCTAGGCGCAGTCCCGGGGGCGCTGCTGCCGCAGCGCAGCCTGAACGCCGCCAAGGTCGACGAATACCTCGCCGAGCATCAGCTGATCGGGCCGTGGCTGGACCGGCTGCAGTTCTTCGACGTGTTCTCCAGCTTCTGGTTCACCGCGATCTATGTGCTGCTGTTCATCTCCCTGGTGGGCTGCCTGACCCCGCGGATGATCGAGCACGCCGTCAGCCTGCGCGCCGAACCGGTGCCGGTCCCGCGCAACCTGGCCCGACTGCCCAAACACGCCCGCGGCCGGGCCGACGGCGACGCCCTGGCGTTGGCCGAGCAGATGTCGGACCGGCTGCGCGGCTGGCGCAAGGCGGTCCGCAGCAACGGCGACAACGTCGAGCTCTCCGCCGAGAAGGGGTACCTGCGCGAGTTCGGCAACCTGGTGTTCCACTTCTCGCTGCTGGGTCTGCTGGTCGCGATCGCGGCCGGCAAGATGTTCGGCTACGAGGGCAACGTCATCGTGATCGCCAACAGCGGGCCGGGCTTCTGCACGGCGTCCCCGGCCGCCTTCGACTCGTTCCGGGCCGGCAACACCGTCGACGGCACCTCCCTGCACCCGATGTGCGTGCGGGTCAACGCATTCCACGCCGAATATCTGCCCAACGGGCAGGCCAAGTCGTACGCCGCCGACATCGACTACCAAGCCGGTGCGGACCTGGCCGCGGGCATCTGGCAGCCCACCCGGATCGAGGTGAACCGGCCGCTGCGGGTCGGCGGCGACCGGGTCTACCTGCAGGGCCACGGCTACGCGCCGACGTTCACGGTGACCTTCCCGGACGGTCAACAGCGCAGCCAGACCGTGCAGTGGCGACCCGACGACCAGACCACGCTGCTGTCCTCCGGCGTCATCCGGATCGACCCGCCGGCCGGGATGTACCCGGACGGCGACGAACGCCGCAAGCACCAGATCGTCGTGCACGGACTGTTCGCGCCCACCGAACAACTCGACGGCACGCTGCTGTCGTCGAGCCATCCCGAGCTGCGCAACCCGGCCGTCGCGGTGGACATCTACCGCGGCGACAGCGGTCTGGACAGCGGCCGGCCGCAGTCCCTGTTCGACCTGGACACCCGGCTGATCCATCAGGGTCGGCTGACCAAGGAGGAGCGGGTCAACCTGCGCGCCGGGCAGGACGTCGTGCTCGACGACGGCACCCGGGTGCGGTTCGACGGCGCCACCCCGTTCGTCAACCTGCAGGTCTCGCACGACCCCGCGCAGGTGTGGGTGCTGGTGTTCGCGATGACGATGATGGCCGGATTGCTGGTGTCGCTGCTGGTGCGCCGCCGCCGGGTCTGGGTGCGAATCTCCCCGGCCAGCAGCGACGGCGTGCCAACCGGTAGTTTGGACGTCGAATTGGGCGGCCTGGCGCGCACCGACAACTCCGGTTGGGGTGATGAGTTCGAGCGGTTGACCCAGCGCTTGCTGGCCGAACATGAGCCGGTCGAGCCGGCAAGGGAGAAGATCTGATGAACACCGAGTACGTCAATCTGGAATTGGCCCGGTACTCGGACTGGGCGTTCACGTCCTCGATCGTGGTGCTGGTGGTGGCGCTGCTGCTGCTGGCGATCGAACTGTCCTACAGCCGTAGCCGCAAGGTCACCGAGCGCGAACTCGTCGCCGCCGGCGGGGTCGGTGCTGACTCCGACCGGCCCGGTGTGGTCGCCGAGCCGCCCCGGCGCAGCGCCGACGAACGCATCGGGCGGGCCGGGCTGGCGTTGGTCTACCTGGGCACTGCGCTGCTGCTGGCCTGCATCGTGCTGCGCGGGGTGTCCACCGCGCGGGTGCCGTGGGGCAACATGTACGAGTTCATCAACCTGACCTGCTTCTGCGGTCTGGTGGCCGCCGCGGTGGTGCTGCGCCGCCCGCAGTACCGCAGCCTGTGGGTGTTCGTGCTGGTGCCGGTGCTGATCTTGCTGACGGTGTCGGGCAAGTGGCTGTACGCGCACGCCGCACCGGTGATGCCCGCGCTGCAGAGCTATTGGCTGCCGATCCACGTCTCGGTGGTCAGCCTGGGCTCGGGGGTGTTCCTGGTCGCCGGTGTGGCCAGCATCCTGTTCCTGCTGCGGATGTCGAAGTTCGGGCAGCCCGGTCGCACTGACTTCGTGGCGCAGATCGTGTCCCGGCTCCCGGACGCGCAAACGCTGGACCGGATCGCCTACCGCACCACGATCTTCGGTTTCCCGGTGTTCGGCTTCGGCGTCATCTTCGGCGCCATCTGGGCCGAGGAAGCCTGGGGCCGGTACTGGGGCTGGGACCCCAAGGAAACCGTGTCGTTCATCGCCTGGGTGGTGTACGCGGCCTATCTGCACGCCCGCTCGACGGCCGGCTGGCGGGACCGCAAGGCGGCCTGGATCAATGTCGTCGGGTTCATCGCGATGGTGTTCAACCTGTTCTTCATCAACCTGGTCACCGCGGGTCTGCACTCCTACGCCGGGGTGGGTTGACCCGGTCCACCCACGGTGGTGAGCACGCGGTCATCGCGGTCCGACCGGTGCAGCGCCCGCGGTTCGCACGCCGCGCCGCCGGCAGCGTGCTGCGATAGGGTCGACCCCGTCGTCGAAAAGGGGAGTGAGTTTGTCTGATCAGCCGACGCGCAGCGGTGAGCCACGTCATGGCCGGGACAGCACCGAGCCGCCGGACTGGTTGAACCCGTCGACGGATTCCGGTTCGCATCACCTGCCCGCTTCGGAAACCCAGCAGCTCCCCGTGATCGATCCGAATGCGCCGCCCCCGTCGGCTGCCCCTAAGCAGTGGAGCGAGGCCACGCCGCCGACCGGGATGCCTGCGGTCGACCCCTACGGGCTGCCGGGTTTCTACCATTCCCGGTCCGAGTACGGGCCGCCGCAACCTACCCACGTGCCGCCGGTGCCGGCCGGGCCCGCGGTGCCGCCGCCCGGTGCTGAGCTGCCGCCCTACCAACGTCCGCTGTATCCCCCCACGCCGTACCCGGACCTGACCACCGGGGCGTTGCTGCGCCCGGTCAAACCCGCACCGAGCAGCGGATGGCGTCGGCTGCTGTACGTGCTGTCGGGCAAACGGATCAACGTGGGCGAGAGCTCGCAGGACACGCGGCGACGCAATCTGGTCGCGCACGTCAACCAGCCGCTGGCCGGCTGCTACAAGATCGCGCTGCTCAGCCTCAAGGGCGGGGTCGGCAAGACCACCATCACCGCGACCCTGGGCTCGACGTTGGCGTCGATCCGCGGCGACCGGGTGATCGCCGTGGACGCCAACCCGGACCGCGGCACGTTGAGCCAGAAGGTGCCGCTCGAGACCGCCAACACCGTGCGTGACCTGCTGCGTGACGCCGATCGCATCGAGCGCTACAGCGATGTCCGGCGCTACACCTCGCAGGGCCCGAGCCGGCTCGAGGTGCTGGCCTCGGAGACCGACCCGGCGGTGTCCGAGGCGTTCAGCTCCGAGGATTACAGCCGCACGCTCGACGTGCTGGAGCGGTTCTACAGCCTGGTGCTCACCGACTGCGGTACCGGTTTGATGCACTCGGCGATGTCAGCGGTGCTGGCCAACGCGGACACCCTGATCGTGATCAGTTCCGGCTCGGTCGACGGCGCGCGCAGCGCGGCCGCGACGCTGGATTGGCTGGACGCGCACGGTCACGAGGACTTGGTGCGCAATTCGATCGCGGTGATCAACGCGGTGCGCCCGGGCGCCGGCAAGGTGGACATGCGCAAGGTGGTCGACCACTTCTCCCGGCGCTGCCGGGCGGTGCGCACCGTGCCGTTCGACCCGCATCTGGAAGAGGGCGCCGAGATCAGCCTGGACCTGCTGAAGCGGGAGACCCGGGAAGCGCTGCTGGAACTGGCTGCGGTGGTGGCCGAAGGCTTCCCGAACCCGGATCCGCCCGGCACTCAGCGCGGCTGAACCGCGGTTGCGGTCAGCGCGGATTGTTGTCCCCGCGGCTGAGCCGCCACAGGAACTCGGGATCGTCGTCGGGCCCGATGACTCGAGTACGCGGTTGAGCTGCGCGGTCACGCGCTACCCGCAGGCCGGCGTACACGGCCACGCCAATGATCAGGATCAACAACAGGTAGAGCACGGATAACCTCCTAGCCTTCGAATATACGCTCGCCGGTAGGCTCAGGTGGTGTCCGATGAACAGTCCACCGGTCGGATGGTGGTTGATGTCTTGAGCTATGTGCTCGCCCGGCTGGCACTGGTGGCCGCGGTGTGGGGGCTGATCTACTACGGCGCGGTGCTGCTCGACGTCGACATCCCGATGTTGGTCGCGTTGCTGTTCGCGATCGTGATCTCGATGCCGTTGGGGATGTGGCTGCTGGCACCGTTGCGCCGACGCGCCACCGCCAGCGTTGCCGCCGTCGACGAACGACGTCGTCGCGCCCGCGAGGAACTGCAGGCCCGGCTGCACGGCGACGACAAGTAGCGGCTTTCTCGCCGGCCAGGAGCGCGCCGAATTCGCGTTGTCCTCCGGCTCGACGTCTGCGGATCGTGTGATGAGCTGGGCTGACGCCGACCTCGGGCGCGCCGGACCGACCATTGACCAAACATCTGGTCTTCCGTAACGTCGGCGCTGCCAGACCATGGCGAGGCGAAGGAGAGCTCGTGCCGGACACCGTCGACTTCACCGTCACAGCGCAGGCACCGACTCTCGGCCACTACCGTCGGGACTGGGCGCCCACTGCCGCGGTGAACCTCGGCGGGGTCTGGATCGGCGGGGTGGTCAGTGACGCCTCCGGCCGCGACTACTGGGCGGTGCGCGGCACCGACGACTTCCTGGCCGGCATGACGCACGTGGTCTCCCCGGTGTGCGGGTTCCGGGCGCTGGGCCGGGATTTCGACACCCCGGCCGAACACCTCTACCCGGAATACGCGGGCATCGACTGGTTCGAGCCGATGACCTACACCGACACCGCCGAGCGGGTGGAGACCACCTTCCCGAGCGGCCGGCTGGTGCGCGACGACGACGGCTTCCACTGGTACGACGCCACCAACCGCTGGGAACTGCACGGCCGCACGGTCTCTGACGTCGTCGTCACCACCGTGCCCACCCAACCCGGCATCGATCACGAGGTGCACTACCGGCACGAGCTGATCCACGCCACCGGCGTGATCAACGGCGTCGAAGTCGGCGGCTACGCCCATCAGGACTTCGCCTACGGCCCGGACGGGATGATCTACACCGAGTTGCCGATCGTGCGTCAGCTGCAGGGCATGTGGGCGTCCTGGCTGGCCGAGTACCCCGACGGCCGGCTGGGCGGCGGCAGCTTCTGGCAGGGCCGCGACGGGTTACCGTTCGGCCCGGGCTATCAGCTGCGTGACGGCGTCACCACCACCCATGACGACATCGTCGCCACCCCCAGCTTCGACGATGCCGGCCGGATGGTCGCGATGGACGTCGAATTCGGTTCGGACACTTATTCGTTCAGCTTCGACACGATGGGCAGTCCGCTGCACTACTTCGGCCGCCTGACCGGAGATCCCGGCGGCCCGGCACCGGTGCGCAGTTGGTGCTGGGTCGAGTACGCCGGCGGCATGATCACTGCCGAGATCCTGGACATGATGAACCACCAGTTCAGGCTCGCCCGGGGACGTTGAGTGCCAGACAGGGAGCGCCAGATGCCGCAGACCGGAGCCGCCCGGTGAACCCAGCCGACTGCTACCACGTCGGAGTGGTCGTCGATGACATCGGCGCTGCCGCAGCGCGACTGACGGCCGCCGCCGGGCACGCCTGGACCAAGCCGATCGAGTACACCCTGCAGGTCGTGGTCGGGGACCAGGAGCTGGACGTGCCGATCCGGTTCGTGTACTCCCTGCAAGCGCCACACCTGGAGTTGATCGAGCAGGTGCCCGGAACGCTGTGGCGAGCCGACGACGGTCGAGCTGCGCATCACCTGGGTTACTGGGTCGACGACATCGGCGCTGCCGCAGCGCGATTGGAAGCGGCCGGCTATCGGTTGGAGGCCCGACCGGCCGGCCCGGTGCTGTCCACGTTCGCCTACTACATCGATCCGGCCGGGCTACGCATCGAAATCGTCGACCGCGCGCTGTTCGGCGATTGGCCGGGTTTTCTTCGCTCGATGGCCGCCTGAATCGGGCCGCCGGTGCGGCACGGCATCAATATCAACTACTTGTCATTGGGCTCTCGAAGCGCTAGCGTCGGCTGTGCAACATCAGACTGGGCGCTGCCCGTCGAAAGATGGCGGTTCGGTCTGTCACCGGCACTTCAGCCCGTGTCGGTGTTCGTGGTTTCGTCGATGGAGGACTAGACATGCCGCGGTTCCCCAAACCGGCCGAGGGCAGTTGGACCGAGCATTACCCGCAACTGGGCACCGGACCGATGTCCTACGAGGACTCGATCAGTCCGGAGATCTACGACCTGGAGCGACAGGCGATTTTCAAGCGCGCCTGGCTCAACGTCGGCCGGGTCGAGCAGGTGCCGCGCAAGGGCAGCTACTTCACCAAGGAGATGAAGGCCGCCAACACCTCGATCATCGTGGTGCGCAACAAGTCCGGCCAGATCAACGCCTTCCACAACGTATGCCGGCACCGCGGCAACAAGCTGGTCTGGGACGACATCCCCAGTGAGGAAACCCGCGGTGTGTGCCGGCAGTTCACCTGCAAGTACCACGCCTGGCGCTACGACCTGGACGGCGAGCTGACCTACGTGCAGCAGGAAGAAGAATTCTTCGACCTGGACAAGGGCCGCTACGGTCTGGTGCCGGTGCACTGCGAGGTCTGGGAAGGCTTCATCTTCGTCAACTTCGCCAAACAGCCCGAACAGACGCTGGTCGAATTCCTCGGGCCCATGGTGACCAACCTGGCGGGCTATCCGTTCGACAAGATGACCTCGCGGTTCACCTACCGCTCGGAGGTCAAGGCCAACTGGAAGCTCTACATGGATGCCTTCCAGGAGTTCTATCACGCGCCGATCCTGCATGCGAACCAGTCGCCGACCGCCTATTCCAAGGCCGCCGCCGAGTCCGGGTTCGAGGCGCCGCACTATCGCATCGAAGGGCCGCACCGCTTGGTGAGCACGTCCGGGGTGCGGGCCTGGGAGATGCCCGACGAGATGCGCAAGCCGATCGAGGACATCTGCCAAAGCGGGCTGTTCGGGCCTTGGGACAAGCCAGATCTCGGTGAGATGCCGGCCGGTCTCAACCCGGCCAAGTGCGACCCGTGGGGCCTGGATTCCTTCCAGTTGTTCCCCAACTTCGTGATGCTGTTCTGGGGCCAGGGCTGGTATCTGACCTACCACTACTGGCCGACCTCGTACAACAGCCACATCTTCGAATGCACGCTGTACTTCCCGCAGCCGCGCACCGCGCGCGAGCGGCTGGCGCAGGAGTTGGCCGCCCAGTCCTTCAAGGAGTACGGGCTGCAGGACGCCAACACCCTGGAAGCCACCCAGACCAGCATCGAATCCCGGGCCGTGCAGGAGTTCCTGCTGTGCGACCAGGAGATTCTGCTGCGCCATCTGCATCACGAGACCGCGGCCTGGATCGCGGACTATCAGCGCAACACGGCGGGGGTGTGAGCGTCATGACCAACCTGTTTCCCGCGGAATTCGCTGATCTGGAACGGTTTTCCCAGTGGTGTCTGCCCAACGAGGAGCAGCGCTACGCCAAGCGGCTGGCCAGCAACATGGACCAGATGCAAGAGTTCTACGACGTCATCACCGAGCGGGCCGAAGAGGCCATCTCCTACTGCGACAAGTTCCCGCTCGACGACATGCCCGAGGACGTCGTCAACCTGATGCGTCTGCTGTACGCGATGATCACGGTGTCCTTCCCGGTCGAATGCTGGAAGCAGCCGCGGGTGCCTGACTCCGGGGCCACCAGCCTGGACTGTGTCCTCGAGCCCGTCCCGTGACCGCTGCCACCGCGACAACGGTGCTGCGTGCGGCCCGCTGGGCCGACGTGGCGGCCGGCCAGATCCGCACCCCGGCCGTGCTGGTCATCGAGGGAAACCGGATCAGTGCGGTCAATCCCGAAGCGCCACTGCCGGATTCGGCGACCGTCATCGATCTGGGTGATGTGACGCTGCTGCCCGGCCTGATGGACATGGAGCTCAACCTGCTCATCGGTGGACCGGGCAACCCGGACGGGCTGCCCACCCCGATGCACGGTGTGCAGGACGATCCGGCCTACCGCACGCTGCGGGGTGCGGTCAATGCGCGCACCACGCTGGAGGCCGGGTTCACCACGGTGCGCAACCTCGGTCTGATGGTCAAGACCGGCGGCTATCTGCTCGATGTCGCGTTGCAGCGGGCCATCGATCAGGGCTGGCACGCCGGCCCCCGGATCTATCCGGCCGGCCACGCCGTCACACCCTACGGTGGGCATCTGGATCCGACGGTGTTCCAACGGCTGGCGCCCGGCGTCATGCCGCTGTCGGTGGCCGAGGGCATCGCCAATGGGGTGCCCGACGTCATCGCCTGTGTGCGTTACCAGGTCCGGCACGGCGCCAAGCTGATCAAGGTGTCCGCCTCCGGCGGGGTGATGTCGCACAGCACCGCCCCGGGTGCGCAGCAGTATTCGGACGCCGAGTTCGCCGCGATCGCCGACGAGGCGCATCGAGCCGGGGTTCGGGTGGCCGCGCATGCGGTGGGGGACAAGGCTATTCAAGCCTGCATCCGGGCCGGCATCGACTGCATCGAGCACGGCTTCTTGGCCAGCGACGAGACCATCCAGATGATGGTGGACCACGGCACCTTCCTGGTGTCCACCACGTATCTGACCGACGCGATGGCCATCGACCGGATCGCCCCGGAGCTGCGAAAGAAGGCCGAGGAGGTGTTCCCGCGCGCCAAGTCGATGCTGCCCAAGGCGATTGCCGCCGGCGTGAAGATCGCGTGCGGCACCGACGCCCCGGCCATCCCGCACGGCCAGAACGCCAAGGAACTCGGCGCGCTGGTGTCGCGCGGCATGACGCCCATGCAGGCCCTGCAGGCCGCCACCATCACCAGTGCCGATCTGATCGACGCGGCCGACGAACTGGGTCGGCTGGCACCGGGATACCTGGCCGACGTCATCGCGGTGCCGGGTGATCCGTCGCAGGACATCTCCACCACACTGGACGTGCAGTTCGTGATGAAGGATGGCCAGGTGGTCAAAGAGCCGCCACGGCGGTAGGAGGCGAGCATGGAACTTGGGGACAACACCCTGTGGCTGCTCAAGCAGGCGTTCCACTTCTCGCTCAAGTACGTCAACGACGCGGTGGCCGAACACGGTGTGACCACCGCGCAGATCGGCTTGTTGCGGCAACTCGCAGGAGAACCCGGACTGTCCGGCGCCGAACTGGCCCGCCGGCTGCTGATCACCCCGCAGGGCGTCCAGCTGGGGCTGACCGCGCTGGAGCGCCGCGGTCTGGTCGAGCGCAAGCAAGACCCGCAGCACGGCCGCATCCTGCAGGCCTTCCTCACCGATGAGGGGCGAGCGGTGGCCGCCGCGGTGGTCAGCGACGCCGTCGCCGCGCACGACGCGGTGTTCGGCGTGCTCGACGCCGATGAGCAACGCCAGTTGCGCACGCTGCTGGCCCGGGTGGTCGAGCAGGGCACCGGCCACACCGTGTTCCCCGACCACGTCGACGACTGAGGTCCCCAGGACCCGATCGACTGCAAACCCTTGAGATGAATCGCAAGTACTTGATATTATGACCGCAATGCACACTCCGACATCACCCTGCGCGCCCGCCGGCCCCGCCGATCAGGCCGAGGTCGTCGAACCGGCCGAGCCGAACGGGTCCGCCGGGCCCGTGGGCTTTGCCCCGCTGCGGATCAAGCAGGTGGTGCGCGAATCCCCGGATGCGGTCTCGCTGATCTTCGACCTCGCCGACGAGCAGGCCGACCAATTCCGTTACCAAGCCGGGCAATACTTGACGCTGCAGGTGTCGGTCGAGGGTCAGCAGCACCAGCGCTGCTACTCGATGTCGTCCTCGCCGGTGGCCGACCAAGACCTGCGGAT
Organism: Mycobacterium sp. NGS45; assembly: GCF_059812645.1. Taxonomy (NCBI): domain Bacteria; kingdom Bacillati; phylum Actinomycetota; class Actinomycetes; order Mycobacteriales; family Mycobacteriaceae; genus Mycobacterium; species Mycobacterium sp. NGS45. Next base: position 73,802 of record NZ_JCALDB010000019.1, on the reverse strand, counting down.
CACCATCAAGCGGGACCGCGACGGCGTGGTGTCCAACTACCTCAACGACCAGGCTGCCGCCGGCGACTATCTGCATGCCGCGGCGCCGGACGGCCGATTCGTGCTGACCGACGCGGACACCGAACTGGTGGCGTTTGCCGGCGGCAGCGGCATCACCCCGGTGTTCTCGTTGGCCCAATCGGCGTTGGCCACCACCTCGCGTCCGGTCCGGTTGTTCTACGCCAACCGCAACGCAGAGGGTGTGATCTTCGCAGATGCCTTGGCGCAGTTGACCGCTGAGCACGATGGGCGGTTCGCCCTGCACCACCACCTGGATGCCGACACCGGCGTGGTCACCGCCGAGCACGTGGCGCAGTTCCTCGCCGACGCCGGCGACGCCGACTATTACATCTGCGGACCCGGTCCGTTCATGGACACCGTCGAGCAGGCTCTGCTGGACTTGCAGGTGCCGCGGAATCGGTTGCACCTGGAGCGATTCACGGTGGCCGCGCCCACCGAAACCGATGTCGACGCGTCGATGGCGACCGAAGAAGTCACCATCGAACTGGACCGCAAGACCGTGACGGTGCCCTACAAGGCCGGCAACACGCTGATGCAGACCGCACGGTTGGCCGGACTCAAGCCGCCGTCGTCGTGCGAGGTCGGGTCCTGTGGGACCTGTATCGCGCAAGTGGTCGAGGGCAGCGCGCGACTGCTCAACAACGACGCGCTCGACGACGACGAGATCGACGAGGGCTGGGTGGTCACCTGCCAGGCCATGCCGACCAGTCGTACGGTCCGGGTGGTCTGGGATTAGTGAAGGACGGGAAGCGTGCAGAGGGAGAATCAGCGATGACGCGGACAGCGGTGGTCACCGGCGGTGCCTCCGGGATGGGTGAGTCGACCTGTCACGAGTTGAGCCGACGTGGACACAAGGTGGCCGTCCTGGACCGCAATGCGCAAGCCGCGCAACGGGTTGCCGAACAGTTGCGGGCCGACGGGGGCACCGCGCTCGCCGTCGACGCCGACGTCACCGACCGCGCCGCCGTCGACGCGGCATATGGCAAGGTCCGCGCCGAACTGGGGCCGATCGAGATCCTGGTGACCAGCGCCGGTTTGTTCGACTACTCGTCGTTCGCCGACATCTCCATCGAGTCCTGGCAGCGGTTGATCGACGTCAACCTGACCGGAACCTTCCACTGCTGCCAGGCCGCGCTGCCGGACATGGTGGCCGCCGGCTGGGGCCGCATTGTGATGATCTCGTCGTCCAGCGCGCAGCGCGGCACGCCGTTCGCCGCGCACTACGCGGCGGCCAAGGGTGCGCTGCTGACCCTGACCAAATCGCTGGCCCGGGAATACGCGACGGCCGGCATCACGGTGAACAACATCCCACCGTCGGGCATTGAAACCCCGATGCAGCACCAGAATCAGGCGGCCGGCTACCTGCCGCCCAACGAGACGATCGCCGCCAACATCCCGGTCGGGCGACTGGGCACCGGCGAGGACATCGCCGCCGCCGTCGCCTTCCTGTGCTCCGAGCAGGCTGGCTTCATCACCGGCCAGATCCTCGGAGTCAACGGCGGAGCGGTGATGTGAGGAACCTTCGGAATTTTCTTCGACATCGGTACTAGCACAGGGAGATTGACATGGCAGTGCGATGGGCCAAGCCGGCCGAAGGCTCCTGGACGGAGCACTACCCCGAACTGGGCACCGGACCCATCTCGTTCCGGGATTCCATTTCGCCGGAGTTCTACGAACTCGAGCGGGAGGCGATCTTCAAACGCGCCTGGCTCAACCTGTGCCGGGTCGAGGAAATGCCACAGGTCGGTAGCTATCTGACCAAGCTGGTCGAAGCCGCCGACGATGCCCAGCTGATCCTGGTGCGCGGGGCCGACGACCGAATCCGGGCCTTCCACAACACCTGTCGGCACCGTGGACATCGCCTGGTGCCGGCCGACGACACCGGGACGGCGTTCAGCGGCCAGGTCGAACAGTTCAGCTGCCCGCACTGCGGGTGGCGCTACCGGTTGGACGGCACGCTCGAGCACGTGGAGAACGCCGAGCAGTTCGACGGGCTGGATTGGTCCGCGTACGGGCTCTCGGAAGTGCACTGCGACACCTGGGCCGGATTCGTCTTCGTGAACTTCGACGCCCAGCCGCGGCAGACGCTGCGGGAGTTCCTCGGCCCGATGATCACACCGCTGGATGCCTATCCGTTCGACAAGCTCACCGAACGCTACGACTGGGTGGCCTACAACAACAGCAACTGGAAGATCTTCGCCGACGCCTTCCAGGAGTACTACCACGTGCCGTCGCTGCACACCCAGCAGGTGCCGCCCGAGGTGCGAGATCCCAACCCGGGCTTCACCTGCGGGCACTTCCAGATCGACGGCCCGCACCGTCTGGTGTCCACCGCCGGCACCCGGCGCTGGCTGCTGGCCCCGGAGTACATGTATCCCATCGAACGGGCGACCCAAAGCGGTCTGGTCGGCCCGTGGCGCACCCCGGACATCGGCGAGTTGCCGATGGCGGCGTTGAACCCCGGCGGCATCGAACCCTGGGGGATCAGCAACTTCCAGATCTTCCCGAACATCGAGATCCTGATCTACGGCGGCTGGTATCTGCTCTACCGGTACTGGCCGACGTCGTACAACACCCACCGCTATGAGGCCTACACCTACTTCTCTCCGGCCAGCACGGTGCGAGAACGCATCGAACACGAGGTGGCCTCGGTGGTGCTCAAGGAGTTCGCGCTGCAGGACGCCGGCATGCTCGGCGGTACCCAGGCCGCGTTGGAGTACGACGTGGTCGACGAGTTCCCGCTCAACGACCAGGAGATCCTGGTGCGGCACCTGCACAAGGTGGCGGTGGACTGGGTGCAGCGCCACCGCAACGAGACCGCAACGGTGGGGGTCTGACCATGTCCGTTCAGCTGACCAGCACCAAGCGACTGCCCAGTGCCTTCGCCGAACTCGAGCCGTACGCCGAAACCTGGTGCCTGGCGACCGAAACCGAGCGCTGGAACCAGCGATTGGCCAGCACCATGCCGCAGCTGCACGAGTTCTACGATGCGTTCTTCCCGCGACTCGAGGAAGCCATCGACTACTGCGACAAGTTCGCACTCGACGAAATCCCGGATGATGCACTCAATCTGCTGCACCTGATCTACTCGCTGGTGATGGTGGCGATGGCGGTGGAGATCATGCACCAACCCGCTCCGGTGGACGCCGCCGACGCGGTGATGATCCGGACCGGCGAACCCCGACCCTGACTTCTGTGAAAGGACATGCCATGAGTGTGTTGACCATCAACAAGCTGACCGACTCCGTCGGCGCCGAGGTCGCCGGATTGGACCCGGGCCAGCTGAGCACCGACGACGGGTTGGCGGCCGCAGTGCTCGACGCACTCGAGGACAACGGGGTGCTGGTGTTCCGCGGGCTGCACCTGGATCCGGAAGCGCAGGTGGCGTTCTGCGGGCGGCTCGGCGAGGTGGATCGCTCCGGTGATGGCCACCACCCGGTGTCGGGTATCTACCCGATCACGTTGGACAAGTCGAAGAACAAGGCCGCTGACTATCTGCGCGCGGCGTTCATATGGCATATCGACGGCTGCACACCGATGGGTGACGAATGCCCGCAGAAGGCCACCGTGCTGACCGCGGTGCAGGTCGCCGAGGTGGGTGGGGAAACCGAATTCGCCAGTGCCTACGACGCTTACGAGTCGTTGACCGAAGACGAGAAGCAGGCCTACGGCGCGCTGCGGGTGGTGCACTCGCTGGAGGCCTCGCAGCGCAAGGTGCAGCCGAACCCGTCGCCGGAGGAGTTGGCCCGGTGGCGAGCCCGGCCCACGCATGAGAACCCGCTGGTGTGGACGCACCGCAACGGCCGCAAGTCGCTGGTGCTCGGGGCTTCGGCGGACTATATCGTCGGGATGGACCGCGACGAGGGCCGCGCGCTGCTGGCCGATCTGCTGGAGCGCTCCACCACCGAGGAGAAGGTGTACCGGCACAACTGGACCGTCGGCGACACCGTGATCTGGGACAACCAAGGTGTGCTGCACCGGGCTGCGCCCTACCCGCCGGACTCACCGCGAGAGATGCTGCGCACCACGGTGCTCGGTGACGAACCCATGCAGTAGCGGCCGGGTCGGCTGCAACCCCCTTGATCGATAGGAGCTTGGATGGCGAAGTCGCTGCTGTTCGTGGAGAGCCGACCGGTGTCCCCGGACCGGGTCGCCGACTATCACCGCTGGCACGATGAGGTGCACCTACCGGAAATGCTTGCCATCGAAGGCTTCAGCTCGGCCCGGCGGTGGCAGACCGACGGCGACACCTTCATCACGCTCTACGAGGTGGACGTTGACATCGACACCGCACGGGCCAACGTGAAGGCCGCGTTCGCCGGCGGGACCATGTCACCGCCGGAGCCGGTACAGACCGACCCGCCGGCCGTGCAGCGCTGGCTGTCGCTGGTGAGCGAGCAATAAGCTACGCCGGCCGGGCTGCCGCTCACCCGTTTCCGCCCGCCGCGCCTTCCCGCTCAACCATTTTCTTCCCGCTTATGTAATTCAATAAGCGCAACCAAAAGCGTTGAGCGGGAAAGCGTTAGGCGTTCGAGCGTCAGCTGGTGGGGCCGCCGCGGATGGTGAACGCACCGGCGTCGTCGATCTTGTCGAGCTGGCCCGCGAAGTCCTCGGCGCTGCCTTCGGTCAGGTCGACACCAGCGGTCTCGGCGATGAACACCCGCGAAACATGCTTGCCACCAACGCGATAGATGTATGCCGTGCGGTCACAGGACTCGTGCCCCAGGTAGATCACTACGGGCGTCACGCTTTCCGGCTCCAGGTCCTTGACCAACTCGGCCATGGTGTTCTCGGTCATCCGGGTCTTCGCGATCGGGGAGATGGCATTGACCAGGATGCCGTTGCGCTTACCCTCGATCGCCAGCACGTTCATCAACCCGATCAGACCGGTCTTGGCGGCACCGTAGTTGGCCTGACCGAAGGTGCCGAACAGCCCGGAGCCCGACGACGTCATGATGATCCGGCCGTAGTTCTGCTCGCGCATGACCGGCCAGGCCGCGCTGGTGACGTGGAACGCGCCGCGCAGGTGCACGTCGAGCACGGCGTCGACCTGCGTCGAGGTCATGTTCTTGAACGCGGCGTCGCGCAGGATGCCGGCGTTGTTGACCAGCACATCCAGGCTGCCGAACGCCTGCATCGCGGCGTCCACGATGCCCTTGCCACCTTCCGGGGTGGCCACCGAGTCGGTGTTGGCGATCGCGGTACCGCCCGCGGCGACGATCTCGTCGACCACGGCTTGGGCTGCCGAGGACGACGTGCTGGTCCCATCCACCGATGCGCCGACATCGTTGACCACCACCCAGGCGCCGCGGCGGGCGAATTCCAGGGCGTGACAACGGCCCAGCCCGCCGCCGGCACCGGTCACCACCACGACACGGCCGTCAAAGTTCAATTCGGACAACTGCTCCACCTTCGTACCAGGCACTTGATATCAACTAGTTGGCTTTAGCCGAGCATATCGGCCGCCGGACCCGCTGCAGCGGTGCCCCCGGCGTCCCTTCGGCGGTCAGCGTGCCTCGGCCTGCGCCATCATCTCGGCCAGCGTGGCCGGTTGGGCAGCCAGGAAACCGTTCCAGTCCGACGCGCGGTCCACCAGCACATCGCGCACCTGCGGATGGGTGTAGACCATGAAGGTGTCGGCCAGGATCGCCTCGGCGACCTGCTCGCCGACCACCTCGGGCAGCAGTACCTCGAATTGCAGACCGGGATAACCCTTTTCCACCTCGGGCCCGAAGTTCGGCGGCATGGTGGACAAGATATTGGTGGCCACCGGCCCGGGGCACAGCACCGTGACGCCGACGCCGCTGTCCCGCAAGTAGAGTGCCAAACCCTCGCTGATCTGGAGCACCGCGGCCTTGGTGGCGGCGTACGGCAACCGGTCATAGGAGTAGGTGTAGAGCCCGGCGAAAGACGCGGTGTTCACGATGTGGCCGTGACCCTGCTCGATCAGCAGCGGGAGGAAGACGGCGTTGCTGCGCACCACCGACATCAAGTTGATGTCGATCACGCGTTGCCATTCACTGACCGGCAGGTGCTCGGGGCGCCCGCTGGTCAGCACGCCCACGTTGTTCATCACGACGTCGACGCGGCCGAAGGTCTGCAGGCTGAAGTCGCGCAGTTCGGCGAACGACTGCTCGGCGCTGACATCGCAGCTGAATGCCGCGGCCCGGCCGCCCTGCGCGACGATCTCGGCGACGACCCCATCAGCACCGTCGGCGTCGATGTCGGCGACGACGAGCGCTGCGCCGCGCCGGGCCAGGGAATGCGCACTGGCCCGGCCTATCCCGCTGGCGGCTCCGGTGATGACGGCGGTGGCGCCGGACAGTGCCGTCATCAGCGCACCGTGAAACCGGCGTCCAGCGGCCAGGCGACGCCGGTGATGAACTTCGCTTCCTCGGAGACCAGGAATGCGACCGCGTTGGCTACGTCTTCGGCTTCGAGCATCGGGATCGGCAACGCGTTCTCCATGCCGGAGATCGCGTTCTGCCCACCGGCCGCGGCCTGCTCCATCAGTGCGGTCATCATCGGGTTCAGCGTCATGCCGCTGGCCACCCCGGTGGGGTGGATGGTGTTGACCCGAATCCATTCTGGCGCCAGGTAATTGGCCAGGTTCTGCATGAGTGCCACCAGTCCCCGTTTGGCCGCGGCGTAGGCGTTGCCGCCGGCGTTCAGCGAGGCGGTGCCCTTGATGCCTGCGGTCGAACTGGTCAGCACGATCGACCCGCCGCGTTTGCCCTCGCGCATGGTGGGCAACCCGGCCCGCACGGTCTGGTACACCCCGGTCAGGTTGGTGTCGATGACGTCGCGCCACTCGGCCATGAAGTCCTCGGTTTCGGCGCCCAGGCGCACGATGCCGGCGTTGGCGATGATGATGTCGAGCCGGCCGAACCGCTCGACACCTTCGTCGACGGCGTCCTGCAGTTCGGTCAGGTTGCGCACGTCGGCCTTGCGCGCCACCATCCGGGCGCCCTGCTGCTCGACCAGTTTCGCGGTCATGGCCAGGTCGTCCTCGGTGGCATTGGGGTAGCCCATCGATTCGATGTCGGCGCAGATGTCGATGCCGATGATGTCGACACCTTCGCGGGCCAGTCGCACGGCATGTGCGCGACCCTGACCGCGGGCCGCGCCGGTGATGAACGCCACCTGTCCGCTGAGTCCTTGTGCCATTGGATTTTCCGTTCTGCTAGGGGGTTTGGCCGGCCGACGCGGCGGCCAGGCGCTGCACGGTTTCGTCGGCGGCCTGCTGCAGCATGCGGGCCTTGGGAAAGCCGCTGTAGGCGGCGAACTGCAGGATCACCTCGTTCATCTCGCCGGGGTTCAGGTCGCCGGATTCCAACGCCGAGCCGACATGCGAATAGATCGGGCCGATGGCGTCGGACACCCCGACGCACGCGATGGTGATCAGCCGTCGCTCGCGGCGGCCCAGGCCCGGGCGTTGCCATAGGTGGCCGAACACGAACGCCAGGATGCCGGCCTGGAAGTACGGCGAATCCTTGGGCGGTGGCGGCATCTTGTTGATCTCGATGAAGCACTCTTCGCCGGCGGCCAGTCGTTCGTCGTGATCGGTGGGACCCAGTGACCCCGGGCTGAGCTCGGGACGCATGTGCGAGAAGTCTTCGCCGCGTTCGGCGGCGATCCGCGCCATCTGGGTGCGCAGCGCACCCTCGGCCTGGGCGCCTTTGGGCCAGCCGCAGTACACCGCGAAGTGCAGAACGAACTCCAACAGTTCCTCGGTGCTGAGGTCGCCGCTGGCCAGCGCCGCGTACATGTGGTCGTTGATCTCGTCGACGGCGTCCGAGGCGCACACGCTGGTCAGGGTGACCAAGCGGCGGTCTCGGCGGCTCAGCCCAGGCCGGGCCCAGACCTGGCCGAACACGAAGTCGGCGCACGCGCCGGCCAGCGGCGTCGGCGGTTGGTCCGACGGCGGCGCGCTCGCCATGACGTCTCGAATGGTCTCGGTAATCCGCGGGTCCACCAGCACCTCCATGCAATCGACTTAAGGTTAAGGCGAAAGACTTAACAATGTCCAGTGTGAGAATCTACTGTCATGACGCCGCCGCAGACCGTGCCGGTCAGACCCTCTGCCAAACAGCAGTTGGTGCTGACCGCCGAGCGGTTGTTCGCCCAGCGCGGTCTCGACGGCGTGCCGTTGCGGCAGATCGGGGTCGAAGCGGGGTCTGCCAACAAGTCGGCCGTGCAGTACCACTTCGGCTCGAAGCAGGCGTTGATCCGCGCGATCCTGCTCAACCGGCTCGAACAGCTCGGCCAACGACGACAACTGCTGCAGGCCCGAGCCGACCCCGATGACCTACGCAGCGTCGTGGAGGCCCAGCAGCTCCCGCTGATCGAGCTCGCCGAGGACGAAAACTGTTATTACCTACCGTTTTTGGAGCAGTTGCTGCGCTCCGGTCCGGAGAACCCGCTGGCTGAGCTGCCGGATGAGCAGCAACGCTCGCAGCAGGCGTATGTCGAGCGGGTGGGTGCGCTGATCGCCCACGTGCCGCAGCCGCTACGCGATCACCGGATCCACCAGGTGTCGGCGATGTGCGTGCACACCTGCGCCGATCGGCACCGCGCCCGGGTGTTCGGCTCCGACCTGCTGAGCTATGGCCTGCACGTCAGCGCATTGCTCGACGGCATGGTGGCCCTGTTGGCGGCGCCGCTTTCCGAGGAGACCGAGCGCGCTCTCGGCGAACTCGACCCGGCGCGCCCACGTTGGCGTCCGATGCTCTGAGGTGTCCGCCGGCCCACCCCTGCTCGTTCAGATAGCGTCCAGGTAGGCGAAGCGGGCAACTTTCCGTACCTGGCTTCTAACCGAATGAGCTTGGGACGGCTTTGGGTCAGCGGCGCGCCGGAGCTGGAATGTGTTCGGGGCGTACGCCGGTACCGACCACATAGGCCGGTAGCACCGACAGCTGCGGGATGCGACGCAGCAGCTTCAGCACCGCTGCGGGTGGACTGAGCTCGGCGCCGGACAGCACCGGGCCGAGCACGCGGGCGTGCACGACCCGCTGTACTGCCTGCGTCACCACGGTCGGTAGCGTGCGGCGGCGTTGCACTTTGGCCAGATCATCTGTGCTGACCCGGTTTTCGCGCAGCGGCTGGTACAGCAGTCGGGTGGCCGCGACGGCGTCCTGAACGGCCAGGTTGATGCCCACCCCGCCGGCCGGCGACATGGCGTGCGCGGCATCGCCGATGCACAGCAGGCCCTCGCGGTACCAGGTGCGCAGCCGATTCATTTGCACGTCGAGCTTCTTGACGTCGTCCCAGGAGTTCAGCCCGCTGGTGTCGGAATCCGGGATCAGTTCAGCCAGTTCGGCTTTGAACGCGTCCATGCCACGCGCACGCAGCTCGGCGTCAGAACCCTTGGGGATCAGGAACGCGATCTGGTAGTAGCCGACCCGCGGGATCATGATCACGGCCCGGCCCGGTGCGGTGCGCGGGACCAGGGAGTATTCGCCGTCGGCGCGTGGGATGCGAAACCACCACACGTCGAACGGCACCGGGTACTGCCGGGGCGCCAAACCGGCGTCTTGGCGCACGACGGAGGAGCGCCCGTCGCAGGCGATGGTGAGGTGCGCGCGCAGGTCGGCGTCACCGTCGGGACTGCGGTACCGCACCCCGGTGATCCGGTCGCCGTCGCGCAGCAGGCCGGTGGCCTCGGTCTGCATCCGCAGGGTGAAATTCGGTTCCGCCTTGCCGGCGTCGGCCAGCATGTCCAAGAAATCCCACTGCGGCACCATCGCGACATACGGATGCGGTTGGCGTAACCGGCGAAAGTCGGCGAACGTCACCGGCACACCGTCCAACGGGAAGGCGGCCGTCTCCAGCTTGCTGTACGGGATCTGGTCGAAAGCCTCGAGCAGGCCGAGCTCGTCGAGCAGGCGCATGGTGCTGGGATGCACGGTGTCGCCGCGGAAGTCGCGCAGGAAGTCGGCGTGCTTCTCCAGTACGGTGACCTCGACCCCGCACCGGGCCAGGATCAGGCCCGCCATCATGCCGGCCGGGCCGCCACCGACTATCAGGCAGGTGGTGTCGGGCATGCGCGCCATTCTTCCGGTCGCGGAGGGTGCAACGCCAGCCTCAATCCGAGCGGATGTTGCCGCGGTCGACTGCCGTCGACCCGGGTCAGCGCCGGCACGGCAACGAGCCGACCTTCATCATGCGGACTCAGCGAGCCGCTCTCGAGCTCGCTGACCCGCTCGACTACTCGTCGGGTCGGCTGCTGACTTCGCGCCGCACCCGGGTGCGCTGCCAGTAGATCCAGGCGAACCCGAACACGAACAGCACCACCGCCACGATTCCGGCGACCACACCGGCCGTGCTGCGGTCGGTACCGAAGCTGGCGATCGAGATCAGTACCGCGAAGACGCCGAGGCCGATCGCGAACAGGCCCGGCTTGCCGGCCGGGTTCTTCATCGCCTCGCCGGCATGCGGCAGATGGGTGCGTTGGTGGTCGACCGGATCCTCGGCGTCGTCGCCCATGGCAGCTTTCCTCCTCAGTAAGACCTGTACGCGGTATGCCCGACATTGCCGGTCTTCAATCGCTGCGGCTTTGACCGATGTGTCAACTCGGCTTGACATCCGGCCGTCGTGTCAAGTTTGATTGACGACATGGCGGAACCCGCTGAGCTACCCGTCGAGGACTTCGGCAGCGTCGACCCGGCAACCGGACTGCGTGCCGTCCGCGCGTTGCAGCGCCTGCAGGAGCGGCTGGAAGCACTGCACGTGGCCAAGGCCCGCGAGCAGGGCTGGAGCTGGCAGGCCATCGCCGATGCACTCGGCGTGAGTCGACAGGCCGTGCACCAGAAGTACAACCGTCGGAGGTGAGCATGTTCGAACGCTTTGCCCGCACGGCCCGGGTGGCCGTCGCGTTGGCCCAGGAGGAAGCGCGTGACCTCGGCGCCCGCGAGATCCGGCCGGAGCATCTGCTGATCGCGGTGCTCGACCCCGCCGACGCCGCACTGACCACGATGTGCGCCGGTTTCGGGCTGACCGCCGACGACCTGCGCACCCGGCTCGGCAGCGCGGCCGGAACCTTCGACGACGACGCCGAGGCGTTGCGTGCGATCGGCATCGATCTGTACGCGGTGCGGGATGTGGTGACCGAATCCTTCGGCCCGCTCGCGTTCGACAACGCGGTCAGCAGCTCAGGACGACGCCGTCGCCGTCGTGGGCTGGTGCCGTTCAGTCGCGCCGCCCGCAAGGCGCTGGAACTGGCCGTACGCGAAGCCGCTAGTCACCGCCAACCCGAGATCCGGTGTGAGCACCTGCTATTGGGCATTCTGGGTTGTGCTGACGGGGCCAGCCTGAGCCTGGTGAGCCAGCACGTCGACGTCGCGCAGTTACGCGCGGCGGTCACACAGCTACTGACCGACGCCGCCTGATCAGGCGGCCAACAGCAAGGCAGCACCGACCGCCACGGCCCACACCAGCATGGTCAAGCCGGTGTCGCGCAGTACCGGAATCAGCTGCGGACCAACCGCATTGCCGACGACCGGCCGAGCCGCCCGGACCGCCAACGGCGTCGCCAGCAGACCGAGTAGACACCACGGCGTCGCGGCCGCCAACCCCAGGGTCACCAGGCCGGTCACCGCCAGCAGCCCGACGTAGAAGATCCGGGTTCGCTTGTCGCCCAATCGAACCGCCAAGGTGATCTTGCCCGAGGTGGTGTCGGTGGGGATGTCGCGCAGGTTGTTCGCCACCAGCACCGCCGAGGACATCGAACCGATCGCCACGGCGCATGCCAGGCCCACCGCATCGACGCGCAGCGCCTGGGTGTACTGCGTGCCCAGCACCGCCACCAGACCGAAGAAGACGAACACCGCGACCTCGCCCAGGCCGGAATAGCCATACGGTTTGGCGCCGCCGGTGTACAGCCAGGCCCCGGCGATGCACACCGCGCCGACGGCGATCAACCACGGATTGCTGAAGAGCGCGAGCACCAGGCCGGCCACCGCACCCACGCTCAACGCCAGCACCGCCGCGGTCAGCACCGCGCGCGGTGCGGCCAGCTTGGAACCGACCAGCCGCAGCGGACCGACCCGGTCGTCGTCGGTGCCGCGGATGCCGTCGGAGTAGTCGTTGGCGAAGTTCACCCCGATGATCAGCGCGACCGCGACCACCAGCGCGAGCAGCGCCTTCCACCACACCGCGCCGCCCAGCCAGGCGGCCGCTCCGGTGCCCGCGATCACCGGGGCCACCGCGTTGGGCAGGGTGCGGGGTCGAGCGCCTTCGATCCACTGGGCCACGGATGCCATGGCACAGATCGTTGCATCCAGCCGAACCCCGGGTGCACCGGCCCGGTAACTCGGTGCAGGTGGTACCGCAGAATGGTCGGATGCTCGGAGTGATCGGCGGCAGCGGCTTCTATTCGTTCTTCGACGACGACGCGCGCAGCGTCGACCTCGACACCCCCTACGGCGCGCCCAGCGCCGCGGTCACCATCGGCATGGTCGGCGCACGCGAGGTGGCGTTCCTGCCGCGGCACGGCCGCAACCACGAGTTCTCCCCGCACACCGTGCCGTACCGGGCCAATCTGTGGGCGCTGCGCGCGCTCGGTGTGCGGCGCATCTTCGCACCGTGCGCGGTCGGCAGCCTCACCCCCGACCTGGGTCCGGGTGCGCTGGTGGTGCCCGATCAACTCGTCGACCGCACCAGCGGACGGCCCGCCACCTACTTCGATCGCGGCGGCATCCACGTCAGTTTCGCCGACCCGTACTGTCCGGATCTGCGTCAAGCCGCGGCCGGGCTGCCCGGCGTGGTCGACGGCGGCACCATGGTGGTGATCGAAGGCCCGCGGTTCTCCACCCGGGCCGAGAGCCAGTGGTACGCCCGGCAGGGCTTCACCTTGATCAACATGACCGGTTATCCCGAGTCGGTGCTGGCCCGCGAGCTCGAAATCTGTTATGCGGCAATCGCTCTGGTCACCGATCTGGACGCCGGCGTGGAAGCCGGCGCCGGTGTGCGCGCGGTCGACGTGTTCGCCGAGTTCGACCGCAACATCGGCCCGTTCAAGAAGCTGGTACGCGAAGCGCTCGACGGGGTCGACGAGGTGGGCACCTGCGCGCACTGCCAGGCGCACGACGGGGTCAAGCTGCCGTTCCAGCTGCCCTGATCAGGGGCCTGGTTGAGTCTTTGACACCCGTCAAGTAATACTGGCGGCATGAAGACTTCGCTGCGTGAACAGTTCGGCATCGAGTTCCCGCTGTTCGCTTTCAGCCATTGCCGCGACGTGGTCGCCGCAGTCACCAACGCCGGTGGGTTCGGCGTGCTGGGCGGCACCGCGTTCACCCCCGACCAACTCGACCAGGAGCTCACCTGGATCGACGAGCACGTCGGCGGCAAGCCCTACGGCGTCGACATCATCGTGCCGGCCAAGTTCGAGGGCAAGGGCGAAAGCCTGTCCAAGGACGACCTCGCCAAGCGCATCCCCGACTCCTACCGCAGCTACGTCACCGAGCTGCTGGCCAGCCACGACATTCCGGCCGAGGATGTGCGGCTGGCCGGGTCCAGCCTGTCCGGCGACACCGGTGCCGCGCTGCTCGACGTCGCGCTGCAGCACCCGATCAAGCTGATGGCCAACGCGCTGGGTGTGCCGCCGGACTACATGATCGAGGCCGGCCGCAAACACGGCATCCCGGTGGCCGCGCTGGTCGGCGCCCGTGAGCACGCGGTCAAGCAGGTCAAGGCCGGTGTCGACCTGATCATCGCGCAGGGCACCGAGGCCGGCGGGCACTGCGGCGAGGTGTCCACGTTGGTGCTGGTACCCGAGGTGCTCGAGGCGATCGCCGAACTCGGCAGCGACGTCCCGGTGCTGGCGGCCGGCGGCATCGTCACCGGCCGGCAGATGGCCGGCTGCGTGGCGATGGGCGCGGCCGGCGCCTGGACCGGTTCGGTGTGGCTGACCACCGAGGAAGCCGAGACCGCGCCCTACACCGTGCAGAAGATGCTGGCCGCCACCTCGCGCGACACCGTGCGTTCGATGGGCCGCACCGGAAAGCCGTCCCGGCAGCTGGCTTCGGACTGGACCGACGCCTGGCTGCCCAGTGAAGGCGGGCAGAAGCCACTGCCGTTGCCGCTGCAGTCGATGCTGTGCGAGCCGGTGCTGCGCCGCATCGACCGCCTGGCCGAAGGTGGCCACGAGGGTGCGCAGAAGCTGGCCACCTACTTCGTCGGCCAAGGCGTCGGGCTGATGAACAAGGTGCGCCCGGCCCGCGAGGTGGTGCTGGAGTTCATCGAGGACTACGTCGCGGCTGCCGAGCGGTTGTCGGCCTCGCTCGGGGAGTAACCGGCGGCGCGGGTAATCAACGCGCAGTATTCACCCTGGCGACACCCAACCGGGTTAGCGTCGAAGGGTGATCGCCGAAGAGCTCGATCAGCTGGCCGCCGAGCTGGCCGAACTGCTGGAGTCGTTGGCCGAAGCCGAACGGCTTTGGGCGCCTTGGGTGCAGGCCGTTGCCGCCGAACATCATCTGAGCGCGGTCAACCTGGTGCACTACTGGGCGATCCGGCAATTCGATCTGCGCGACCTGCAGTTGCGGTTGGGCCGGCTGGGTCTGTCCTCACTGGGCCGCAGCGAATCTCACGTCGCCGCGACGCTGCAGGCCGTCGCCGCGGCCATCGCCGCGCTGCGGGGCTTGCCCTACGAACCGGTCGGCACCGCGAGTGTGCCGTTCGGCGCCGGTACCCAGGTTCTGGATCGCAACGCCGAAGAGTTGCTCGGTCCGGCGCCGGCCGGCAACTCGGCGCGGATCATGGTGACACTGCCGTCGGAAGCCGCCACCGACGCGGGTCTGGTCGAGCGTTTGGTGCAGCGCGGCATGTCGATTGCGCGGATCAACTGCGCGCACGACGACGCCGACGCGTGGCGCGTGATGGCCGCCAACGTCCGCGCCGCCGGACGGCGGGTCGGCCAGGAGGTGTTGATCGCGATGGACCTCGCTGGTCCCAAGCTGCGCACCGGGCCGTTGTCCGAAGGCCCGAAAGTGGTGCGGCTGCGGCCGGTTCGCAATGCGCGCGGTGAGGTACTGCAGTCCGCCCGCGGCTGGTTGACCTCGGCGAGCAACCCGGCCGCCGCGCCCGACGAGCTGACGACGCTGCCGGTCACCGGCGGATTGGTACGTCAGCTCAGTGCCGGCGACGTGCTCGAACTGCGTGATGCCCGCGGATCCCGGCGCTGGCTGGAGGTCGAGCAGGTCGGCTCCGGCGGAGCCGTGGTCAGCTGCGAACAGACCGTGTACCTGGAAACCGGCACCACCTTGCATCCGGTCGGGTCGGAGCTGACCGCGCAGATCGGTGAGCTTGAGCCGGCGGTGCAAGCGCTGCGGCTGCAGGCCGGCGACGTCCTGCAGGTCACCCGCGACCTGACCCCGGTGCCGGTCGACGTCAGCCCGCCGCGGATCGGCTGCACCCTGCCCGAGGTGTTCGACATCATCGAGATCGGGGAGCGGGTGTTCTTCGACGACGGCAAGATCGGCGGCGAGGTGGTGGCCGTCGAGTCGGGCAGCTTCGAGGTCCGCATCGACCACCCGGTGCATGCGAGTGCCAAACTGCGTGCCGGTAAGGGCATCAACCTGCCCGACACCGATCTGCCGGTTTCCGCCTTGACCGATAAGGACGTCGCGGATCTACCGACGGTCGCCGAACTCGCCGACATCGTGCAGTTGTCGTTCGTGCGGGAGCCCGAGGACGTGGCCCGGCTGCTGCAACTGCTCGACGAGGTCGACGATCACGAGCTGGGCGTGGTGCTCAAGATCGAAACCCGGGTCGGGTTCGAACATCTGCCGCAGCTGGCCTTGATGGCGATGCGACGCAGCCGGGTCGGCGTGATGATCGCGCGCGGCGACCTGGCCGTCGAGTGCGGGCATGAGCGGATGGCCGAGGTGCAGGAGGAGATCCTGTGGCTGTGTGAATCCGGGCATCTGCCGGTCATCTGGGCCACCCAGGTGCTCGAGCAACTGGCCCGGACCGGTATGCCGTCGCGCGCGGAGATCAGCGATGCGGCTCTGGGCGAGCGTGCCGAGTGCGTGATGCTGAACAAGGGGCCCTACATCGACGAGGCAGTCGAGACGTTGGCCGACATCCTGAGCCGGATGGCCGGGCACCACCGCAAGAAGAGTGCACTGCTGCGCCCGCTGCGGGCCTGGCGCCCGGAACGAGCCAGGCCGTAACGCCGTCTCCGTCCTCTGCCCGCTCGCGCTCTACCGTCTCCGTCCCGCTCTACGGGCCCGCAGGGCGGGCCTGGAGACGGTAGAGCGGAAAGGTGGCGGGCCTGGAGACGGCAGAGCGGGAAGGTGCAAGGCGACGGCCGGTCAGCTGAATCGGGCGATCAGTGCGCGCCGGTCCACCTTGCCGATGCCGCGGCGCGGTAGTTCGTCGAGCACATGCAGCTCGCGCGGTGCAGCAGTGGAATCCAGTGTGCCCGAGACGAGTTCACGCAGTTCGGCCACGCTGGGCGCAGTGGCGCCGGCGGTCAGCGTGATGGCCGCCACCACGCGTTGGCCGAGTCGGTCGTCGGGGACACCGAACACCGTGCACTCGGCGATCGCCGGGTGGCTGGCCAACGCGGCCTCGACCGGCCCGGGCAGCACCGTCAGGCCACCGGTGCTGATCGCGTCGTCGATACGGCCGAGCACCCGCAGCACCCCGGAGTCGTCGAGCGCGCCCAGATCGTCGGTGTGGAACCAGCCGGCCTCGGCGAACGGGTTGACCGGCGGGGGATTGCGGTAGCCCTTGGCCAGGGTTGTGCCGCCGAGCGCGATCCGCCCGACGTCGCCGTCCCCGTCGATGCGCACCGTGACACCGTCCAGTGCGGTGCCGTCGTACACGCAGCCGCCGGCCGTTTCACTCATGCCGTAGGTTCGCACCACCGAAATACCTGCTGCGGCAGCACCTTCGAGCACCGGAGCGGGTACCGGTCCGCCGCCCAGCAGCACCGCATCGAGCTCGGCCAGGGCTGAGCTGGCCGCCGGGTCGGTGAGCGCCTTGGCCAGCTGCGCGGCCACCAGTGATCCGTACCGGCGGCCCGCTCCCATCCGGGCCACCGCGTGCGGCAGTTCGGCGATGTCGAACCCGTCGCGCAGGTCCATCTCGACCGGCACCGTGCCGGCCAACACGCTGCGGATCAGCACCTGCAGGCCGGCAATGTGCTGCGACGGCAGCGCCAACAGCCAGCTGCCCGGCCCGCCGAGCCGATCATGGGTGGCGGTCGCGCTGGCGATCAGCGCTGCCGCGGTGAGCATCGCCCCCTTGGGCGTGCCGGTGCTACCAGAGGTCGCGACCACCAGCGCGACGTCGTCGTCGATGTCCTCGCCGGCCCGCAAAGTCGTGGTGAGCAAATCGCTTTCCCGCAGATTCCCACCCGGGACCGGAAGCAACGGGCTGTCGCGGTCGTCCAGCACCCCTTCCAGCGCGGCCAGCATCGACAGCGCCGACGGTTCCGCCGGCACGACGAGGGTCCGCAGCGTAGCTATGTGCCGGCCTCGCCGTCGCGGGGATCATCGAGGGGCCAACCCTGGTGGGCGAGGCGGGCCCGGACCCGTTCCACATCCTCCGGTGAGGGCAATTCATCGGTGATACGCATGATTTCGGCGCCGATGTCGATGTGGTCGAAGTCGGGTCGGTTCTTCAATTCGCAGGCAACCAGTTTCACCTCATCGGCGCTGAGTCGCCGGGACAACAACGCCAGCAGCGGGAAGTAGTCGGTGGGTGGCACGCCTTCGGGGTAGCCAGCCCGCAGCCAGGTGACGATCTTGTTGAGGAATGTGTTCACCTGATGCCAACTTCCACCTGCAGGCGCACCGGTCGCCCTTTCGCTGCTGCAGCCGTCGCCAGTTTACTTCGGTTCGGCGCCAAGGATGTACCAGCCAGTGTGGTGCCCGATGAAGTCCCGGGCGATGAACAACACCCCGACGATCACCGCGATCAACACCACGGCGAAGATCAGCCAGCTCAACGCGACCAGCAGCTGGTTGCGGCGGAGCTGCCCGTCGGCGTTGACGGTCCCCAGGCCTTCGGCGTTGAGTCGCACGCCCAGCGAGAACAGCGCGGGCAGTCCGGCGCCGACGATCAGACCGGCCACCAGGATCTGCAGTACCGCTGCGGTGTTGAACCAGCTCATGAGACCTCGCCTCGCGCTTGACCGGACATCAGCGCACCGGCGTCTCGGGCTGACGCGGCGGGGGAGCGGCCAGTAGGTCGGTTTCCAGCGCAGCGAGGTCGGCGGCGATGTCGAGGTCGCCGGTTTCCACCGGGATGATGTCGATCGCGCCGGCGTCGGTGTCGGTGACCGCGGCGCCGGCCACCGGGCGCGCACCCGCAGCGCTGTTGGTGCCGGTGGTCAGGTTGCCCTGCCATTCGTCGTTGACGTTGGTGTGGTCGATCGGAGCCTTGCGGGACTGGCGGTAGATCAGCGCGGCCACCAACACCAGGGCCGCAAAGCCGATGCCGGCGCCGGCCCAACCGCCGATGCCGTGCACCACGAAGTAGGTCAGCGCGCCGACGGTCGCGGCCGCCGGCAGCGTGATCAGCCAGGCGGTCGCCATCCGGCCGGCCACTCCCCAGCGCACCTCGGCGCCGGGCTTGCCCACACCGCTGCCCAGGATGGAGCCGGTGGCCACGTGTGTGGTGGACAGCGAGTAACCAAAATGGCTGGACAGCAAGATGATGGCGGCCGATGAGGTCTCGGCGGCCATGCCCTGCGGTGATTTGATCTCGACCAGGCCCTTGCCCAGGGTGCGGATGACGCGCCAGCCGCCCAGGTAGGTGCCCAGCGCGATGGCTCCAGCGCAGGAGAAGATCACCCAGAACGGCGGCATGTGATCGGACTGGTCGGCAGCGCCGTAGGAGATCAAGGCCAGGAAGATGACGCCCATGGTCTTCTGCGCGTCATTGGTGCCGTGCGCCAGCGACACCAGCGACGCCGAACCGATCTGGCCGTAGCGGAAACCCTTTTCGACCCGGTCCTCCGGGTACTTGCGCACCGTGCGGTACACCAGCCAGGTGCCGATGGTGGCGACCAGGCCGGCCAGGAACGGTGCCAGGGCGGCCGGCACCAGCACGGTGGACACCAGGCCGCTCCAGATCACGCCGTGTCCGCCGACGGCGGCCAGCATGGCCCCGACGATGCCGCCGATCAGCGCGTGCGACGAGCTGGACGGGATGCCCAGCAGCCAGGTCAGCAAGTTCCACACGATCCCGCCGACCAAACCGGCGAACACCAATTCCAGGGTGACCAGGCCGGACTGCACCAGCCCCTTGGCGATGGTGGCCGCCACGGCCGTGGACAGGAAGGCACCGACCAGGTTCAGTGAGGCAGACAAGGTGACCGCGACCTTGGGCTTGAGCGCCCCGCTGGCGATCGAGGTGGCCATCGCGTTGCCGGTGTCGTGGAATCCGTTGGTGAAGTCGAACGCCAACGCGGTGATGACCACGATGATCAACAGGAACAACTGGAAGTCCACGCCTGGATTGTTGCCGTTGCCGACCTGTTATGTAAAACCAAACGCCGGAAGTTGCGGGTGGATTTTTTCTTCGACCGGCAATGTTTGCCTGTTGTTCACCTTCGCAGGGGCTGCAGGCTGCTTCGGGGGCTCTGAGCGAGAGCCAGGTCAAGGCTTGTTGCGGGTGTCGCGGCGCAGCGGGTGGTTCTCGGGAACCTGCACAAAGATCAGCGTGACGCCGTCCGGGTCGGTGACGTGCATCTCGTGCAGGCCCCACGGCTCCCGGCGGGCTTCCCGCGTGATCGCCACCCCCCGGCCCCGCAGCTCGGCCTGGGTCGCCGCCAGGTCGCGGACCTGCAGCCATAGCGCGCCTGGGAATGCTGCCGTGGCCTCGGCGGTGGTGCCGTGGCCGGCGATCTCGATCAGCGACTGGCCGGCGTAGAACACCGTGCCGGCGCCGTACTCGCGGGCGATCGCCAGGCCCAACTCGTCGCGGTAGAAACGCAGCGTGCGCTGATAGTCGGCAGGCCGCAGCAGCACCCGGCTGGCCAGGATCTCCACGCCCGTCACCTCCTCGTTTAGCCGGTCTCGTTCGGTTGTACGCGTTGCCGGCGCATTACGCTGTTCACAAACCCGGGGGCGACGACGTCGACCGCGCGCGCGGTGACCGCGATCCGCGGCGCGATCCGCACCGGCCTGGTGCGTGCGGCGCGCACCATCCACTCGCCGGCCTCGGCGGCGCTGAGCGCCGGCATCCCGTCGTAGGCCCGGGTCGGCGCGATCATCGGGGTGGCCACCAACGGGTAGTACAGCGTCGTGGAGTGCACACCGCGCACCGCCCACTCGGTCTCCATCGCCCGGCTCGCGGTGGACAGCGCCGACTTGGATGCGTTGTACACCGAGAACAGCGAAGCACCTTCGCTCATCACGCCCCAGGTTGCGACGTTGATGATGTGACCGTCGCCGCGGTCGAGCATGGCGGGGGCAAAACCGCGGATCAGCCGCAGCGGCGCGTAGTAGTTCAACCTGATGGTGCGCTCGACGTCATGCCAACGTTCCAACGACTCGCTCAGTGGACGGCGGATCGAACGTCCCGCGTTGTTGACCAAGATGTCAACGGGCCCAACTGTTTCCACCAGATCGTCGATGGCGTCCAGGTCGGACAGATCGCATGCCCGTGCCTCGGCGCGGCCGCCGGCGGTGCGGATCCGCTCGGCCAGCGCGTCGAGCAGTTCTTGGCGCCGCGCCACCACGACGACGTCGGCCCCGGCCTGCGCGAACTGTTCGGCGGCGGCTTCCCCGATCCCCGAGGATGCCCCGGTGAGCAGAATCCGCTTGCCGCGCAAGTCGATATCGATTCCGGTGGGCAGCGACCACGGCGGCCGCATCCCGGCCAGCACGGCGCTGCGGGTGAACTTGCGCAGGGGATTGCGGCTCATGGCGGGTTGCCTCAGAAGTAGCGGGGGAACGGGGTCCAGTCCGGGTCGCGCTTCTCCAAGAACGCGTCCCGGCCTTCGACGGCTTCATCGGTCATGTAGGCCAGTCGGGTCGCCTCGCCGGCGAACAGCTGCTGGCCCACCAGGCCGTCGTCGAGCAGGTTGAACGCGTACTTCAACATGCGTTGGGCCTGAGGGGATTTGCCGTTGATCTCGGCGGCCCATTGCAGTGCGACGGTCTCCAGGTCGGCGTGGTCGACCACCTCGTTGACCGCGCCCATGTGGTGCATCTGCTCGGCGGTGTAGGCGCGGCCCAGGAAGAAGATCTCGCGGGCGAACTTCTGTCCCACCTGGCGGGCCAGGTAGGCGCTGCCGTAGCCGCCGTCGAAGCTGCCGACGTCGGCGTCGGTCTGCTTGAACCGGGCGTGCTCGCGGCTGGCCAGCGTCAGGTCGCACACCACGTGCAGGCTGTGCCCGCCGCCGGCCGCCCACCCGTTGACCAGACAGATCACCGGCTTGGGCATGAATCGGATCAGTCGCTGCACCTCGAGAATGTGCAGCCGGCCGGCGCGGGCGACGTCGACGGTATCGGCGGTCTCACCGCTGGCGTACTGGTAGCCGGACCGGCCCCGGATGCGCTGATCGCCGCCCGAGCAGAAGGCCCAGCCGCCGTCCTTGGGCGAGGGGCCGTTGCCGGTCAGCAGCACCACCCCGACATCCGGAGACATCCGGGCGTGGTCGAGTGCGCGATACAACTCGTCGACCGTGCCGGGCCGAAACGCGTTGCGCACCTCGGGCCGGTCGAAGGCCACCCGGACGGTGGGCTGCAGGTTGCCGTCGGCGTCGACCTGGCGGTGATAGGTGATGTCGGTCAGATCGGCGAACTGAGGGTCGAGATCCGCGACCGGACGCCACTGGTTGGGATCGAAGGGGTTGTCGGTCACATGGTCCTCCTACGTCAAGCCGCTGGCGGGGGGGCAACGCTTCGCCGGTTCTGGTGGCCGAGGTCGACGTCATCGAATCGCACCCTACCCGTGGTGATCAGAACGGTTCTCCGGAGCTTCGGGATGACCACGCCGCCGCGGCCGACAAGACACAGACGACATTCGGGTCGCCGCCCAGCTGCGCCGTGCTGAACAGAACTCCCGGCGGTTGCCGGGGCAGTGAAAAGGGTGAATAGACAAACGCTTCGACAACCTTAGGCTCGGTGACAGCCCTGGTTGCGAAAGGCGGAACTGCTTGCACCGAAGGTGATCCCGGTCAGATCACCCAATTGGCCGGAGCGTTTGCCATGGCCGGCGTGTTCACCGCCGAAAGCTGAGCATCAACTCGGATCGAGGCGGAAGACCGCGCAGCGCCCGGCCAGCGCCTCGAACTCCTCGGGTCGACCCTTGGTCACCAGGCCCGCGTTCTTCATGAAGCTCACACCGGTGGGCACCAGCGTGGGGAACTGGTACAGCAGCGGCCGCGCTTGTTCGGCCGGCATTTCGACCATCCGGATTCGTTCGGTGCGCCGGCCCTGCTGCAACGTCGCCGCGGGGTTGGCCCGCGCGTTGCGCACCCAGTCGGCACCCGGGAAGCCGCCGACCACGTACCGCTGGCCGTCCACCGTCATGGGCGTGACCGGCGTGGATCGTGGCCGGCCCGAGGTACGCCCGGTGAGGGTGAGGACCGTCGGCGCGTTGCCGCCGAGGACGCCGGTGCGCCCCACGGCCATCAAGATCTTGTTCATCGGCTTGAGCCACCGCGGTGGCCTCGGATCCGGGTTCGTCATCAGATGTCAGCCTAGATCGGCTCGATGCGGCACACTCAGTAACGCGCGACTGCTCACGCTCGCAATGGAAAGGTGACATCGGTGGGGAATCCTTACGACCCGCAGCAGTACCAGGGCCAAGCGCCCGGGCCATATCCCAATCCCGGTTACGGCCAAAGCGGTGGCCACGCTGCGCCGTCGGTTCCGCCGTCCTATGGGGCGCCCGGACCGGTCCCGCCGCAGTGGGGACAGCCCTACCCGGGACAGCAGCGCAGCCCCAAGCTCAACCTCGGTGCGCTCGACCTGTCGAAGATCTCCGCGATCGTGGTGGTGGTCGCAGGCCTGGTGGTGCTGCTCGGCTCGTTGTTCTCGCTGTACACCGTGACGGTCACGCCGTCGGCGCTGGACGTGCCGGACAACGAAGCGCCCTCCGGTGAGGTGAGCGTCGGGATCGGGTTCTTCGACGTCGTCCCGATCCTGACCCCGCCGGTGGTGGCACAGGCGATTCCGCTGCTGCTGGCGCTCGCGGTGCTCAGCGCGCTGCCGGTGATCTTCAGCGCCGAGCGCAAGACCGCACCGCTGGCCGCGGTGTTCGCCGGCACCGGCACGCTGTTGGCGCTGCTGTTGACGATCAGCAACCCGTTGCCGTCGGTGAAACTCACCGGTGCGCTGGCCGACGCCTTCGAGGAGGAGGTCGGTGCCGACTCGGTCGACAGTCTGGTCGGCTCGGTGGCGACCATCGGTGCCGGTGCGGGCCTCATCCTCGCCCTGATCTTCGGTCTGATCGCCTGGGCGGCAGCGCTGGTGATGGTGTTCAAGCGGGACGTGCCCGCCGCCCCGGCCGGCCCGGCGCAGTTCGCTCCGCAGGCGCCGCCGAACTCGGGCTGGGTGCCGCCGTCGGCACCGACCGAACAGCCGCGGTGGTGACCGGCGATGGTCTACTACCCACCGCCGGGGCCGGTCGGCCGGCCGCCGGCTCCGCGTTCGCTACCTGAGTGGTTGCCGGCCGCGCTGCTGATCGTGGTGGCCTTCATCGGCGTGGTGTGCACGCTGCTGCCGATGTGGACGTTGTCGTTCGAACCGGACGCGCTGGACTCCGGGCTGGGCAGCGAGATCTACGGCCCCGATTACGAGGAGCTCTACCCGAGCGGTGCCGTCGAGGTGGGCATCGGTTTCTACAGCTGGACCGCAGCCAATTTGCCTATGGTGGCCGCGATTCCGATCGCGCTGGCGGTGGCATTGGCGATCGGCGCGACGCTGCTGGTGCGCGGCTCGGACCGCACGCTGTGGGGTGCGACGGCCGCGGTGGCGGTGTGCTCGCTGCTGATGGCGATCGCCGCGGCGATCCGGCCGGCCCCGGTCACCGAGATCACCGGTGATCTGGCCGACGAGATCAGCCCAGCCGATCTGGACCGATTCGACTACGGCTCCTCAGACGCCGACGTCGGCTACGGCGCCGGGTTGATCATCGCGATCATCTGCCTGGTCGCGGTACTGGGCTTGGCCACCTGGCAGTACTTCACGGCCGAGCGACGCCCGCCGGTCCCGGCGCTGCCCGCCGGCCCGTACCCGTACTGATCAGAGCGCGACGCCGGCGTCGCGCACCGCGCGCAACAGTGCGTCCGGGCGCTCGGTGGTGGGCAGTGGATCCACCAGGGCGAACTGACAGCCCAGCGCGCGGGCGCCGCCGTCGGCCTCGTCGCTGTCACCGACCATCAGAGCGTGCTCGGCCGGCACGCCGAGTCGCTCGAGTGCGGTCTCGAAGATCCGCGGATCCGGTTTGACCGCACCGACCTCGAAGGACAGCACGAAGGCGTCGACGTCACCGTCGGCCCCGATCGCCTCGAAGGTGGGCCGCACGTCGAACGCGATGTTGGAGACCACCGCGGTGCCCAGGCCGCCGGTCTTCAGCCCGGCCAGCACCTCGGCGGTGTCCGGATAGCACGTCCAGGAATCCGGTGAGATCAGTCGTTGGTACAGCGATTCGGCGTGGTGGTCGGCCACCCCGGACTCGCGCAGCACATGCAGGTAGGCCTCGCGGTGCAGATGCGGCGCCAGGTCCCGGTTCACCCAGGCGTGGTACTCGTCGGGCCCCATCTGCACCGACCGCCCGGTCGGCGCGGTGAGCCGGCGCATCAACTCGGCCTGCACGTGACCGTCGACCGCGCGGTCGTCGACGGTCATGCCCTCGAACCAGCTGTCGTCCTCTTCCAGGCGGAACAGGGTGCCGGAGAAGTCGAACATCACGGCGCGAATCGGCGACATGGTTCGATGCTGCCAAACCCGGGGTGCCGGCGGGTGGTGTTGCGCTCTGCCGTCTCCGGCCGCCCCCACTTCGCGCTCTGCCGTCTCCGTCCCGCTCTTCAGGCCGAGTAGGCGGGAAGGAGACGGAAGAGCGCGTGGCGCAAGGGGCGGCGACCGTCAGCCGACGGCGCGGCCGGCGCCCTCCCAGAACCGGGCCCGCACGGCCTTCTTGTCCGGCTTGCCCAGACCGGTCAACGGCAACGCGTCGACGACGACGACGGACTTCGGCACCTGCACCGAACCCTTGCGTTCCTTGACCGCAGCCTGGATCTCGGCGGTCATGGTGGCGATCGAAGCCTCGTCGGTTCCGGCGTCGGCGCGCAGCACCACCACCGCGGTGACGGTCTCACCCCACTTGTCGTCCGGTGCGCCGACCACGCACACCTGCGCCACCGAGGGATGTTCGGCCACAACGTCTTCCACTTCACGGGGATACACGTTGAAACCGCCGGTGACGATCATGTCCTTGACCCGGTCCACGATGAACCAGTAGCCGTCGGAGTCCTCGCGGGCCATGTCGCCGGTGCGCAGCCAGCCGTCGCGGAAGGTCTTGGCGGTCTCCTCGGGCAGCTTCCAGTAGCCGCCGGACAGCAGCGGACCGGACACGCACACCTCGCCGACTTCACCTTGGGGCACCGGATTGCCGTCGGCATCGAGCAGCGCACACCGTGCGAACAGCGTGGGCCGACCGCACGAGGTCAACCGCAACTCGTCGTGATCCTTCTTGCCCAGATAGGAGATCGCCATCGGGGCTTCGGACTGCCCGTAGTTCTGCGCGAAGATCTGACCGAACCGGGAAATGGCCTCCGCCAACCGAACCGGGTTGATCGCCGAAGCGCCGTAGTACACCGTCTCCAGCGAGGACAGGTCCCGGGTGCGCGAATCCGGGTGGTCCATCAGCGCGTACAACATCGCCGGCACCACGAACGTCGCGGTGATCCGGTGCTCCTCGATGTAGGCCAGCGCAGCGCCCGGATCGAACTTGGCCATCACGTGCATTTCGCCGCCCTTGATCAGGGTGGGCAGGAAGTAGGCGGCCCCGGCGTGCGAGAGCGGGGTGAGCATCAGGAACCGCGGGTTTTCCGGCCACTCCCATTCGGCCAGCTGGATGGTGGTCATCGTGGTGGTGGCCTGGGTGGTCATCATGACACCCTTGGGCTTGCCGGTGGTGCCACCGGTGTAGGACAACCCGTTGACGTGATCGGGCGCCAAATCGGCTGCCACCAACGGTTTTGGTTCATAGCGTTCGGCTTCGGCGGTCAGGTCCAGCGCGACGGCGCCGGCCGCCTCGGCTGCGGCGGCCAACTCGGCGGGCACCGGACCGATGGTCAGCACCTGGTTGAGCGCGTCCACCTTGCCCAGCAGCCCGATCGCGCGTTCGGTGAACGCCGGGTTGGGGTCGATGATCAACGCGGTGGCACCCGAGTCGGCGAGCACATAGGCGTGGTCGTCGAGTGAGCCCAGCGGGTGCAGCGCCAACCGACGGTAGCCCCGGGTCTGGCCGGCGCTGGTGATCATCAGCACCTCGGGCCGGTTCAGCGACAGCAGTCCGGAGACCGCGCCGGAGTCGGCGCCCAGCGCGTCGAAGGCTTGCACGTACTGGCTGATCTTGGCGGCCATCTGGCCGCCGGTCAGCGTGGTGTCGCCCAGGTGCAGCACCGGCTTGTCCCGGTGCCGCTTGAGCGCGCCGATCAGCAGGTGGCCGGAGTGCACGGGATGACGCAGGAGATCTTGAGCCATGGGCCAAGACTAGAACGTGTTCCAGTTCTAGTACACCACCGCATCCCAGACGGCTTGGATCCGGTCCGGTTGGGCCTGCCCGGTCTGCTCCCGAAGTGCTTGCCCGACGAGCAGTTTTCCGGTGTTGACCAGGTGTGATCGCATGGCCGCCGCGGCAGCCTCGGCGTGCCCGGCCAGCACCGCGTCGACGATCGGGGTGTGCTCGGCGTCGATGTCGACGAGCGTTCGTGTCTTGTCCGCGGTGGCGGCGCCGAGTAATCGGGTGGTCTCGCGCAAGCCCTTGACGATGCGCCGGGAGCGCTGGTTGCCGGCCAACTCCAGGATCAGGTCGTGTAGGCCTTGGTCGTGCTGGGCGAAGCCGCGGTCATCGCCGGCGGCGACCGCGCGGCGCATCGCCTCGCGTTGCCGACGTAGCCGGTCGCGGCCGACGTCGTCGACGGTGCCGGCCACCCGGCGCGCCGCCGGCACCTCCAGGGCGAGCCGGACCGCAAAGATGTCGGCGATGTCCTCCGGTTGCGGTGCCAGGATCTGAAACCCTTGGCGGGCTTCGAATTTGATCAGGCCGACCTCTTCGAGGCGCAGCAGTGCCTCGCGCACCGGGGTGCGGGAGACGCCGAGGGCTTCGGCGAGTTGGTAGACCGAGTAGCGCACCCCGGGCCGCATCCGGCCGTCGTCGATGGCAGCCCGTACCGCGGCGGTGGCAGCTTCCATCCGCCGCCCGTGCGGGGCCAGCGGGGTCACGTCGGGAAGTCCGTGCGCCACCCCGGTACCGTAGCATGCTAGGACGTTGTAGCATGCTACGAATGGAGGCGGAATCGCTGGCCGGGTTGCTGCGAGCCGCCGGGCTGACCGATGTGCACGCCGACTCGACCACCCGCGCGGCGTTCTCCTCGGACGCCTCGCTGTACCGGGTGCTGCCGCTGGTGGTGGCCCGGCCGCGGGACGCCGACGAGGTCGCGGCCGCGCTGGCGGTCAGCCGCGCCGAAGGCATCCCGGTCACCGCGCGCGGCGCCGGCACCTCGATCGCCGGCAATGCCGTCGGCCCCGGACTGGTCCTCGACTTCAGCCGGCACCTGAACCGGGTACTCGATCTCGACCCGGACGCCGGCACCGCGACCGTGCAGCCCGGGCTGGTGCAAGAAGCCCTGCAGCGCCACGCCAAGCCGCACGGCCTGCGGTTCGGGCCGGACCCGTCGTCATCCTCGCGCTGCACCATCGGCGGCATGATCGGCAACAACGCGTGCGGCACCCGGGCGCTGGGCTACGGCCGCACCAGCGACAACGTGCGCGCACTGACCCTGCTGACCGGCACCGGTGAGCAGCTGCACCTGCCCGGCGCGGACTCCCCGGCGCTGACCGCCTTGCGCGACGTGGTGCACGCGGACCTGGCGACGGTGCGCACCGAGTTCGGCCGGTTCAGCCGACAGGTCTCGGGCTACGCGCTGGAAAACCTGGCCCCGGAGCGGGGATTCGACGTCACCAAGCTGATCGTCGGCAGCGAGGGCACCCTCGGGGTGTTGACCGAAGCCACCGTGACGCTGGTCGCCGACCCGGCCCATCGCGTGCTGGTGGTGTTGGGCTACCCGAACATCGCGTCGGCCGGTGACGCCACCCCGGCGGTGCTCACCCATGCGCCGGTGGCCTGTGAGGGCATCGACTCCCGGATCGTCGAGGTACTGCGGGAACGGCGTGGGCCGCAAGCAGTTCCACCGCTGCCGGCCGGGGCCGCCTGGCTGTTCATCGAGATCGCCGGGGCCGACCGACACGACACCCTGACCCGAGCCCGCCAGGTCGCGACCGGCTGCGGCGCGCAGGACTCGATGGTGGTGACCGATCCGGAGCACACCGCAGCGCTGTGGCGGATCCGGGCCGACGGTGCCGGGCTGTCCAGCCGCAGCCCGGCCGGTCTGCCGGCACACGCCGGCTGGGAGGACGCCGCGGTCCCACCCGCCGCGCTCGGTGCCTACCTGCGCGACTTCGATGCGCTGCTCACCGAGTATCGGCTCACCGGCCTGCCCTACGGACACTTCGGCGACGGCTGCCTGCACATCCGGATCGACTTTCCGCTGCAGCATCCCGCCGGGCACCGGGTGTTCCGCGAATTCCTCATGGCCGCTTCGGATCTGGTGGCCGGCTACGGCGGGTCGCTGTCCGGCGAACACGGCGACGGCCGGGCCCGCGGCGAACTACTGCCCAAGATGTACTCGGCGCGGGCGATCAACTTGTTCGAAGCCGTCAAGCAGATCTTCGACCCGCACGACCTGCTCAACCCGGGGGTGCTGGTGCGTCCGCGCCCGCTGGATGCCGACCTGCGCGAACCCGCCCCGATGCTGCGCCGTGACCTGGCGCTGGCCTACCGGCACGACGGCGGTGACTTCACCCAGGCCGTGCACCGCTGCACCGGGGTCGGCAAGTGCCGCGCCGACAACACCGGCACCGGTGGCGTGATGTGCCCGTCGTACCTGGCCACCGGCGAGGAGAAGGACTCCACCCGGGGCCGCGCCCGGATCCTGCAGGAGATGATCAACGGCAGCTTCGTAACCGGCGGCTGGCGTGCCCCCGAGGTGCACGAAGCGCTGGACCTGTGCCTGTCCTGCAAGGGCTGTCTGTCGGACTGCCCGACCGGGGTGGACATGGCGTCGTTCAAAGCCGAAGTGCTGCACCAGAGTTACCGAGGACGGCGGCGTCCGGCCGCGCACTACGCGCTCGGTTGGCTGCCGCGCTGGGCCCGGCTGGCGGCCCGTGCGCCCCGACTGGTCAACCGCGGTATCGGCCTGCCCGGGGTGGGCCGGTTCGGAATGCGGTTGGCCGGGGTCGATCCGCGCCGCAGCATCCCGCCGTTCGCGCCGCAGACCTTCCGGGACTGGTTCGCCGGGCACACCCCGGCGGCGGGGGAGCCGGTGCTGCTGTTCGTCGACACCTTCACCAACTACTTCAGCCCGCAGGTCGGTCAGGCGATGGTCGCGGTGCTGGAAAACGCCGGATACGCACCACGTTTGACCGCCCAACAACAGTGCTGCGCGCTGACCTGGATCTCGACCGGACAACTCGACGCGGCCCGGCGGATCCTCGGCCGCACCGCTGACGAGCTGCTGGCCGCGGACCTGCCGGTGGTGGGCGTGGAACCGTCCTGCACCGCGGTGCTGCGCTCGGATGCCGCCGAGCTGCTCGGCCCACCCGGCGTGCAGTTGGCCGAGCGCACCCGCACCCTGGCCGAACTGTTGACCCAAGGTCAGTGGACACCACCGTCGCTGGCCGGGACCACGGTGCTGGCCCAGCCGCACTGCCACCACCACGCGGTGTTGACCTGGGCCCCCGACCAGCGACTGCTCGACCAAGCCGGCGCCACGGTGCAGCGGCTCGGCGGCTGTTGCGGGCTGGCCGGCAACTTCGGTGTGGAACAAGGCCATTACGAGGTGTCGGTGGCGGTCGCCGAACAACAACTGCTGCCCGCGGTCCGCGCCGCTGACCCGGACACCCCGATCCTGGCCGACGGCTTCTCGTGTCGCACCCAGTTGGCCGACCTCAGTGCCCGCCGCGGTATCCACCTGGCCGAGCTGCTGGCCGCACGGCTGAGCTGACCGCGGCAACCGGGACGAAATCCGCCGGCCGGGTTGTCCGGCATGGCAGGCTCGCTACATGACTGCTGAGTTGCCGACACCGCGTCTGCTCGATGACTGCCCGGCGCACTGGGCGCGCACCATCCCGGATTCCGAGGCGATGAACTACCTCGGCCGCAGTTGGGCCTGGGCGCAGTGGGACGACCGGGTGCGTCGACTCGCCGGTGCGCTGCACCAGCTGGGCGTGCGCCGCGGCGACATCGTGGCCTTCCTGGACAAGAACCACCCGGCCGGGGTGGAGCTGACCCTGGCGGCCGGATCCTTGGGCGCGGCAACCACATTGATCAACTTCCGGCTCGGACCCGACGAGTTGAACTATGTGCTCGACGACTGCGCGGCCAAGGTGCTGGTGGTCGGCACCGAACTGCGGGGGACCATCGACGCGCTGGCCGACCGGCTGCCGAACCTGACGGCGGTCTTCGGGCTCACCCCGGACGGCGGCCAGGGCGACGAATACGAAGCGCTGCTGGCGGCCTCGACCCCGCGCGGTCCGGCGCCCGAGGCCGACCCCGACGACCCGGTGCTGGTGCTGTACTCCTCGGGCACCACCGGTAAGCCCAAGGGTGTGCAGTTGACGCACGCCAACATCATGGCGCACAGCCGCGATTCCCAGGATGGCTGGACCTTCGACGACGGCGACAAGAACATGGTGTCGATGCCGCTGTTCCACGTCGGCGGTTCCTCCTACGTCGAGGTCGGCATCCACGACGGCGTGCCGACCGTGATGACCCGCGAGGTGGACGGCCCGTCGCTGGCGGCCGCCATCCTGGCCGGAGCCAACCGCACGTTCTTGGTGCCGGCCGTGCTGGCAATGGTGCTGGAAGCCGGGCCGGAGGCGGTGGCGCTGTTCGGCAAGCTGAAGACCTTCTGCTACGGCGCGTCCCCGATGCCGCTGCCGTTGCTGCGCGCAGCGCTGGAAGCCTGGCCGGACACCGATTTCATCCAGGTCTACGGCCTGACCGAGGTCTCCGGTGTGGTTACCCACCTGATGCCCGAGCAGCACCGCGACACCGCACACCCCGAACGCCTGGTCAGCGCCGGGGTGCCGATCCCGAACGCTGAACTGCGCGTCGTCGACCCGGACACCCTGACCGACAAGGCGGTCGGCGAACAGGGCGAATTGTGGATCCGCACACCGCAGTTGATGAAGGGCTACCTGAACCGGCCGGAGGCCACCGCCGAAGCGATCACCGCCGACGGCTGGTTCCGCAGCGGTGACATCGGCTACGTCGACGCCGACGGCTACTTCTACGTGGTGGACCGGCTCAAGGACATGATCATCACCGGTGGCGAGAACGTGTACTCCATCGAGGTGGAACGGGTACTGGCCGAGCACCCGGCGGTCGTCGAGGTCGCGGTGTTCGGGGTGCCCGACGACAAATGGGGCGAAGCGGTGCGCGCAGCCGTCGCACTGAACACCGACACCGAGCCCGAGGCGCTGATCGCGTGGATGCGGGATCGGTTGGCGCACTACAAGATTCCGAAACAGATCGACGTGCTCGATGCGCTACCGCGCAACCCGACCGGCAAGATCCTCAAACGGGACCTGCGGGCGCCGTTCTGGGCCGGACGGACCCGCGCTACGGTCTGAGCATGACAGCCGTGCCACTGGCCGACTTGCTGGACCGGGTGCACGTGGTCACCTTGCCGATGCGGGTGCGCTTCCGCGGCATCACCGAGCGTGAGATCGCGCTGATCGACGGACCGGCCGGCTGGGGCGAGTTCAGCCCGTTCCTGGAGTACGAGGCACCCGAGGCCGCGGCCTGGCTGGCCGCCGGCCTGGAGGCCGCGTTCGTCGGGACCCCGGCCCCGCGCCGGGACCGGGTGCCGATCAATGCCACGGTCCCGGCGGTGCCGCCCGAGCAGGTGCCCGACGTGCTCGCCCGGTTCCCGGGCGCACGCACCGCCAAGGTGAAGGTCGCCGAACCCGGCCAAGTGCTGGCCGACGACGTCGCCCGGGTCAACGCCGTGCGCACGCTGATCCCGACCGTGCGGGTGGACGCCAACGGCGGCTGGACCGTGCCGCAGGCGGTGGCGGCAGCGGCCGCGCTGACCGCCGACGGCCCGCTGGAATACCTGGAGCAGCCGTGTCGCACGGTCGAGGAACTCGCCGAGGTGCGCCGCCGGGTCGACGTCGCGGTGGCCGCCGACGAGAGCATCCGCAAGGCCGAGGACCCGCTGCGCGTGCTGGCCGCCGGCGCAGCCGATGTCGCGGTGCTCAAAGTTGCGCCGCTGGGCGGGGTTTCGGCGATGTTGCGGATCGCGGACCAGATCGAGGTGCCGGTGGTGGTGTCCAGCGCATTGGACAGCGCGGTCGGCATCGGGGTGGGGGTGGCCGCCGCTGCGGCGTTGCCGCGGCTCGAGCACGCCTGCGGTTTGGGCACCGGGGGACTGTTCGTCGAGGACGTCGCGGCACCGCTGGTGCCGGTGGACGGCTACCTGCCGGCCGGCGCCGTCGTCCCGGATCCGGCCCGGCTGGCCGCGCTACGCGCACCCGCGCCGCGCCGAGACTGGTGGTTGGACCGCATCGCGCAGTGCTACCCGCTGCTGGCCGGGTGATCAGCCGATCAGCCGATCAGCGCGTCCAGCCAGCCGGCCTCGGTATCGATCACGCGCCCGCTGATCGGGTCATAGACCGTCGGCACACCCACCCCGTCCGGCGAAACCGCGTGCAGCGCAGCCTGATTGGCTGCACCCATGGCCGCGGGATTCACACCGACCTGGCGGGTCGCCACCGCCACCACGACACCCGGCGGCAAGCCGGCTTCGCCGGCCACCCCGGCCAACTGCAGATCGTCGAGCTGCGCGCGGGTCTGCGGCAGCCGCTCGTACAACGTCTGCAGGAAGCCCAGCAGCGCGGCCGGGGTGCTCGCCGGGTCCGCAGCAGCCAGGAACAACGCGTTGTCCACCCGAGACGAGTAGTCCCGGCCGTCCCGGTCCAGGAAGTTCATCGGCCGCAACGTGACGAACAGTGCGCCGGCGTCGATCAGCTCACGCAGCTGCGCACCGTCGCGCGCCAACAAGGTTCCCGAATGCGGGCAGGACGGGTCGACGTAGAGGTCGATGGCCCGCGCGGCGGACGGCTCACCCAGCGCGATGCCGAAGCCGTCGGCGCTGACCTGCGGCGCCGGGGCGGCCGCCGCGGGCCCCGGGAAACCGAGCACTGTCGTGGTCAGCAACAGGGCACCCAGCAGCGCGATGATGGTGTTCCGCATGCGGCTCACCCTAGGACGTGCCGTGCGGTGTCAGTTGGTCAGCGTGTCCAGCCAGCCGGGATTGAGTTCGATCACTTCCTCGCGGACCAGGTCGTGCACGGTCGGCACACCGAGGCCGGCCGGGCCGACCACCGCTTCGAGCCGATCCTCGTTGTGCTCGCCCATCGCCGCGGTGTCGATGCCCTGCTGCCCCAGGGAGATCCGCTCGACGACCGCCGGGGGCAGCGCGGCCGATTCGGCCACCTCGGCCATCGCCTCGTTGCTCAGCCCGGTGTCGAGGATCCGGTACAGCTGCTGCAGGAAGGTCAGGATCGCATCCGGGGTGGAGTCCGGATCGGCTGCGGCCAAGAACAGGGCATTGCCCACCCGCGACGAATAATCCCGGGCACCGGAGTCCATGAAGTTCATCGGCAGTTCGTTGCCGTCGGTGCGCATCAGTTCCCCGCAGTGCGGGCAGGACGGATCGAAGTACAGCTCGATGGCCGCCGGCGCGGACGGCGCACCCAACTCGATGCCGTAGCCGTCGGCGGTGACCATCTCCCCGGCGCTGTCCTGGCTGGTATCGGCCGCGATCGGTCGACCCGCGGTCAGCGAGGTACAACCAGTCAGCACGGCCAGCGCCAGCAGCAGGGCGATCACGATTCGCACCCGATTCACCCTAGATGCTGTCCTGATTCGTGGGCACCATGGCGTAGACGCCATGCTGCCCAGCCAGCAGGATGGCACTGTGCAGCGCAACGTGTACCTGCTCGGCTACCCGGGCATCCAACCGCTCGACCTGGTCGGCCCGTTCGAGGTGTTCACCGTGGCGACCTGGCCCGTCGCGCGGCGATGAGCCCGCGGCACTTCACCCGGCTGTTCACCAGTGAGGTCGGCGAAGCACCGGGCAGCTACGTGGAGCGGGTCCGCACCGAGGCCGCCCGGCGCCTACTCGAGCAGACCGACGACAACGTCGTCGCCATCGCGGCCCGCTGCGGCTTCGGCACCGCCGAGACCATGCGCCGCAATTTCGTTCGCCGGGTGGGCATTTCACCTGATCAGTACCGCAAGACGTGCGCCTAGAAAGGAAGACCATGACCCAGATCGCCATCGTGCTCTACCCGCGCTTCACCGCACTCGACCTGATCGGCCCCTACGAGGTGCTGCGCATGCTGCCGGGCGCCGACGTCCGCTTCGTCTGGCACGAGACCGGACCGGTGGCCGCCGATTCCGGGGTGCTGTTGATCGGCGCCACGCACACCTTCGACGAGACGCCGGCACCCGATGTGGTGCTGGTGCCCGGCGGCCCGGGCAGCGCCGGAGCCGCCCGCGACGAACGACTGCTGAGCTGGCTGCGCGCGGTGCGGCCAGGGTCGACCTGGACGGTGTCGGTGTGCTCGGGATCGGTGGTGCTGGCCGCGGCCGGCCTGCTCGACGGTAAGCGGGCCACCTCGCACTGGTCGACGTTGCCGCTGTTGAAGGCCTTCGGGGCCACCGCGGTCAGCGATGAACGTGTGGTGCGGGCCGAGCCGGGCCTGGCCACCTGCGCCGGTGTGTCAGCCGGTATCGACCTGGCGTTGTGGCTGGCCGCCGAACTCGGCGGCGAGGACCGGGCCAAGGCGATCCAGCTCGGCATCGAGTACGACCCGCAGCCGCCGTTCGACTCCGGGCACACCTCCAAGGCCTCGGCGAGCACCCGGGCCGCGGCCACCGCGACCTTGTCCAAGGACCTGCTGCACCTGGAGCCGCTCAAGGACGGCGCCTTGCTGGCCTGGTCGCAGGCCATCGCCGGGATCCGCGGCCGCCGGCGCAACCGTCGTCGTCGCGCGGCTTCGGTGCGTTAGGGGGCGCTGGGCGCACCCGGCCGCACCGAAATCGCTAACGTGGCCGGGTGATCAATCTCGCCTACGACGACCGCGGCACCGGGGATCCGGTGTTGTTCATCGCCGGCCGGGGAGGCGCCGGCCGCACCTGGCACCTGCACCAGGTGCCGGCCTTCCAGCGGGCGGGCTACCGGGTCATCACGTTCGACAACCGCGGGATCGGCGCCACCGAGAACGCCGAGGGTTTCAGCACCGAGACCATGGTCGCCGACACCGCAGCGCTGATCGACGAACTGGTCGGTGGCCCGGTGCGGATCGTCGGGGTCTCGATGGGCTCCTACATCGCGCAGGAACTCATGCTGGTCCGGCCGGAATTGGTCAGCCAGGCCGCGCTGCTGGCCACCCGCGGCCGGCACGACCGCACCCGAACCTTCTTCGGCACCGCCGAACTGGCGCTGGAGCGGGCCGGGATCACGTTGCCGCCGGAGTACGACGCCAAGGTCCGGCTGCTGGAGAACTTCTCGCCGCGCACGCTCAACGACGACCGGCTCGCCGACGACTGGATCCAGATGTTCACCATGTGGCCGTCCAAGTCGACCCCGGGGTCGCGGACCCAACTCGAGGTGTCGCCGAGCGAGAACCGGTTGCCGGCCTACCGGGGCATCACCGCGCAGGTGTTGGTGATCGGTTTCGCCGACGACATCCTGTTGCCGCCGCACCTGGGCGCCGAAGTCGCCGACGCCATCCCGAACGCCCGCTACCTGGAGATCCCCGACGCCGGGCACCTGGGCTTCATCGAGCGTCCGGACGCCGTCAACACCGCGCTCCTGGAGTTCTTCGGCCAGCCCCGGGTGTGACACCCTGATGTGGTGACGGCCTCATGAACCCCTCGACCGCGCAGGCGCGCATCGTCGTCGACGAATTGATCCGCGGTGGGGTGCGCGACGTGGTGTTGTGCCCCGGGTCTCGCAATGCGCCGCTGGCGTTCGCGCTGGCCGACGCCGACCGGGCCGGCCGGTTGCGGCTGCACGTCCGGATCGACGAACGCACCGCCGGCTACCTGGCGATCGGCCTGGCGGTGGCCGCCGGGGCGCCGGTGTGCGTGGCGATGACGTCCGGGACCGCGGTGGCCAACCTGGGTCCGGCCGTGGTGGAAGCCAACTACGCCCGGGTGCCGCTGATCGTGCTGAGCGCCAACCGGCCCTACGAACTGCTGGGCACCGGGGCCAACCAGACCATGGAACAGCTCGGCTACTTCGGCACCCAGGTGCGCGCCAACATCAGCCTGGGCCTGGCCGAGGACGCCCCGGAGCGGCTGGAGGCGTTCAACGCGCAATGGCGTTCGGCAACCTGCCGGGTGCTGGTCGCGGCCACCGGCGCGCGCAGCGGCAACGCCGGCCCGGTGCAGTTCGACATCCCGCTGCGCGAACCGCTGGTGCCGGACCCGGAAACCGAAGGCGGCGGGGCGATCCCGGCTGGCCGCCCGGACGGCAAGCCGTGGACCTACACCCCGCCGGTCAGCTTCGACCAACCGCTGGACGTCGACGTCGGGCCGGACACCGTGGTGATCGCCGGGCACGGCGCCGGTGTGCATCCCAATCTTTCCGGGCTGCCGACCGTCGCCGAACCCACCGCGCCGGCCCCGGCCAATCCACTGCACCCGCTGGCGTTGCCGCTGCTGCGGCCGCAACAGGTGATCATGCTGGGTCGGCCCACCCTGCACCGCCCGGTCTCGGCGCTGTTGGCCGACCCGTCGGTGCCGGTGTATGCGCTGACCACCGGGCCGCGCTGGCCCGATGTGTCGGGTAACTCGGCGGCCAACGGCACCCGCGCGGTGACCTCCGGGGCGCCGAACCCGGCCTGGCTGCGGCGCTGCGCCGAACTCAACGAACACGCCGTGGCCGCGGTCCGTGGACAGCTGCGTAGCCATCCGCTGACCACCGGTCTGCATGTCGCGGCCGCGGTCGTCGACGCGCTGCGCGACGGTGATCAGCTGGTGCTCGGTGCGTCCAACCCGGTGCGCGACATCGCGTTGGTGGGAAATCAGCGGCCCGGGGTGCGGGTGCGGTCCAACCGCGGGGTGGCCGGCATCGACGGCACGGTGTCCACCGCGATCGGCGCCGCGCTGGCGCACGAACGCAGCGGTGGACGCACCGTGGCGCTGATCGGTGATCTGACCTTCGTGCACGACAGTTCGGGTCTGCTGATCGGGCCCACCGAGCCGCTGCCGCAGTCGCTGACCATCGTGGTGTCCAACGACAACGGCGGTGGCATCTTCGAACTGCTCGAGCAGGGCGACCCGCGGTTCTCCGATGTGTCGTCGCGGATCTTCGGCACCCCGCACGACGTCGACGTGGGCGCGCTGTGCCGCGCCTATCACGTCGAGAGCCGCCAGGTCGAGGTGGCCGAGTTGGCGTCCGCGCTCGACGACGGGCACACCGGGGTGCGGGTGCTGGAGGTCAAGGCCGACCGGTCCTCGCTTCGCCAACTGCACGCCTCGATCAAGGCCGCGCTGTGAGGGTGGCGCCGTGAGGCTCCCGCAGTTCGACGCGCGCCGCTGGCTGCGGCCGCTGTTGCCGGTCAAGGATCCCGGGGTGACCGACACCGCGGCCCGAAAGGCCTTGCGCTGGACCAAGGTCGGTGTCTGGGTGGCGGTCATCGTGGTGACCCTGCAATCGCTGCTGCTGGTGGCCGGCGCCTGGCGCAACGACCGGCAGATCGAAGCCAACATGGGCGTCGCGCAAGCCGAGGTGCTCAGCGCCGGGCCGCGGCGATCCACCATCGAGTTCGTCACCCCCGACCGGGTCACCTACCGCCCCGAGCTCGGCGTGCTCTATCCCTCGGAGCTGGCCACCGGCATGCGGATCTACGTCGAATACGACCGCAGCGACCCGGACCTGGTGCGGGTGCAGCACCGCAGCGCGGTGCTGGCCATCATCCCGGCCGGGTCCATCGCGGTGGTCGGTTGGCTGGTGGCGTTGGCCGCGCTGGCCGGGCTGGCGTGGGCCGAGCGCCGGGTGGCCGGCTCAGGCTGACCGGGTTTTCGTGTGCCATCCAACTTCTGGCAACCTCGCGGCCACGTGCCGCTGTCATCGTCGGAGTCGTGCGTGTCGCGATCGTTGCCGAGAGCTTCCTGCCGAATGTGAACGGGGTCAGCAATTCCGTACTCCGGGTGCTCGAGCACCTGCGTTGCACCGGACACGAGGCGCTGGTGATCGCGCCGGACACCCCGCGCGGCGAGCCGCCCGCCGACCGTCTGCACGACGGTGTCCGCGTGCATCGGGTGCCCGCCCGGATGTTCCCCAAGGTCACGTCGCTGCCGCTGGGGATCCCCTGGCCCCGGATGGTCGGGGTGCTGCGCGGGTTCGCGCCCGATGTGGTGCACCTGGCCTCACCGGCGTTGCTGGGCTGGGGTGGGGTGCTGGCCGCGCGCCGGCTCGGGGTGCCGACGGTGGCGGTGTTCCAGACCGACGTGGCCGGGTTCGCCGAGAGTTACGGCATCGGGGTGGCCGCCCGCGCTGCCTGGGCCTGGACCCGGCAGTTGCACAGCAAGGCTGACCGCACCCTGGCGCCGTCCACGTCGGCCATGGAAAACCTTGCTGCGCATGGTATTCCACGGGTACACCGATGGGCCCGCGGGGTCGACCTGGCCGGCTTCGCGCCGTCGGCCCGATCCACCGAACTGCGCCGCTCATGGTCGCCGGATGGCCGCCCGATCGTTGGATTCGTCGGCCGGCTGGCCCCGGAGAAGCACGTCGAGCGGTTGGCGGTGCTGGCCCGCCGCGACGATGTGCAGCTGGTCGTGGTCGGCGACGGCATCGACCGGGCCGCGCTGCAGGCTGCGCTGCCGGGCGCGGTGTTCACCGGTGCGCGGTACGGGGCCGAGTTGGCGGCGGCCTACGCCAGCATGGACGTCTTCGTTCATCCCGGCGAGCACGAGACGTTCTGCCAGGCCGTGCAGGAGGCGCTGGCCTCCGGTCTGCCGGTGATCGCGCCGGATGCCGGCGGTCCGCGGGATCTGGTCACGCCCATGCAGACCGGTGTGTTGTTGCCGGTCGCGCAGTTCGAAGCCCGGCTGGACGCCGCCGTCGATCACCTGATCGCCGAACGCGCACGCTATTCGGTTGCCGCCCGGCGCAGTGTGCTGGGCCGCACCTGGCCGGTGCTGTGCGAGGAACTGCTCGGGCACTACCGCGAGGTCATGCACCATCCCGGCCACGTGCAGCGGCGGCCGGCCTAGTCGAACAGGCCGTCCAGGGTCTTCTGCTCGAGCTCCTTCCACCGGCTGATCTGATCGCGCACCTCGGCGACCTCGTCGGTGCCCAGATGGTGCGCCTCTTCGGGCGTGAGCCGGCACAGATCCATCGGCCCACCCACGCTCGGCGACGAGATGGCCAGCGCGTCGAGCACCCGCAGCACACCCAGCAGCCCGTAGTCGACCCCGCGGTCAGACATGTTGAAGTTCTCCAGCAGCGTGTAGGCCTGCTGCGCCATCGGGGCGCCGCTGCCGATGGCCTGGAACCCGGTGCCCTCGTGCCGGCCGATCAGACCGTGTGGATCGAGGCTGACGATGAACGGCTCCCCGCCGGTGTAGCCGGCGGCCAGCAGGTGGGTCGCCGGGGTGGCGCCGCTGGATTCCTCCCCGGGGACCTTCGCGATGAAGTTCTGGTAGTGGTGCTTGAGCACCGGTACTGCGCGGGCCTGCACGGCCCGGCCGATGTCGTCGGCCTCCAGCAGTGATTCGGGATCGGCGCCGAAGAGTTGCTCGAGGTCGTGGAGGACCGCGCGCGAGCCGCTGCCGCCCCACGCCGCGCGCTTGCCCAGCGGATGCAACTTCTGGTCCGGGTAGGTCAGGCCGCGGTCCGGATCGGTGATCTGCGAGTCCGAACCCATCACCAGACCGTCGAGGCAGCGCAGTGCGATGACAACCGTCATCTCTTCGATGCTGCCACAGTGCCGGATTGCCGGGTCAGCTCGCGCCCCGCGGACACCCGTCGGTAGCGTCAGTGCGGTGAGCCGAGCGACGCTGGACAAGGATCCCCGTGAGGTGGCGTCGATGTTCGACGCCGTGGCCCGCCGCTACGACCTCACCAACACCGTGCTGTCGCTGGGGCAGGACCGCGCCTGGCGGCGTGCCACCCGGGCCGCCCTGGGGATCGGTGCAGGCGACGCCGTGCTGGATCTCGCGGCCGGCACCGCGGTGTCGACGGTGGAGCTGGCCAAGTCACGGGCCTGGTGCGTGGCGTGTGACTTCTCGGTCGGCATGCTGGGCGCCGGTGCGCACCGCGCGGTGCCGAAGGTGGCCGGTGACGCCACCAAGCTGCCGTTCGCCGACGCCAGCTTCGATGCCGTGACGATCAGTTTCGGCCTGCGCAACGTGGTCGATCACGTCGCCGGCCTGCGCGAGATGGCCCGGGTGACCAAGCCCGGCGGCCGACTGGTGGTGTGCGAATTCTCCACCCCGACGGTGCCGGTGTTCTCGACGATCTACAAGGAATACCTGATGCGTGCGCTGCCGGCGATGGCGCGGGTGGTGTCCAGCGACGCCGAATCCTATGAGTACCTTGCCGAGTCGATTCGGGCCTGGCCGGATCAGGCGACGCTGGCCGCCCAGATCGGGCAGGCCGGCTGGACCCAGGTGCGCTGGCGCAACCTGACCGGCGGGATCGTCGCGCTGCACGCGGCCGTCAAGCCTTAGCTCTCAGTGGGCGCTCGCGAAAAGCGTCACGAGATCGCGGCGGCCAGCTTCAGGAACCGGCGCAGTGAACGTCGGTCACCGTTGGACACCGTGGTTCCGGTGAGCTCGGCGGCCCGCTGGTGTTGCATACCGCGCACCGCGGCCTTGGGCACCAGTCGCGGCCACCAATCGCTGGGCGAGAAGATCTCCGCCCGGAACGGCTCGAAGTGCGGACCGACCGACAACTGGGTGCGGCACTGCTCGTCGAAGTACTCGACGAACTCCGGCCAACTCGCCGGCATCGGTCGGGTCGAGATGCCGTAGCGGCGATACCAGTCGCAACAGTCGGAGTAGAACTGTGCGTAGGCGCCGTCATCCAGCGGCCCGTCGAGCAGATCTGCCAGGGTGGCAAGGGTTTCCACCCAGGTGGCGTGCTGGAAGTGGAAGACGTCCGGGTTCAGGGCGTGATACTTGCAGCCCCGGTGGTCCTCGCCGCGGACGTGCTCATGACCGAATCGGATGTAGGGCCGCATGTCTCGGTCCAGACTCGCGATCTCGATCGAGGCCGGCACGGTGCGCCGCTCGTGCAGAAAGATCCGTTCCTTGTGGATCGAGTGCTCGTAGATGCCGGTCGCGATCGAGGGATGCAGCAGCTGCAGGCACACTGCCCGCGGCAACATGCACAGAAAGCGCCGGTCGTGTAGGTAGCGGAACAGCATTCCGTTCAGATGAGCGGCCGTTTGGTCCGCAGCCGCCACCGTACGTCGGCCATCAGCACCGTGTAGTTGAAGGTGCGCAGGAACTTCGGGATGAACCGGTTGACGAACGACACGAACAAGAACAGGTGCTCGAACCGGCGCTGATCGGTCTCGCTCCACTCCAGGCCCAAATTGTCACGGAACACCGGCGCCAGGAACCCGATCGTCAAGAACCGCAGCAGCGGCGCCAGGACCATCCGCGGGAGGATGTTGATCATCTTCAAATCCACGATTTTCAACAGGAATTCGCGGATGTAGTCATCCATCTCGATGCGTTCGCACCCGGTGTTCCAGTAGACATCGAACTCCTTGCGGGTGGCCGGCCACATCTCCGGCTGCACCTGCAGCGTGGTGCCCAGCGGCATGGCGCTCTGGTAGAACACCTCGGCCTGCTCGTCGGTCATCTTGCCGTGCAGCAACTGGTAGGTGTCCTCGTAGAAGATGAACAGGCAGGCGGCCACCCACAACTGCAGGTCCCGGTTGAACGCGTTGTACTTCACCGGGCTTTCGTTGGTGGAGCGGACCTGACGGTGTGCCACGTTGACGGCCTCGCGGTAGGCGGTGCGTTCCTCTTCGCTCCCCAGCAGCGCCACCGCCATGTACTGCGCGGTGGTGCGCAGCCGCTTCCACGGGTGGATCATCAACGCGCCGGAATGCACCCGGCTTTCGGCCACGCCGTAGCCCACCTCGGGCCAGCTCAGCTGCATCACCACGTTGGCCGCCGAACCGGCTGCCGACCAGAAGTCCAGCGCGTCGGTCACATCCACCGGCTTCTTGTTCCAGCTCGGGGTGCGCTGGTTGATGGTGATCCGGGTCTGCTCG
The DNA here is from genome assembly GCF_059812645.1 of Mycobacterium sp. NGS45. Taxonomy (NCBI): domain Bacteria; kingdom Bacillati; phylum Actinomycetota; class Actinomycetes; order Mycobacteriales; family Mycobacteriaceae; genus Mycobacterium; species Mycobacterium sp. NGS45. The sequence continues at coordinate 31,173 of NZ_JCALDB010000019.1, read as the reverse complement.
GTGGTCAGCCGGGGCCGCTCGGGGGTGAGCCGGGGCTCGCTGCCAATCTCGACGTGCTGCGCGGTCATCGGGATCCTTTCGCGGTGTCTCTAGATGGTTTCGACGTTGTCCACGGACCAGTGATCACCGCTGCGCACCAGCGTAACCACCATCCGGTATCTCTGTTTGTTGCCCTCGGGTGCGGTCACATTGCTGACCTGCTGATCGACGAAACCGATCACGGTGGCCGAGTCTTCGTCGAGTTGTTGCACCGCGACGTGATCAGCCGTCGCGGTGGCCACGCCCTTACCGGCGACCACGATCTCGCGCAGCGCAGCCACCATCTCGTCGTACTTGGCGGCGAACTCCGGGGTGGACTCCGCGGCGATCTTGTCCTTGTTGGCATCCAGGTTCTGGTAGTCGAACGAGGCCATCGCGACCAGGTAGTCGCGGGTGGTGTCGACGGCCTGCTGCTGCAGGCGGTGCAGTTCGCTCTGCTGGTAGAGCGTGTAGCCCAGTGCGGCAGCCAATCCGAGCACCCCGGCCACCAGCACCGCGACCAGTGCGCGGATCGGCCAGTTGGGTCCGGGGGCCGGTTCGGGCTCGGCGGCCGTCACCTCGACGGTCTCGGCCGGACCGTCGACGGCTTCGGTCTGTTCGGTGGCGTTGCTGCCCGGTTCGGTCATCGTCGGATCCCATTCCAGCGTCGAGGTGTCATCGCGGCCCATCATTGCCTCCCAGGATCATGCGCCACTTGTAGACGATCTCGGCCAGGGTGGGGATCTTGATCGGGTCGACGACCACCGGCGGACCCACCACGCCGCCGGGATCCTGCCAGTTCTGCAAGCCCAGATCGTTGGGTCGGGGTGCGTTGACCGCGCCGCGCATCTGCATATCCGGCGACGGTGGGCAGTAGCGGACCAGATTGGGTTCGATCGGGCTCAGGTCGCCGATGGAACGCCGGTCCACGTCGTGCACGCAGACCGGGCCCTGGGTGGCGACCAGTGCGAAGTCGGCCCGGTCGCCCTTGACGATCGAGGCCAGCCCGTTGAGGCCGTCCGGAATCGCGACCAGACCGGTCGCCAGCGACTCGGAGCGATCCCCGATGATCGGGGCCACGGTGGCCAGGTTGGCCAGGGTGGCGCCGAAGGTGTCGCGGTAGGTGTCCAGCACCGAGCGCAGCGACTCCAGGGTGGCCGGCGAGTGGTCGGTCAGGTACAGGAACGTCGGTCCGTTGGCGTCGAGCGCGTTGGTGAACTCCGCGCTGGCACCCATGCCGCGCACGAAGCTGTTGCTCCGGGCGGCCATGGTGGTGACCAGGTTGGCGGTGCCGTCGATCAGCGGCTGCAACTCGCCCATCCGGTCGCGCATGCGGGCCGAGATGTTGGCCCCGTTGTCGATCAGCTTGGCCAACTGCGGGCCCAGACCGGTGAACGAATCGGACAGTTCGGTGGAGACCGACGCGACCGCCTCGGCGTCGATGCCCTTCACCAGTTGCGCGGCATCCTGCATCAGCCGGTCCATCTGCACCGGCTGCGCGTCGGCCGGGGCGGCGATGGTGTCGCCGGACTGCAGATACGGTCCGGCATCGGTGTTCGGCAGGATGTCGACGCTCTGGATACCGGCCGCGGTGCCCATGCCGACGGTCAGCACCGAATCCCGGGGAATCTCGGTGCCGGGCCGGACGGCCAGCGTGATGTGCGCGCTGCCGTCCCGACCCAACCGGACGTCGTCGACCGAACCGACCTCCATGCCGCGCACCGTGACGCTGGTGCCCTTGGTCAAGCCGAATGCGTCGGTCATGGTGGCGTGCAGCGTGATCGGGGTGCGCAGGCCGGCCGGTCCGGCCACGAACTGCACCCCGAACGGGATCACCACGGCCGCGATCGCCAGGAACATCAGCATCTGTACCAGCACCAGGCGCCTCATCGCAGACCTCCGGACAAGAAGCCCTCCAGTGCGTCCTCACCGCTGATCGGGATGCCGTTGACCAGCAGGCCGCCGGTGACCAACTTGTCCAGCGTGCCGGGGATGTCCAACGCGCCGTCGAACACCATGTAGTCACCCTTGATCGACTCGTCGATGCGAGTCAGGAAGGTGCCCATTGAGGTCAAGGTGTCGTGCAACCGGTCGTTGTAGGAGGACAGCGCCTGCACGACGGTGCCGGCGTCCTGCACCACGGCGGTCATATCCGATTGGGACAGTACGGCGTTGGCGGTTGCGGCCAGGGCCGTGGTGGAGGAGAACAGGGTTTGGATCTTGGCCCGCTGCACGTCGAGCATCGCCACCACCTTCGGCAGCGCATCCAGGTACCGGTCCACGGTGGCCTGCTCGTTCGCGAACTGGGTGCTGATGTCGGCAGCCAACGCCAGCGCCTGGTCGAACTCGCCTTGATGCTCACTGGTCTTGCTGGTCAGCACCGACATCGCGTCGACCAGTCCGCGCACCTTGTCGCTGCGTCCGGTGAATGCCTCGTCGAGTTCGGTGACCACGGTGGTCAACTGGTCCACACCGCTGCGTGACATCAACGCGCCGAAGGTGGCCAGCGCGGTCTCGATCTGCGGACCGAGTTCGGTCTGGCTGGGCGGGATGACGTCGCCGTCGCGCAGCACCCGGGCGGTCGGCTGGGTGGGTGCGGACAGCCGGATGAACGGATTACCCAGGGCCGACGGCAATTCCACGCTGGCCACGGTGTTGGCCGGCAGTGCGCTGTCGGCGGTCACCGACAGCTGCACCGATGCGCCCGAGGTGGCCGTGCTCATCGAAGCGACCCGGCCGATCACCTTCTGCCCGTCGCGTACGTCGGCGCCCAGGGTCAGACCTTCGGCGGTCGGCAACACCACGGTGACCGACATGGTTTGGCCCTGCGCGGAGCGGCCCACCGGCAAATCCTGGATGCCCAGGTCGGATCCGGCCCACAATGCGGTGCCGGTCAGGCCCGCGATGGCGAGCATCGCGACCGTGGTCTGCTTTGGCTTCTGCATCGGGATTACCTCGGGTACCGCGGGTTTGCCGGCGGGATCAGGCCGGTGATGGCGCTCATGATCCCGAGCGGATCGGAGCGGCTGATCGGATACGAGACCGGGTTGACGATGCCCAGACCGGCGCAGATCGCCCAGTTGTTGCGTTCGCAGAAGTTGTGCGCGGCGGCGAACTGGCTCAGGTTCGACGACACGTTGAGCCGGATCCGGCCGCGCCGGTCCGGGCCGATGGTGTTGCCCAGGTTCTGCATCATCAGCGGTACCAGATCCATGAACTCGGCCAGGTCGGGTTGGTGCTGAACCAGGACGTCGCCGACCGCGTTCAGGTTCTCGGCCACCGCACCGAGATCACCGCCCTGTTCCTCGGCGACGACCGAAACTTCGTCCAGCAGCGTCTTGAGGTCGTTGACCGCGGTGGTCACGTCCAGGTTCTGATCCGCCCAGGCGTCGCCGAGCGCGCCGAGTTCGGTGACCATCTGGTTCAGCGACACCTGCCGCTGGTTGAACGCGGTCATCATGGTGGTGAGGTTCGCAACCACCGCGTCGATGTCGGCACCGCGCGCGTCGAGCACACCGGTGGCCGAGCTCAGGTTGCGGATCGCGGAATTGAACTGGGTGCCTTGCCCGTTCCACTGGTTGGCGGCCTGGGTGAGCAGCGCGGACAGGTCGCCCTGCTCGGGGCCGAGCGCCGAGGACAACGTGCTCAAGCTGCTCAGCATGGAGTCGAAAGTGATCGGCGCGTGCGTCTTCTCCACCGGGATGACCTGATCCTGTTGCAGCAGTGGGCCGCTGCCGGTGTAGGCCGGGCCGAGGTCGACGCTGCGGTCGCTGATCAAGGCCGGGCTCAGGATGTAGGCGTTGACGTCGGCGGGCAGCTGCACGTCGGCGGGCACCGACATGCTGACCCGGACCGTCTGGCCTTCCGGCTGCACGCTGGTCACCCGGCCCACCGGCACCCCGAGCACACTGACCTTGCTGCCCGGGTAGATGCCGTTGATGTAGCTGAACTGCGCGTGCAGCGTGGTGGCGTTGTCGGTGCGGCCGAACACGTACCAGCCGCCGGCGCCGATGAACAGCGCCAGGATCACCGACATCGTGATCGCCCGGGTGCGGCTTTTCATCGGCACTCCCGCTGAATGTTCAACGCGCACAGCATGTTGTCCGGCATCACCAGGCTCGGCGAATTGACGTCGGCCCAGTTGCCGTTGCCGGTGGCGTTGGTGATCGCGCGGATGGCCGGCGGCAGCTTGCGCAGGGTCTCGTCGATGGTGCCGGCGTTGGTCTTCAGCGTGGCAGTGACCTTGGTCAGTTTGGTGATCACCTCGCTGAACTCGGCGCGCTTGTCGGCGTAGACCGTCGACATCTGGTGCAGCACGGATTCCAGGTTGGTGACCAGCTGTCCGAGGGCCTGGCGGCGGCTGCTCAGGCTGGCGATGATCTGGCTGGCGTTGGACGCGGTATCGGCGACGGTGTCGTTCTGGGCCACCAGCATGTCGGTCAGCGACCGCGAGACCCGCAGCAGCTCATCGAGTTTGGCTCCGTTGTCGGCGAACACGCTGCTGGCGCTGCTCATCCCGGCCAGCGCGGCCCGCAGGTCGGCGTTGTCGTCGGGAATGGACTCGGTGACGGTGCGCATGGCCTGGGTCAGCGCGTCCTGGTCCACTCCGGTGGCGGCGTCCTGGGCCTCGCGGCCCACCTCGTCGAGGCTGTAGGGGACCGTGGTGCGCGACAGCGGGATCACCCGCGGGGCATCGGGATCCAGGGTTCCGGCCGGCATGACGTCGAGGAACCGCTTGCCCAGCACGGTGCGCAATCGCACCGTGGCGGTGGTCTGGTTGCCCAAGGGCTGCCCGCTGTCGAGCCGGAAGTCGATCCGGACCCGGTCGCCGGCGAGGTTGACCGACTCGATCTGCCCGGCCGGGACACCGGCCACGTACACCGGGTCACCGCTGGTGAGTCCGCTGGCGTTGGCCATCTCGGCGCTGTAGTCGTCGGTGCGCACGTGATACCAGGCCCGCGGCAGGGCCACCGCGATCACCATCACCGCGATCAGCGCGGTGGTGCCGATGGTGCCCAGCGCCAACGGCACCGCGGGGTTGTACCTGCGCTGCTTGGAGAACAGGAACATCACCGCGCCGACGACCAGGTCGATCAGCTTGACCAGGAACATCATTGGGCTGCACCCACCCAGGTGGCGATCAGGATGGCCCCGAACACGACCAACAGGGCCAGCGTCAGCACGCACATGATGGCGGTGACGCGCAGCGCACGAGCGCCGGGTGCGGCGATGGCCGTCGCGATGATCACGATCCGGTCGATCAGCTTGACCAGGAACATCAGGAACATTAGAGACACACCTCGGAATGCCGGCTGCCGAAGATGTTCGCCTCGTGCTTGGCGATCTTCAGCGTGAAATTGCACAGATACAGGCTGACGAATCCGCCGTAGCTGGTGGAGCGGTCGATCGCATCGGCGAACTTCGGCAGCTTCTGCACCAGTTCGGTGAACTCCGGGGTGGCGCCGTCCCAGGCGCCGAGCAACGCGTTGAGGTCGGTGATGGCCGCGCCGTAGGCCTGGCCGGACTCGTTGACCGTGGCCGCCAGCGTGGCCAGCACCGCATTGCCCTGATCCAGCAGCAGATCCAGCTGGCCGTTCGGTCCGGTGACCGCGGTGGTCAGCCGCTGCAAACCGGCCAGCATCTGCTCGAGTTCGGGCTGCCGGGTCTGCACGGACTTCATCAGGGTGGACATGTTGGTCACCAGCGTGTTGAAGATCTCTTGGTTGTGATCCATCGACGTGGTCATGGTGGCGATCTGCGCCAGCAAGGTGGTGACGGTTTGGCTTTGGCCGCCGAAGGTTTCGACGAACCCTCGGGTCAGCGCGTTGACCTGGGCGGGCTCCAGGGCGTCGAACAGCGGTTTGAACCCGTTGAACAGTGCGGTCAAGTCGACTGCGGGTGCGGTCTGGGCCAGCGGGATGACGCCGCCGTCGGCGAGCAGCTGCGCCGGTGGATCGGTGGAGACCTCCTTGATCGCGCCGGTCGGATCGGACAGCGCGATGTAGCGCGCGCCCAGCATGTCGCCGTAGCGGACCGCGGCGGTGACGTTGGTGGACAACGTGTAGCTGGTCTTGACCTCCAGCCCGACGTCGGCGCGGGCAGTCCCATTTCCGTTGTCGGCGAACCTGATCGAGTCGACGCGGCCGATCCGGATGCCGTTCATCATGACCGGGTTGCCGACGTTGAGTCCCTCGACGCTGCTGAACTGCGCGACGTAGCTGTTGGTGGCCCCGCGCACCGGGACCGACAGCGTGTTCACCACGAACACCCCGCACATCAACCCGATGGCGCAGAACAGGCCCATCTTCATCCAGTGCTGCCAGGTCAGGGTCATGCCACCCGCACCTCCGTACCGCGCACCAGGGGTCCGAGCATCACCACGGTGGCGATGTTCGGTGGGGTGTCGGCGTCGACCGGGCCGGACTGTCCGAGCACCTGCTGTTGCAGCAGGGCCAGGGCGTGGGCTTCCCGGTCACCACCGACGACCGCTGAGGCGCCGTTGATCTCGGCAGGGAAGTCCGCGTCCGGTGCAGTCGGGACCGGGGTCGGTGCAGCCGGGGCGGGTGTAGTCGGGGCCGGGGCCGGGGCCGAGCGGGTCGGGGTGGGCGCCGGTGCTGCCGTCGCCGGGGTGTCTTCGGCGGCGGCCTCGGCGGCCTCGGCCGCGGCGACATCGGCCGGGACCTGCGCGGGGCCAGGCCGGGCCGGCTTGGCCAGTCCGGACGGTCCGCCGGCATGCTGCAGTGGCACCGTCGGCCAGTTGGCGGCCGGGGTCGAGGCGTCCAGCACCGGATGCGGATTGCGGCCGATCGGATCGGAGTCGGCGCAGTGCGCACCGAGGGTCTGGCCGTACAGCGGGCAGTCCGAGGACGAGTAGGGCATCGGTCCGGAGAACGTGGCCACGGCGGTGATGTTGAACTTTCCGGTGGAGAACGTCCGGGTGCCGGCATCGCCGAACTTCTTGGCGCCGGACAGGGTGTCGACCAGGCCCTGCGGATTGGCCGCGGTGGTGGACAGGATCTTGCCGCCGGCACCGACGATGGTGATCAGCTGTTCGTGGTGATCGGCCAGGAACGGCGTCAACAATTCGCTCAACCCGCTCAACGAATCCAGCGCGGCGAACAGGCCCTGGCGGTCGTCGAGCATCCGGTTGGACACCTCGGCGGCCTCCGACAGGGTGCTGATGATGTCCGGGGTGGCGGTGTGCAGTGACTGCATGACCTCGCGGAATTGCGGTGTGGCGTCCAGGAATCGGACCGCCGACGGGGTCAAGGTGGTGGCGACCTCGGACAGGTCGTCGATGGTGGCGCCGATGTCGTCGCCGCGGCCACGCAGGCCCTGGCTGAGGGCGGTGAGCGCGGTCTGCATCTTCTCCGGCTGAATCCGGGAGAACACGTCGACGATCTTGGTGAACACGTCGTACAGCGCCATGGCGTCGGCACTGTCGTCGATCGAGATGGTGGTGCCGGGCTGCAGCGGCTGATCACTGCTGCCGTGCGGACTGTCGGCCAGCTGCAGGTAGATGTCACCGAAGAAGGTGCGCGGCACCACCCGCGCCACCACCGACTCGGGCACCAGCGGCAACGCGTCCTTGTCGATGGCCAAGCGGACCTTGGAAGTCTCGGTGCCCGACTCGATTTCGGCGATCCGGCCGATGTTCACGCCGTGATAGCGGACCGGGGCCTGGGTGTTGATCAGACCCGCGGCCACCGGAATCCCGACGTAGACGTCGTCGACCGGATCCAGATTGCCCGAGGCGCGACCGACCAGCAGCGCGGCCACCACGCCGGCCACCAGCACCGCGCACACCCCGCGCACCGCCAGCCACGGCTTGGCCGGCAACAGTCCTCTGCGTCCGCGCGCCATCTATACGCCCATCCCTGGAATTTCGGGGACCAGGCCCCACAGCGCGAAGGTCAACAACACGTCGAGCACGCCGATCGACAGGATCGCGGTGCGCAGCGCACGCCCGGCGGCCTGACCGACACCGGCCGGGCCACCGGAGGCGAAGTAGCCGTAGGTGCAGTGCACCAGCGCCACCACGATCGCGAACACCACGGCCTTGATCCCGGAATACAGCAGGTCTTGCGGACCCAACGCCAAATGGAAGAAATAGTCGTAGGTTCCGGCGGATGCGCCGTTGAAGAACACCACCACCGTGCGGGTGGACAGGTAGCTGGCCAGCAAGCCGATCATGTAGATCGGGATGACGCAGACGATCGCGGCCAGCACCCGGGTGCCGACCAGAAACGGCACCGACTTGATGCCCATCGCGTCCAGCGCGTCGATCTCATCGGAGATCCGCATCGCGCCGATCTGCGCGGTGAAGCCGGTGCCGACCTTGGCCGCCAACGCGATGGCCACCACCACCGGTGCCAGCTCACGGGTGTTGGCGATCGCGGCCAGCATGCCCGACATGGTGTTCATGCCGACCAGGTCCAGGCCGCGCTGGGTTTCGACGCCCAGCATCATGGCCGCGGCCAGCGACATCGCGAACACGATGCCGATGGTGCCGCCGCCGGACAGCAGGGAGCTGGTGCCGAAGGTGACCTCGCCGACCTGGCCGACGGTGTGCTTGCGGTAGCGAATCAGGGCCTGCGGCAGCGACAGCAGCACCTTGACGTAGAAGGTGACGTGTTGGCCGACGGTGGCCAGGCCGTCGTAGGCCGTGCCGACCGGGGCGGTCAGCTGGCGCAGCTGCGCGGAGTTGGTCAGCGCGGTCATCGGTAGCTCCCGACGGCCGGCACGATCACGGTGTAGAGCGCCGACAGGATGGTGTTGAGGATGAACACCAACGCGAAGGCCATCACCACGGCCTCGTTCACCGAATCGGCCACCCCGCGCGGGCCGCCCTTGGTGTGCAGGCCCTTGAAGGTCGCGACCAAGGTGGCGGTCAGGCCGAACAGCGCGGCCTTGATCAAGGCCATCACGAAGTCCGAGACCCGGCCGTACTGGCTGAAGGTGGCCAGGAAGGTTCCGGCCGGAAGGTGTTGCACCGAAATGTGATACAGGTAGCAGGCCAGCACGCCACCGAAGGTCACCATGGCGCACAGCGCGATCGAGACGATCACCGAGGCGACCAGTCGCGGCGCCACCAGCCGCTCGATCAGGTCCAGCCCCATGACCTCCATGGCGTCGATCTCTTCGCGGATCTTGCGGGACCCCAGATCGGTGCAGATCGCCGACCCGGCGACCCCGGCCATCATCAGCGCGCACACCAGGGCGGCGGCCTGACCGACGATGATGAACGCCACCACCGCGCCGGAGTAGCCACCGGCACCGATCCGGCCGGCCAGTTCACCGACTGAGACCGCGATGAACACGCCGATCGGCATCATCAGCAGCAACGACGGCCCGGTGCAGACCCGGCCGATGAACAGGGTCTGGGTGACCACTTCGTGGATCGACAGCCGGCGGGTCAAGGTCGCGACCACGGCGCTGATCAAAGCTTGCAGCGAGAAGCCGATGACGTAGCCGCCCTGGACCATCAGGTCGCGCAGCGGACCCCGTGGGGCCGGAAGCTCGTAGGTCATCGTGCTCTCTCAAAGTGTTCGGCGGCGCGGGTCCACGCATCACGGCAACCGGTCCGTCGCCCCCCGGCCACGTGTGGAGCATGTCACAACCCCGGACGCGGGCGCAAGGCATAAGTTAACGTTCATTCACGAATCTGACGACATTCTGAAAACACCGTACGCAATCGGTCAGCGGCCTATCATTCGTCGTCGGACGTATTTTTTGTCCGATGATGGCTGGCTGCCTCGAGGCGATAAGCTACTGGCAGTTCCGTGCGTTTCGGGGGGATTCGAGGTTACGGTGACGGATATGTCCACGGTGGATGCCGGGGCGGTCCGGGTGGTCAAACGACGACCCAAGGACCGTAAGGAGCAGATCGCGCGCGCCTCGGCCGAGGCGTTCAGCACGCTGGGCTACCACGCGGTCAGCATGGAGGACATCGCGTCGCGGGTCGGCATCTCGGCGGCCGCGCTGTATCGGCACTCGGCAAGCAAGTATCAGCTGTTCCGCGCCGCGGTGGTGACCCTCGGTCAGGAGCTGGTGGACCGCACCGCGTTCGCCGACGACCTGGTGACCGACGTCGACCCGCAGCGCTGTCTCGACGAACTGGTCGAGGCGCTGATCGACACCTCGATCGCCAACCGCACCTCCGGCGGGCTGTACCGCTGGGAGGGCCGCTTCCTCAACGACGACGATCAAGCCGCGCTGATGGAGCAGATCAAGGTGGTCAACCGCCGGCTGCACCGACCGTTGGCCCGGCTTCGGCCGCAGCTGGATTCGCGCCAGCGCTGGATGCTGTCGTCGGCCACGTTGAGCGTGATCGGCAGCATCGCCGATCACCGGGCCCAGCTTCCGGTGGCCGACATCCGCGAGGTGCTGCTGGGTCTGGTCGGCTCCGTGCTAAGCACCGAATTGCCTTCCGCCTCAGCCGATCCCATCCCGGCCGCGGTTCCCACCGTGCTGCCCGAGTTGGCCAACGCCGACCGTCCGGTGCTCGAAGCCGGCCGCTACGAGGCGTTGCTGCGCGCGTCCATGCAGTTGTTCAGTCGTCAGCACTACCGCGAAACCAGCATGGAACAGATCGCCGCGGCCGTGGGCATGCCGGCGTCCGGCATCTACCGCTACTTCGCCGGCAAGGGCGACATGCTGGCCGCGTCGTTCCGGCGGGCCGCTGACCGCGTCTCCGGTGACATCGCCGAAATCCTTGCCGCAGAACCCGATCCGCGGCACGCCCTGGAGAAGTTGATTGCCGCCTATGTGGCGCGCTCGTTCGACGACCCGGAATTGGCGTTCGTCTACTACACCGAACGGATGAACCTGCCGGCTGCCGATCAGACGATCCTGCACAACGTCCAGGTGTCGACGGTGGAGGCCTGGGTGCGGCTGGTGGTGGCGGCCCAACCCGAAACACCGCCCGAGCGAGCACGTTTCGCCGTACACGCCGCCTTCGCGTTGGTGGTGGACCTGGGTCGAATGGTCGACTACGAGAACACCGAGCGCTCCCGGGCCGGCGTGCGCGCGCTGATGCACGCGGCCCTGCTGGGTTAGCCCCAATGCCGCGCAGTTAAGGTCTGCGGCCTGTTGTCAACCGTCGAGGATTTCGATGGTGATGGTGGTTGTGTAGTTGGTGCGGTCGATGGTGCCTTTGGCTCGGTGTTTGGAGATGGCGCGTTTGACCACTCGGGGGCTCGAGCGTGATCGCCGGGCCGGTAGTGGCTGGTTGAGGACGGCCGCTCCGATGCGGCCGATCAGATCGACAGTCGTCGCGGTGATCGCTGCGGCGGCTTGGATGATCTGGTCGCGGGCGGCTTGCAGGGCGACGGTGAAACTGAGCCGGTCGGGGCTGATGGTGGGGTGGGCCAGGCTGGTATCAGCGATGGCGGTGCGCAGGGCTTGGTAGGTGATGAGCAGTGCGTAGACCTCTTGAGTGATGCCGGCAGGGGTGGCTGCGCGCAGGACTCGTCCGCCCAGCATGGTCGATTTCAGTTCCAGGTAGCTGGTTTCGATTTCCCAGCGTTGGTGGTAGAGATCGACCAGTTCGTCTGCGGGATATTGCTTTTCGTCGAGCAAGGTGGTGACCAGTCGGTAGTGCCCGCAGCGGGTGGGACCACCGGCGAACCGCACGGTGATGGAAGCGTCGATGACGCGCACTGTCGCCGAGCCCATCCGTGCCAGCCATGTGCGGTCCGGCAGGGTTCGGATCGGGGGCAGCACACGGGCGTCTTTGCAGCGGATCAGCAGGTCGGCGTGGGCCGAGGCGATCTGTTCAACCAGGGCGGTGACGGCGAAGTTGCGGTCGGCCAACAGCAGCATGCCGGGTTTGAGGCAGTCCAACAGTTTTGGTGCGTAGGTGGTTTCGCCGACTCCGTAGGCGCCGAACACGGCGTCGATAACGGTACGGGTGCCACAGGCCACGACCGTGAGCATGCGCAGCATCGGATACCCGGACTCGGCATCAGTGCGGCCGGTTTGGCGGCCGAACGCTGCGGCGTTGGCCGCACTGTTGGGGACGAACATCGAGGTGCCGTCGATCGCACAGACCAACAGCCCATGCCAGCGAGCCGCACCGATCGCCGGGCCGCGCAGCAGGGTGAACAAGTCGCGCAGCGGCGCCACGCCGATGCGTCGCAACGCTTGGGACAGCGCCGAGGAGCCCGGTGCGGCCACGGTGGCCGGGTCCAGACCGGCGACCAGCCGAGCCCAGACCTGCTGGTAGCCGATCTCGGCGAATAACGCCCCGGCCAGCAGCACATAGACCACGACCCGCGAGGGCAGTACCCGAACACGGCGCTGCACGCGGCCGGTGTTCTCCAAGGCGGCATCAACGAGATCGGCGGACACGATCCGGGTCAACTCGCCCAGATGACCCGGCGCGAACCGGCCCTCTCGACTCCGTACAGCAGGACAGATGACAGACTGAACAGACAGCGGAACTCCCTGGTGCGATGGTGTCTTTGGACGGACAATCCATCGATACCGGGAGTTCCGCTGTCCCACCTGTATCCCACCCCGGCGTGTCACAATTGCCACACCAGTCACACGGCTAACTGCGCGGCATTGGGGTTAGCCCCGCGATTTCGGTGCGTTGGGGGGCGCCCAGCGCCCCCCAACGCACCGAAATCGCTCAGGAGAACGGTTTGCGGCGGTCGACCAGCCGCGACCCCAGGCCCGCGGTGCGCCAGATCCGTGCGACGGCGTCGACGTCGTCGTCGGTCACCAGGTTGCCCATCACGCGCACCGCGATCCGCATCATCGGCTCCGAGCGCATCGCCAGTGGGCCGGTCAGCGGCAGGAACCGCGGCACGGTCAGCAGCAGTGCCAGCCGCCGCGCCACCGAGAAACCGCGCGCGTAGTGCTCGCGCAGCAGGGCCGGCCAGGCCAGCGACACGTCGGCGGCCGCCAGCAGCTCGGCGGCCAACCGTCCGGTCTCCAGCCCGTAGTCGATGCCTTCGCCGTTGAGCGGGTTCACGCAGGCTGCGGCATCGCCGATGAGCATCCAGTTCGGCCCGGCCACCCCGGACACCGCGCCGCCCATCGGGAGCAGCGCCGAGGACACCGCGCGCGGTTGACCCTGGAAGGACCAGTCGGCGCGTTTCAGGTCGGCGTAGTGCTTGATCAGCGGCCGCAGCGCGACGTCGGCGGGGCGTTTCACGGTGGCCAGCGCACCCACCCCGATGTTCACCTCACCGTTGCCCAGCGGGAAGATCCAGCCGTAGCCGGGCAGCACGGCACCGTCGACCGAACGCAGTTCCAGGTCGGAGTAGATCCACGGATCGTCGGCGCGTGGACTGCGCAGATAGGCCCGCGCGGCCACCCCGTAGACGGTTTCCTGATGCCACTGCCGGCCCAACACCCGACCCAGCGTGGAACGCGCGCCGTCGGCCACGATCAGCTTCTGGCAGCGCACCAGCGCACCGTCGGACAGCACCACGTGGGTGACCCGGCCGGCGGAATCGTACTGCACGTCAACGGCTTTGACCCCGAGCAGCATCTTGGCGCCGGCGGCCTCGGCGGCTTGCCGGATCCGGTCGTCGAGTTCGGTGCGCGGTACCGCCGAACCGGTGGCCGGAAACGACGGTCCCGGCCAGCGCACCTGCACGTGCGAGCCGAAGCCGGACAGCCGCAGCCCGTGGTGCCGGATCTTCTCGTCGAGCCAGCCCCCGAGCCCGAGCCGTTCCAGTTCGGCCACGGCTCGCGGCGTCAGCCCGTCACCGCAGGTCTTGTCGCGTGGGAAGGCCGCCGAATCGATCACCACCACGTCCCGGCCGGCGCGGGCGGCCCAGGCCGCGGCGGCAGAACCGGCAGGTCCGGCTCCGACGACGGCCACGTCGGCGGCGTGGGCGATGTTCGAGTTCACGTTGCCCAGTATGTTGGAACAATGCGGACACCGGCGAGCGTGGTTGCGGGGGTGGACTTCGGCGACGCCGAGTTGGCGCAGAGTGTGCGCGACGACGTCGCGCGCATCGAAGCGCTGATGGAGGCCGAGTTGGGGCGCGCCGACGGCTTGATGTCAGAGGCCGTGCAGCATCTGTTCCGGGCCGGTGGGAAGCGGTTCCGCCCGCTGTTCACGGTGCTGGCGGCCTCACTGGGGCCGCGCCCGGACGCCGACGAGGTCGCGGTGGCCGGCGCGGTGATCGAGATGGTGCACCTGGCCACCCTGTATCACGACGACGTGATGGACGACGCCCAGATGCGGCGGGGGGCGCCCAGCGCCAACGCTCGCTGGAGCAACAACATCGCGATCCTGGCCGGGGACTACCTGTTCGCGACGGCCTCGCGGCTGGTGTCGCAGTTGGGGCCGGAGGCGGTGCTGGTGATCGCCGACACCTTCGCCGAGCTGGTCACCGGGCAGATGCGCGAGACCCGCGGTCCCGGCCAGGACGTCGACCCGATCGACCACTACCTGAAGGTGATCTACGAGAAGACCGGTTGTCTGATCGCCGCGTCCGGCCGGTTCGGCGCGACGTTCTCCGGTGCGGACGCCGATCAGGTCGAACGGTTGGCCCGGCTCGGCGGCATCGTCGGGACGGTGTTCCAGATCTCCGACGACATCATCGACATCGACAGCGAACCGGATGAGTCCGGCAAGCTGCCCGGCACCGATCTGCGCGAGGGCGTGCACACGCTGCCGGTGCTCTACGCGCTGCGGGAGTCCGGTCCGGATGCCGAGCGGCTGCGCGAGCTGCTGGTGGGGCCGGTCGAGGACGACGACGTCGTCGCCGAGGCGTTGACCCTGCTGCGTCGCTCGCCGGGGATGGCGCGGGCCAAGGCCACCGTGCGGGACTACGCCGAGCAGGCCCGCGCCGAGCTGGTCCAGTTGCCGGACCTGCCGGGCCGCCGAGCGTTGGCCTCGCTGCTCGACTACACCGTCAACCGGCACGGATAACCGGCATTGCGGAACTTGCCTGCGAGCTCTGGCGTTTAATCAGCTGGCGAGCCATTTTCCGAGGAGGACGCTGATGACCTGGCACCCGACCGGCAACCGGATCAAGACCTTCGTGCTGTTGATCGGTTTCACCGCGCTGATCGGGCTGGTCGGCGCACTGTTCGCCAGCGCCACCGGCAACACCATCTGGATCTGGGGGGCACTGGTGCTGGCCCTGGCCACCAACGCCTACACCTACTTCAACAGCGACAAGTTGGCACTGCGGGCCATGCAGGCCCAGCCGGTCTCGGAGGTGCAGGCACCGGAGATCTACCGGATCGTGCGCGAGCTGGCCACCACCGCGGGCCAACAGATGCCGCGGCTGTACGTGTCGAACACCAGCAATCCGAATGCGTTTGCCACCGGCCGCAATCCGCGCAACGCCGCGGTCTGTGTGACGACCGGGATCCTGCATCTGCTCGACGAGCGGGAACTGCGCGCGGTGTTGGCGCACGAACTCTCGCACGTCTACAACCGCGACATCCTGATTTCGTGTGTGGCCGGTGCGATGGCGTCGGTGATCACCTCGCTGGCCAACTTCGCGTTCTTCGCCGGCATGCTCGGCGGCGGCAACCGGCAGGGCGGCGGCGGAAATGTGTTCGCGCTGCTGCTGATCCAGCTGTTGGGGCCGATCGCGGCGACGCTGGTGCGGATGGCGGTGTCGCGTTCGCGGGAGTACCAGGCCGACCAGTCCGGTGCCGAATTGTCCGGTGACCCGCTGGCGTTGGCTTCGGCGTTGCGCAAGATCTCCGGCGGTGTGCAGCAGGCGCCGCTGCCGCCGGATCCCAAGCTGGCCGACCAGGCGCACCTGATGATCGCCAGCCCGTTCCGGGCCGGGGAGAGGCTCGGCAAGTTGTTCTCCACGCACCCGCCGATCCCGGACCGGATCAAGCGGCTCGAGGACATGGCCGGGCGTGGCCCGGGACACTACTGAGCGACTACTCCGGCGCGGTTTCGGCGGGGGAGTCCGCCGCCTCGGCTGCCCGGGTCTTGGGGGCGAAGGCCTTGGTCAGCCGCTGCACTGCCGCCTTGGCCGAGATGGGTTGCAAGTTGGGGACATCGGCGCTGCGGACGACGGGCTTCGGTGAGCCCGGACGGAACTTCGGCCCTTCGCGCAGGGCGTTGCGGACGGGTCCCTTGCTCGTCGAGGCGACACCGTCACGCACACCTTGGCGGAATTCCTCGGCGAAGGTCTTGGTTTCGGTCCGCGACGGCAGCAGCGCGGCGCGTTCCAGGGTGCCGGGGTTGGCCAGCGGATCGTTGTCCGGGTAGCCGTAGTTCACCAGTGCGGTCAGGGCCGGTTCGACGGCCTTGGCGATCCGTTGACCGGGCTCGCCGCCGTGGTCGTAGAGCGGCTGCACCAGCGGCAGGTGCTCGCTGCGGTAGCCGACGTAGGTCACGTCACCGGCCCGCTGGACCCGCGCGGTGACCGGCTTGCCGTCCTGGGTGTAGCTGACCCAGGTGACATCCGGGTTCTGCTCATCGACGGTCTGGCTGAATGCCGTCGTCGACCCGTCCGGATGGGTCACGGTGCAACTGGTGCCGGTGCCGCACACCGGATGGCCCTCGGTGTCGACGGCCAACGAGAGCTCGGCCTGGGTGAGTCGCCGATTGAAGTACGCGGCAAGGGAATTCGCGTCGGCGAACGGGTTCAGGATGTACTTCGGCGCATTGCCGTTGATGTCGTACTCATAGGCCGTGGAGATCACCACCGCGCCTTGGGCGTCGGCCGGGGTCGGAATCGGGTTGACCCCGATCAAGGCGAAGACGGGATATCGGGTGCCGAAGCCACCGTTGGGGTTGGCGACGTTGTTGTCCAGCGCCCAGGTGGTCGACGACAGCATTTCGTCGTCGGAACCGGTGGCCTGCAGGTAGGACATCAGCAGGCTGGCGTTGGCCGCGCCCCACCCCGAGGACATCACGACGTTCGGCGGTCCGTCCGGTGCGGGCCGGTGCTGATCCAGGGCGCCCCAGATGCCGTACGGTCCGGACAAGAAGTCGAGCTCGACCAGATCGGCGTCGGGAACGTCGAATGCGCCGCGATAGAAATCCCGGATGCCGGCCCCGGACTGGTTGGTGGAACTGCCCTCGACGATCAGCGCAGCCTGCGCCTGCGGCGCGCTGAGCCCCGCCAGCGCCGGAGTCGCCGTGAGGGTGACGATTGCCGCAGCAACACCGGCTGCCCGTCGCGTCGAATATGCGTACTCGTTGACCACCGTGGCCTCCCCCTGCGGACCCGATCCGCGAATGCACTCAGTCTAGAGGCAGACAAACCGCAGGCTGCGGCGGTGCGGGCGGTAACGATCAGCGGGGCCCGGCGCGAAGACCTAGTGTGAACCACGTGCTTGGCAAAGTAGTCACCCTCCTGATCGGCGCGGCCGCCACGGCGCTGCTGTGGCCCGGTTCGGCCGTCGCCGACCCCGACGTGGCCCCAGCGCTGCCCAACCTCAACGTGTTGCCACCGATCAGCCCGGTCGAGTACTCCGCTGCCCAGGACAAGTACTACGCATTCGGCACGCCCGACGGCCTGGTCTGCGCGATCGACCGCACCAACGGCTCCTACGGCTGCAGCGGAGTGCTGCCGAACGCCCCGGGCGGCTCCAACGTGGTCTCGGGCGGCAGCCGCGGGGCCCCGGGCTTCTCGAAGGCGGACCGGCCCATCTTCGATGCGCTGCGCCCGGTCCGGGAACTGCCGGCCAACACCCGGCTGAGCTTCCGCAACATCAGCTGCGCCACCGACGGCGTGGCCACCACCACCTGCCTGAACCACCAGGACCAGACCGGCTTCGTGGTGTCGCCGACCGACAGCTACACGTTCGACAGTCCGCCGCTGCTGGCCCGCCCCGAGGGCACCAACCCATTCGCAAACTAGGTGCGCATCCCGCGGTCAGTGCCCGTACTGAGAGCGAAGAATTGGCCGATATTTCGCTCTGATTACAGTCGGACACCCGCGGAAGGCAGCCAGCCGGCCCCGTCACGCGCTCTTGGCCACTTCGGGTGAGCTGACCAGAACCGGGCGCACCGGCAGGGCCTGGGCGCTCGGGATGTCGTAGAACAACCCGATCACCTCGAGGTCGCGGACCCGACGCGCCGCCGCGACCACCGGGTGCTTCAGCAAGGTCTCGACCTGTACCGCAATGTTGACCATGCTCAACTGGTCGACGGTGCCCAAGCCGTCGCGTGCGGCGGCCCTGGCCACCGGGTGCGCACCGTCGTCGAACGCCTGCAGTGTGGTCTCGCCGTGCCGCAACCACGCAGCCAGGGGGTCGCCCGGTTCTGAATCCGGTTGGGAAATGAGCGCTTTCATCGCCCCGCAGCTGGAGTGACCGCACACCACGATCGATGACACCCCGAGCAGTTCGACAGCGAACGCCAGCGCGGCCTCGGTGGATTCGTCGAGCCGGTCGGCCGGGATCAGGTTCCCGACGTTGCGCACGGTGAACAGATCACCGGGTCCGCTGCAGGTGATGACGTTGGGCACCACCCGGGAATCGGCGCAGGTGATGAACAGCGTCTCGGGCCGCTGCGCGTGGGCCAGTTTCTCGAGATGGGGCCGCATCAGCGGCGCGGTGCGGCGGTGGTAGACGTCCAGGCCGTGCAGGACTGCGCTGCCGTTGCGCTGCTGACGGGAATGCTGCCAGGAATCCCAGGGCGCCACACCGGTGCGCTGATCGATCGGGGTGAACGCCCGACTCGGCGGACCCTGTACGGCACTGTCCATTTCGGCCGCGCCCAGATTGCGGAGGTGCACCGTGCCGCCGGCGGCGACGTGGCTGCGCTGCCATTCGTCGAGCGTCTGATGTGCGGCATGGTCGATGAAGTCGACGGTCACCTCCACGGTTACCCGGGCGCCGGCCGGAACCGACGCCAACGTCGAGGTCAGCCTGGGCAGCGCCAGGAATGAGCACGATCCCTCGACCACGACATGCCATTCGTCGTCGTCGGTTTGCTCTGCGTGGATCCGGGCGCGCACCACCCGCCACAGCGTCAGCGCCACCGCCAAGGCCAGGCCGATCAACACGCCCTCCAGCAGGTTGAGGAACACCACACCTGCGACGGTCACCACGTAGACCGCCAGATCACCTGTGCGCAAGGCAGTTTCGATGTGCGCGCGTTTGACCAGCTGGATACCGATCACGATCAGCAGTCCGGCGAGGGCGGCCATCGGTATCTTGCTGGCCAGTGCCGCGAACGGAAGCGCGAACGCCAGGATCCAGACGCCGTGCAAGATGCTCGACGCCCGGGTGCGGGCACCCGCGGCGACGTTGGCGGTGCTGCGCACGATCACCCCGGTGACCGGGAGTCCACCCATTGCGCCGGAGGCGATGTTGGCGGCCCCCTGGCCGATCATCTCGCGGTCGAAGTTCGTGCGCGGTCCGGCATGCAGCCGATCCACCGACACCGCCGACAGCAGGCTCTCCACGCTGGCGATCAAGGCCACCGTCAGGACACCTGCAGCGAAAGCGCCCCAGTTGCCGTCCGGCAGGCCGGGCAGCGCCAGGGCATCCAGCAATGAGCCGTCCAGCGCGATGCGGGGCACCGTGAACGGGAAGACCACCGAAATGGTGGTGGCTGCCACGATTGCCGCCAACGGCCCGGGCACCTTGGACAACGGCGCGGGCACCCAGCGCCACCCGACCATGATCGTGATGACCACCAGCCCCAGAAGCAGACCGCTGCCGTGCGCGTCGAGGATCTGAGCGGGCAGTTCGGTGACATTGGCCCACGCCGAACTGCGCGAGCTGCCGCCCAGCAACACGTGGACCTGCTGCAGCGCAATGGTGATGCCGATCCCGGCCAGCATCGCGTGCACCACGACGGGGGAGATCGCCAGCGCGGCGCGCGCAACCCGGGCCAGGCCGAACAGCACCTGCAGGACGCCGGCGCACACCGTGATGGCGCAGGTGACCGCCCAGCCGAATTGCGACACCAGTCCGGCGACCACCACGGTCAGACCGGCCGCCGGGCCACTGACCTGAAGTGGCGAGCCGCCCAGTGCGCCGGCCAGGATGCCGCCGACGATCGCCGCGATGATGCCGGCCATCACCGGTGCATCGGATGCCACCGCGATGCCCAGCGACAGCGGCAAGGCCACCAGGAACACCACCAACGACGCCGGCAGGTCATGACGCAGGATCGGCCGGATCCGGTCGGCGAGTCGCGGTTGCGCTTTCTCGGCCGCTGGTCGTTGTTGAATCGGAGTCTCCAATCGTTCGGGGCACTTCATCGGTGCCCCCGGGATGGCCCGCGATACCTGCAGAAGGTGCTGTGTTGCAACAGATTTGATGAGCAAGTGCCGTGATGCACTAATTCGCTTGGGGCAACGGTATTTATCGAATGCAGAGGCGGTCAAGCGGTGTCGGAGGATCCATAGAAACTCCAAATCTGAGAAACTCTCAGAAACGATCACGCACAATGAATACGTGTAAGTGATTGGCAGTGAACAGTTTTGAACACTGTGATGGCGGTCGCGAATTTTCGTGCAGGTAAGTCGCGCTGACTGGCGCAGATAGGAAGCAGATATGAGAATTGTGACATTCACATATGTGCTCGGGACAATGAGTACATGACAACGATGTCGGTGACACCCCGTTCCCACCAGCCCCGCCAGGCGATCCTCGGACAGTTGCCGCGGATCCACCGTCCGGACGGCTCGCCCATCAGGGTGCTGTTGGTCGATGACGAACCGGCGCTGACCCACCTGGTGAAGATGGCCCTGCATTACGAGGGTTGGCAGGTCGAGGTGGCCCTGGACGGGCAGGAGGCGATCACCAAGTTCCACGAGGTGAATCCCGATGTGTTGGTGCTCGACATCATGCTGCCCGACGTGGACGGTCTGCAGATCCTGCAGCAGGTCAGGGAGTCCGACGCCTACACGCCGACGCTGTTCTTGACCGCCCGGGATTCGGTGATGGACCGGGTGGCCGGTCTGACCGCCGGCGCCGATGACTACATGACCAAGCCGTTCAGCCTCGAAGAGCTGGTGGCGCGGATGCGCGGGCTGCTGCGTCGGTCGGCGCGCTTGTCGGCACCGGAGGACGAAGTGCTCAAGGTGGGCGATTTGGTGCTGACCGGGACCAGCCGTGAGGTGACCCGAGGCGGCGAACGGCTGTCGCTGACTGCCACCGAGTTCGAGCTGCTGCGCTATCTGATGCGCAACCCGCGCCGGGCGCTGACCCGTGACGAGATCCTGGACCGGGTGTGGAACTACAGTTTCGGCGGCCGGTCGAGCATCGTCGACCTCTACATCTCGTACCTGCGTAAGAAGGTCGACGCGGGCCGGGCACCGATGATCGAGACGGTGCGCGGTGTGGGTTACCTGCTCCGGCCCCCGGCGTGAGCCTGCTGCGCCGGCGCTGGTGGCCGCGAACGCTGCGGCGCCAACTCGTGCTGGGTGTCACCACGCTGGTCAGCGTGGTGCTGCTGGCGGTCGGCGCGCTGACGGTATGGAGCCTGCGCGAGTACGTGATCGCAGCCGGTGACACCGAGGTGAGCAACTCGCTGGCGGCCTTCCAGCACACCTACGACAAGAAGCATCTGCATCCGGCCGCCCACGACGGCCCGATCGGCTCGGAGCTCTCCGGATACACCGGCCAGGCGCCGGGCAACCTGATCGCCGTACTGCACGACGGACAGGTGGTGCAGTCGGCGGTGTTCTCCGACGGCGAGGCGCAGCCGGCGGCCCGGGAGGCAGTCGGGGCCATCGAAGGTGTGCGCTGGGATGACGAGCCGCAATCGGTGCGCCTCGGCGAACTAGGTGCCTACCGGGTGCTGAGCCATGACCTCGGGGACGGTGACCGCCTGGTGTCCGGGGTTTCGCTGGATCGTGCGCTCAACGCCATTGCCCGCAAGTCGGTGACGGTGATCATCCTGGTGCTGATCGCGCTGGTGGTGACCGCGGTGGTCACCGTGGTCATCGTTCGCTTCGCACTGCGGCCGCTGCGTCGGGTCGCGGCCACCGCGGGCCAGGTTGCGGCGCTGTCGCTGGGGCAACCGTCCGATCGCATCACCGTGCGCGTCGATCCGCGGGACGTCGACCCTGCCAGCGACGTGGGGATCGTCGCCCGGGCCCTGAACCGGCTGTTGGACAACGTCGACGACGCACTGGCCCAACGTGCCGAAGCCGATCGACGGATGCGCCAGTTCCTCACCGACGCCAGCCATGAGCTGCGCACGCCGCTGGCTGCCATCCAGGGCTACGCCGAGCTGACCCGGCAGGACTCCGCGGTGCTGCCCGAGACCACCGAGTACGCCCTGGCCCGGATCGAATCGGAGTCCCGGCGCATGACGTCGTTGGTCAACGATCTGTTGCTGTTGTCCCGGCTGGACGAACGCCATGACCTGGACTCCGAGGACGTCGATCTGTGCGGCCTGGTGACCGACGCCGTCAACGACGTCTCGGTGTCCGCGCCCGAGCATCACTGGGTCACCGAACTTCCCGAGGATGCAGTGTGGGTGCGCGGCGATCGAGCCCGCTTGCACCAGCTGGTCAGCAACCTGTTGGTCAATGCGCACATGCACACCCCGCCCGGCGTGACGGTTGTGACGGCGTTGCGCCGCCCGGGCGCCGGCACCGTCGAGCTGAGCGTCTCCGACGACGGGCCCGGAATTCCGGCCGAAGTGCTGCCGAATCTGTTCGGACGCTTCGTCCGGGTGGATAAATCCCGATCGCGCCAGTTGGGTAGTTACGGTTTGGGTTTGGCGATCGTCTACTCCATCGCCGATGCGCACAACGGTTCGGTTGCCGTGGCGTCGAAGCCCGGGAGAACCGTCTTCACCACGCGATTACCCGCGCTCTCAGTTGAACGACAAATATGAAATGCATATTTGAATGAGACATGCCCATTCTATATATGGGCGAAATATGAATTGCTTTGTGCCGCTGCGCGATCGCCCTACTTTCGGATGTGTAGGACGTACCGGGACAAAGGAGTTCACATGTCGAAGCAGGATTTCCCGAAAATGCGGAACGCGGTGGCGGTCAGCGGGCTGGTGCTCGCCGGCGCACTGGCACTGGCCGTCCCGGCGATGGCGGCCCCCACCGGCGAGACCGCGCAGGAAACCATCGGCAAACTACAGGCCGACGGCTACCGGGTGATCGTCAGCAAGGTCGGCAACGGCGCGATCGACGACTGCAGCGTCACCGCGGTGCGCCCGGGCCGCGACGTGGTGGGCAGCCGGCCGAACCGATGGGGCGACAACCGCCCGGCAGTGCACTACACCACCGTCCACATCGACCTGTCCTGCCAGCGCTGAGGGCGGCGGGTCAGAAGCCGGAGCCGTGCACCTCGTGGCCGGGCTTGTCGGCGATCAGACCCCGGTAGGCCTGTTCCACGGTGGCGCCCTTGTTGATCACGCCGTCGACCTCGCGGGCGATCGGCATGTTCAGGCCGTACTGGTCTGCGAACTCCATGATCACGCTGGCGGCCTTGACGCCCTCGGCGACCTGGTTCATCGACTCGATGATCTCCTCGATCTTCTTGCCCTGACCCAGCTGTTCGCCGACGTGCCGGTTGCGGCTGCGCTGGCTGGTGCAGGTGACGATCAGATCACCCATGCCGGCCAGACCGGCGAAGGTGTCCCGGTTGCCGCCGACGGCCTCGCCCAACTTCGACATCTCGGCCACCGCGCGGGCCATCACCATGGCGCGGGTGTTCTCCCCGATGCCCAGCGAGTAACCCATGCCCACCGCGATCGCATAGACGTTCTTCAGCGCGCCGGCCATCTCCACGCCCACCACGTCATCGGTGGTGTACGTGCGGAATCGCTTGGTGCGGAACAAGTTCGCCAGGGTGGCCGCCAGGCTCTGGTCGGGCATCGCGAGCACCGCGGCCGCGGCGTAACCCTCGGCCACCTCGCGGGCGATGTTGGGGCCGGCCAGGATGCCGGCCGGGTGACCGGGCAGCACCTCGTTGACCACCTGGCTCATCCGCATGTTGGTGCCCTGCTCGAGACCCTTGACCAACGACACCACCGGCACCCACGGGCGCAGCTCCTTGGCGAGCTCGGTGAGCACGCCGCGGAAGCCGTGCGAGGGGACACCCATCACGATGACGTCGGCGCATCCGGCGGCGTCGGAGAAGTCGGTGGTGGCGCGCAGCGACTCCGGCAGCGCCACCTCCTCGCCGAGGTAGCGGCTGTTGCGGTGGTTGTCGTTGATGTCGGCGGCAGTGTCGGCTGAGCGCACCCATTGCAGCGTGGGCCCGCGGCGCGCGCAGATGGCTGCGACCGTGGTTCCCCAGGAACCTCCACCCAGGACGACGACGTTGGGCTCGCGCTTCGCTGGTGCCATGACGGTCACCCTATTGCCGGGTCTGGTTCGGTGAGCCGAACTTGGGCAACTTCCCGCGGCGGGTCGGGTCAGGCGCTCAGTTCGGCGCGTTGGGCGACCCGGCCGAACACCATCTGCTCGTCGATGCGGTCGAAACGGTGATCGACGGCGTCGGCGAAGAAGTTCTGCCGCACGTTCCACGGCCGCCGGGTGCCCGACTTGGGCAGCGCGTGGGGCGCGCGCAGCACGTATCCGGCCTGCAGATCCCAGGCGAACTTCTCCTGCATCGGCTCGTCGGGCAGCAGTGGGTAGGCGTGGGTGTACCCGCGGGATTTCATGAACGCCAACAGCTTTGCCACCTGCTGGGCGGTCATGTCGGCACGCAGCGTCCAGGACTGGTTGGTGTAGCCGACACACCAGGCCAGGTTCGGCACGCCGTCGAGCATGTGCGCCTTGTAGACGAACCGGTCGGTCGGATCGATCTCGGTGCCGTCCAGGCTGATCCGCACCCCGCCGAGCGCGAGCAGCTGCAACCCGGTGGCGGTGGCGACGATGTCGGCCGGCAGGTGCTGACCGGACTGCAACCAGATCCCGGTGCCGTCGAACCGCTCGATCCGGTCGGTCACCATCTCGACCCGGCCCTGCGCGACCGCGCCGAACAGGTCGGCGTCGGCGTCGAGGCAGGCGCGCTGATCCCACGGGTTGTAGCGCGGCTTGAAGTGCACGTCGATCGGGTAGCCGGCGGGCAGGTTCTTGACGGCCTTGCGGCGGAAGAAGTGCTTCATCAGGGTGGGGAACCGTTGGCACAGGATGTAGGTCAGCGTTTCGACGGCGGCCGCGTAGTAGCGCGCGAAGGTGTGAGCCACGCGGCGCGGCAGGATCTTTCGGGCCAGGTTGGGCACCGCGGTGATGCGCGGCCCCGGCGCGATGTAGGTGGGGGAGCGCTGCAGCATGACCACCTTGGCCGCGGTCTGCGCCAGCGCCGGCACCAACGTCACCGCGGTGGCGCCGCTGCCGATCACCACGATCCGTTTGCCGGCGTAGTCGAGGTCCTCGGGCCAGTGCTGCGGGTTGACCACCTGCCCGCCGAACTGTTCGATGCCGGGGAAGTCCGGCACGTACGGGTTGTCGTAGTCGTAGTAGCCGCTGCCGAAGAACACGAAGTTCGCCCGGTAGGTCTTCTCGGCGCCGTCCTGCTCGACGCGCACCGTCCAGGTGTCGGTAGTCGAATCCCAGTCGGCGCTGCGGACATGCGTGCCGAACCGGATGTGCCGGTCGATGCCGTACTTGCGTGCGGCGTTGGTGAGGTACTCGCGGATGTCCGCCCCGTCGGCCACGCCCTCGGGCCGCTGCCACGGCTCGTACGGCAGGCTGAGGCCGAAGATCGAGCTGTCCGAGCGAACGCCGGGGTAGCGGAACAGATCCCAGGTGCCGCCGATCCGCGCGCGGCGCTCGAGCACCACGTAGCGCGTCGCCGGATCGCGCTCGGTGAGCCGGTAGGCAGCACCGATGCCGGAGATCCCGGCACCGATGATCACGACGTCGAAGCGATCCTCGGCGGCGTCGGCCGGCTGCATGGCATCGGGGGTGGGAGCGACCGTCATCTAGCGACCTCGACTTCGGAGGATGTGGTGTGCGTCACTGCCCACGATAGGACACTGCGGCGCCGGCGCGCCGCGGCCCCTGCCGGCTGCCGCGGCGGCGGGGTCGAACCGGTCAGCGGTAGTTGACGAACTGCAGCGCAACCTCGAGGTCGGCGCCCTTGAGCAGTGCGATGACGGTCTGCAGGTCGTCGCGCTTCTTGGAGCTGACCCGGATCTCCTCGCCCTGGATCTGCGTCTTGACGCCCTTGGGGCCCTCGTCGCGGATCAGCTTGGTGATCTTCTTGGCGTTCTCGGAGTCGATGCCCTGCTTGAGCCCGCCGGTGAGCTTGTAGGTCTTGCCGCTGGGCTGCGGCTCGCCGGCGTCGAAGGCCTTCATCGAGATGTCGCGGCGGACCAGCTTCTCCTTGAAGACGTCGACGGCGGCCTTGAGGCGCTCTTCGGTGGAGCTGACCAACTCGATGGCTTCCTCGCCCTTCCAGGCGATGGTGGTGTCGGTGCCGCGGAAGTCGAACCGGGTGGCCAGCTCCTTGGCGGCCTGGTTGAGCGCGTTGTCGACCTCCTGGCGATCGACCTTGCTCACGACGTCGAACGATGAATCCGCCATTGGATCCGTCCCCTCTGCTCAGATGGCCGTTTTCGTGTTGGGTACATCCTCGTTGTACCCTGCTATTCGCACCAAACCTGGGGCACCCCGGGCGCGGCGCGAATACACCAGGCAGGTTGCCCGAGCGGCCAATGGGAGCGGACTGTAAATCCGTCGGCTTACGCCTACACAGGTTCGAATCCTGTACCTGCCACACCAGATCAGGCCCCCTTTCGAGGGGGCCTGATTGCATTCCCGGGCGCGGCCGTCTGCACATCAAGCATCGGCGGGGTCTGACCTTCGTGTCAGACTCGGCCCGGTAGCAGAAGGGAGCGCCGGTGGGGGACGATTTTCCGCTGCAGGCCGGTGACACGTTGTCGACGGCCCAGCTGAGTCTGTGCGCCGGCGGGCTGGTGCGGACGTGGACCGAAGACGGGCCCCCGCGGCTGTGGTCGATTCCGGACGGCGAGCGCCTTCGTTCGGCGCAAGGTACCGGTGCGATAGCGCGGACCCTGCACGAGCCGGGTCGACTTCGTGAGGTTGCGCTGTTGTCCGCCGAAACCGCAACCATGTTCATTGCGCGCAGGCCGCAGCCGGACGGGACAGGAGGGACCCAGTTCGAGGGCTATCCGTTTCCGTTGGCCTCCCCGTCCGCGCCGGGCGATTCCACCCTCGAGGACGTGCTGGCCGTGCTCACCCAAGCGGTCCGGTACTGCGTTTCCAACCACGAATTCCTGGTGGTGGAAACGGGTGGTGGGGACGCCCCACCCGAGCCGTACTGCCTGTTCGCCCTGCTCCCGCAGGACGACCCCGTGACATCTGTGATCGAGACCGTTCCACCACCGCGGCAATCCACCATCTGGCAACCGCACATCGTCGAAGGCGAGCCCGGCGCCACCCTCACCGCAGCGGCCAATGACGAGACCATCGGCGTCGCACCGAGAATCATGTTGGACGCGATCGCAACCTGGGGCTTGACGCCGTGGGACCTGGTGCTGACCTTCGGCAACTACGGATAGCCGGCTATCGAGATCACGAATGCAGATGCAGCTGCTCGCCGTGCGGCCCGAAGATGGTGATCGCCTCCACCGGCCCGTCGACCGCACCGAACCAATGCGGAGTGCGGGTGGAAAACTCCACGGCTTCACCGGGATTGACGATGAAGTCCTGCTCACCCAGCAGCAGCCGCAGCTTCCCGGAGAGCACGTACAACCAATCCCGGCCCTCGTGCACCGGCAGCGTGACCGGCGGTGTGCGGCGGCGCGGGCTGACCCTGATCTTGAAGGCGTGCAATCCGGCGGCCGGACCCTGGCGGGTCAGCGGCCAGAACGTGACGCCGTCGTGGGTGTGCGAGGCGCCGGTGACCCGCGGGTCCTCGGCCTGCGGGATGCGCAGCAGCTCATCGGTGCTCACCGACAACGCCGCGGCCAACCGCGGCAGATGATCCAGCGCCAACCGGCGTTTGCCGGATTCCAGCCGGCTCAGCGTCGAGACATCGATCTGAGCGCGGCGGGCCACGTCATCGAGTGTGAGACCGGCTTGGGTCCGCAGTTCGCGCAACCGGCGCCGAACCACGGCGTCGACATCCGACGCGCCGTCTTTTGCCTGCATGGCAAGAAAGCTTGTCACTGTGGCATCGGGATCGGCAAGCTGACGCCATGACCGATACCGACACCTCCGACGCCCGGCAGTACTGGGAAGACCACTACGGCGCCCGCGACCGGGTCTGGAGCGGCCGGGTGAACAAGCAACTCGCCGAGATCGCCGCCACCCTGCCGGTTGGCCGTGCGCTCGACGTCGGCTGCGGAGAGGGCGGCGACGTCATCTGGCTGGCCGAGCAGGGCTGGCAGGTCCTCGGCGTCGACGTCTCGGGCACCGCGCTGCAGCGAGCCGCCGACGACGCCGCCGCGCGCGGCGTGTCCGAACGGGTCGCCTTCGCCCGCCATGACCTGACCGAGACCTTTCCGGACGGCCGCTTCGACCTGGTGTCCGCGCAGTTCCTGCACTCGCCGGTGGCCTTGGACCGAGTGCCGCTGTTACGCCGCGCCGCCGAGGCGGTCGCACCCGGCGGGCGCCTGTTGATCGTGGACCACGGTGCTGCCCCGAGTTGGGCGCCCACGGGCGTGCACGAATTCGAGTTCCCGTCCGCCCAGGAGGTGGTGGATTCGCTGAATCTCGATGCCGCGCACTGGGAGCGAACACGGGTGGAAACCGTCGAGCGAGCCGCGATGGGTCCGCAGGGTCAGCCTGCCACCCTGGTCGACAACGTGATCCAGCTGCGTTACGTGGGCGCCGACTGAGACGACCTCAGCCCACGACGGCGACGGTGAGCAGCACGAGCATCACGACCAGCGCGGCCACCCGAATCCAATGCAGCCGGTCCCAGCGGGCGGCCAAATCTCGGGACGGTACCTCCTGGTCCGTCCAGCGGCCGATCTGATTGTTGATCGGCACCATCATGGTGACGGTCAACAGCACCACCAGCGCCATCAACACCGCGGCGGTGATGACCAGCCAGTCGCCGGTCACGATGGCCGCTGCGATCAGCACCAGCAACGTGCCGATGTACCAGAACGGCATCACCTTGCCGAGCACGCGACTGCTGTGACTGCGCGCTTCCCGGAACGCGTCGTCGGGTAGCCGGGCGAACTCCGGGTTGGCGAATGCGGCGACGGAGATCTCCACGCCGACCATGGGGCCGGCGAGCAGCACGGCGAGGATCTCGATTGCTGACTTCATGGCCTGTCGAAACGGGTTCCCGTCCCGCGGTCAGGTAAACAACCGGACAGCGCCGGGTGCTCAGCCCGCGTCGACCGGGGTGCCGGTGCGATTCTCGACGACCTGGAGCAGCACGGCGGCAGCGGAGCCGTCACCGGCGAGGTCGAGTAGGCCCTCGGCCACCGCATCGGAGACGCTGAGTTTTCCCGCGACGATCGCCGCGATGGTCGTCGCGCTGGTGTGCACGGTGGCGTCGGCGTCCCCGTCGTGCGGACCGGGTCGCACCCGGACCTCGCCCCGGTCAGCCACCAGGCAGGCGACGCTGTCATCGATGTGGAATTCGAAGCTGGCGGTGAAATCGGTTGGGCCCCAAACCCGTAGGTCGGCCGCCAGGAATCCCACCAGCCACTCGGCGCGGAACACCTCTTGGCTCGGGTCGGCGCCGGTCATCGGGTGGCGCGCCCCCCAGATCGCCAGCGGGACGAGCGCGTCGGCGAGTTCGCGGCCGGATTCAGACAACGCGTAGACCACCGTCGAGCCGGGGGAGTCGGGGTCCAGTCGACGCTCGATGACGTCGTCGGCCTCAAGTTGTCGCATCCGGGACGCCAGCAAGCTGGTGCCGATGCCGGGTAGTGCGGCGGCTAGTTCGGTGTAGCGCTTGGGGCCGGTGTTCAGTTCTCGCACGATCA
Source organism: Mycobacterium sp. NGS45 (assembly GCF_059812645.1). NCBI lineage: Bacteria > Bacillati > Actinomycetota > Actinomycetes > Mycobacteriales > Mycobacteriaceae > Mycobacterium > Mycobacterium sp. NGS45. The sequence goes on along the minus strand of NZ_JCALDB010000019.1, from coordinate 1,355 downwards.
GCAGCGTCCAGCGCTCCCCGACGACGTCGAGGGCGTGCGCCAGGCCGCAGAACTGTCCGTAGGTCTTTCGCGACATGCCAGCCATGCTACCCGCAGCTCACTTTTCTGCATTGAACTCAAAAATCTATTTATCACTTCAAAATCTTATGCTAGGTTCTGAAACATGATCGGTAACGGTCGGCGAGGAATCAACAGTGAGGTGAACGATCATGGGTGTAGTCGCAGCGAATCCGATCGGTGCACGACGGCTGCTCGCCACTTTGGTGCGCCAAATGGCGCGCTGGAGCCTGGGCAGGCCCACAGCGACGGCCGCGCTCCGGGCCGCGCCGCGGCGCACCCGCCGGCGCTACCCGGAACTGCGTAGTCGGGTCATCGAAGACGCCGCGATGGCGCGCGAGATGTACCGGCTCTGAGCCGGCTTACAGGTGTGAGCGCAGGAACGACAGCACGTCGTCGGCGGCCGCGAACCCGCCCAGGTGGCTTTCCTCGGGCATCAGGATCAGCTCGACATCGGGCAGGTGCTGGACTGCGACCTGGGCGTCCTGCAGCGAGACGATCGAGTCCGCATCTCCGTGCCACCAGCGCACCGGAACCTTGACGTCGGCCAGCCGGAAGCCCCAGTCCCGGCCGAACAGCCGGGCGTCGTCCAGCATCGCCTGAAATCCGCCGCGCACCGCGTGCACGATGTCGTCGATGAACATGGCCTCGATGTCCGGGTCGGCGAACACCTTCTGGTCGCCTTCGGGCAGCGCCGAGCCCAGTCCTGAATAGGCCAGGTGCGCAAGCGGAATCACCGGGTAGACCAGCGCCGCCATGATGGCGGCCCACGGCCGGCGCATGGTCGAGAACGCCGGCGCGAACCGCCGGGACAGTTCGATCGCGCCGCGGCAGGACGCCTCCGGACCGACCGCGGGTGTGACGCCGCCCAGCACGGCCACCGCGGCCACCCGGTGCGCCAGCGCCGGCATGCCCGCACACGCCAGCGCATACGGTCCACCGCCGGACAACCCCGCGACGCCGATCCGCTCGGCGCCCAGCGCGTCGGCCACGTGCACGACGTCGTCGGCCCAGGCGCCGACGTCGGGCAGCACATGCGGATCGGACAATCCCGAGCCGGGACGTTCCACCAGCACCACCCGCAGACCGAGCCGTTCGGCGGCGCGGCGCCCGACGATCGGCAGTTGCCGCCGCCCACCCGGCGTGCCGTGGAACCACAGCACTACCGGCCCGGACGGATCACCGAACTCGGCGTAGCCCAGCCGGCGTCCGTCCGGCAAGAAGAAACAGCCCTCCGCGCGCGGTGGTTCGCAGGCCGGCACGCCGGGCGGGCGGCGCCACGGATTGGCCAGGTTCAT